>SYGN01000147.1 GCA_005799525.1 Opitutaceae bacterium | reverse complement strand
AGCAGCCTGCCCGTTGCCTCCTTCATCTGCTGTCTCACCCACTTCACCCCTCGGCTTCCGAGTACACGCAATTCGATCATTTTGGTCTTTGGGTTTGCATCCGATTTGCCTGGGTCAGGATGTCTATGGGTCTGACTGCAAGAACTCTGCGCCCGGCTTGCATCCGCGCGGGTGACCGCTACAATGAGAGAGTCATGAAATCCCGCCCCCTCCTCGTTATGTCTGTCTTCACTCTCCTCGGCATCGTCGCTCGCGCCGAAGCCCTAAAAGTTGGAGCCGATGCTCCGGTCGTGACCGCCACGACCGACGCTGGCACCAAGCTCAACCTCGCCGACGTCTACAAACAAAACGACTACACGCTCGTGTGGTTCTATCCGAAGGCCCTCACCGGCGGCTGCACCAAGCAAGGTTGCTCGCTGCGTGATGCCGCGGCGGACCTCAAGAAAAAGGGCGTCGCCGTGATCGGCGTCAGCACCGACACCGTCGAGAAACAGAAAGAATTTAAGGACAAGAATAACTTCGCCTACCCGCTCCTCGCCGACACCGACAAGAAAGTCATCGCGGCCTTCGGTCAGTCCGGCGGCATGATGGCCAGTCGCGAGGCCTACTTGATCGACCGCAAGGGCAAGGTCGTTTACCACGACAAAGGCCAGACCGAGAAGCAGGCTGAGATGGTTCTCGCCTTTCTCAACGCGAAGAAGAGCTGAGCCCACCATTCCGGCCACGGCGCACTCCGAACACCCGGAGTCTCTCGAAACCGCGCTGCCCGTCAGCGCGGTTTTTTTATTTCCGGTGAGAGTGCGAGTGAGTCACAGCTCGTCGTCGTGGGCCGCGCCGAGGGCCGAGGCCTCCGGATTCTCCCGCACCCGGGCGAGCCAGTCGGTGATGAGTGAATCCTGCCGCGTGTCCGACTCTGGCCATGGTGCCGCGACGAGATCGATCACGCGCAGCGCGCCGTCGATGCAGCGCACAAAATTTCGCGCGTGCAAGTCCGCCACCAGAAACGGTCGCGCCTCCGCGGCCGCCGGCTGCACCGTGCCCAGCAGCCCCGCTTCACGACCGGGCTCCAGAAAAAACAGCCGCGGGTGATCGCGGTTCGCCCGCAGGAAGCGCGAGGGACTCTCGATCAGCCCCGCCGGCAGCGCACGCGACATGTCTTCGCCCTGCGGCAGCGGTTCGCCGAGCACTTGCTTCGCCACGACGATGCCCTCCGGTGTGACGGCGACGACTTCTGTCGCCATGCCGCCGAGGGCTTGCACGAGGAGCAGTTTTTCAAACAAGGCCCGGTAGCTCCCCAAGGCCGCATCAGCCTGCAACACCGTCTCGTCGCCGCGCTGAAAACCAAATTCGCTGCCGACAAAATTTTCTTCACGCGGCAGGAAAAATTTGTAGACCGACGCATCCACCACAGCGACGAACGCGGAGGCTTCGACGCCACTGTGCAAGTAACGGAGCCGCGCGTTGGGTTCCTCTAGCGGATGCTCCACGTCCACGTGAAAACCAAAGTCATCAAGCCCGTGCAGTGGGAGCAGCGTACGAAACGCGCGGATCGCCGCGCCCAACTCCGCCCAATCGGGACCGGCGCTTTCGAGCAGCGCTACTTCGTCTTCGGCGAGGAGGACGAGGTCGCGGTCCGGGTCCGAATGCGCTCGGAGATCGCATTTTTCTGCTGCCGCGCCGAGGTGAGCGAGCGCTTCCAATCGTCGCTCGTGATCGTCTTGAAGACGGGCGCGTGCTTCCGCGCCGGGGAGGACGCGGCCTTGGATGCAGGTGTTTTTTCCGGTGAAGGGGTCTTGCATGGCAGGTCTCGAGACATGTGCCGACCGTCACGCGCACGACGCGGAAACGCAAAAGATTTTTGCGCCCATATTTTTCGCCGCCAACGTGCGTCGCGCGCAGGCAGCATTCCCTCGCGGAGTTCGAACGCATCGTCGCGCTCGCGCCGCCAGTTTTCCGTTCACGCAACCGCCCAGAATTCGCCATCGGCGTGGATCGAGCGCGGAGGAGCAAGATCAGACCACCTGACCGGGGAAGAAAGTCCGGCGAGATTTTTCTGAAACCGGCAAGGCGGCCAACGACGAAACTCCACCACAAAGCACAGAGTCACAGGGTCACAGAGTCCGAGCGCGGCTCCGCCGCAACCGACGAAACACTATCCTTTTTCACCACGGATTTCACGGATCAACCCGGATAAAGGCAGTGGTTGTACCCGTGCCCATCCGTGTGATCTGTGGTCAAATTCTGAAAGGAGATACGATGAAATTTTCGTAACGAACCAAGAACTACGAATTGCGTAATGCAGAGCAACGGGGAGCCGGCGCAGCCTCTCCGTTTCAGAGGTATTCTCCGTGCCTCTGTGTCTCCGTAGTTCATCGATTTTTACTCGATCCAATTTCACGTATTGCAGCTGTTGGACGCAGGCGAGCTCGGTTTGGGCCGGCGCGGGATCGGGCTCGTTCCGGGAAACCGGGTCTCATTCGCTCGGCCGTAAAAACTCGGTCGAGGGCCAAGCGTTGAGCGCCGCAAGTTCGCTCTTCAGAGCGGAGGCACGTGCCATCGCGCATGAAATCGAGGTTTACCGTTTACTTTTATGCTCAGCTCTCGACTGCATCGTCACCGCTCAGAGTCTCGCGCAGCTGGGAAGGGCCGCCATTTTGCGATCGAGCGTCAGCACCGCCGCGCGACGGTGAGCGTAATCGAGGGCGATGAGTCGGTCGGTCAGGCCGGGCTCCTTGGTTTCGCGCAGCGCGTCGAGCACCGCGTCGCCATCGGCGGGCTCGATCAAACCGCTGGTCAGTGCCGCGAGGATCGCCGTGCGGGCCTCGACCTTGCTCAACCCGTAATGGTGCTGCAGCACGGCATAGGCCTCGGCGATCACGATGTTCGCCACAGTAATGTGCTCGGCCTGCGCCGCACGCAGCGCCGCGAGTCGCTTGACGGTCGTCTGGTAGTCCGCCGCCGGCAGGCCGGTGAGCACGCGGACGAAGACGGAGGTATCAATCCCGTAGGCGGGCATGATCTTTCGCGGTGCCGCGCCACGCGGCCAAATCAAAGGGCGGAAGCCGCGGGGAGATCTTGTGCTTGAGAGTTCCGAGCTTGTTGAAATCGACTCCCTCGGGTGCCAGCCGCCACTCGTCCTTATCTTGAATCAAAGCCAAGTAGTCGCCGGGCTTCACGCGCAGAGCTTTGAGTGCCGCCGCCGGAAACGTGACCTGCCGCTTGGCGGTGATCTTTATGCGAAGGGTGGGCGGCATGAACCGGAAAAAGCGACCTCCTTACCAAAATGTCAAACGAGTAAGGAGGGCGACTCAGCATGGTTACAAATCCCCACAGATCGGCAGCGGATCACGCTCGGTTCCTTTTTTGCCGCTGAAAAATCAGCGGCCTGATCCCGTTCGGCATTCCACCTCGACTCCAAACCCCCAAGCCCGATCCCTTTCTGCTGCCCTCGACCCCATTTGGCTGCCCTCACGCTCGAGCGTGGACGTGATCGGGAGCGAGTGAGGGGAGCACGGCGGCTAAAAAAGAAACGGCCTACAAGCCGAGTTGCGGGATCAACTCCTCGCTTGTGAGGCCGTGGTGCGTGGCGACGCTCTTGAGGATGCCGGAGAGCGTGCCGACTTTGATCGGATGGTGATTCGGAATCGCCTCGTGATGTTCGCCGTTTCGCCAGGTGGTCACGGCACATGCGATCCGCGCTGCCGATCCAGGGCGTAGCCGAGCACGCGCAGTGCCTTGACCAACTCCGGGCCGGACACGTCACGCGGCAGCTTCATCCTGCCAAAACTTCGTCGCGCACGAAGTGGAGGCGGATGACCTTCGGGGCCTCCATCGTCTCGTCGAAGTAGCAGTCGACGGCTTCCTCCACGTTGGCGCGTAGTTCGGCGAGCGTGTCGCCCTGACTATGGACCCCGACGCCGAGCGCCGAGGCGGTGTAGCCGCCGTCCACGTCGTCCTCGCGCACTTCAAAAATAATTTCGGTCATGGCGGGCGGAGTGGCGGACGGGTTTCAACGCTCGCGTTCGCGGGGGGTGGCATTTCGCGTGCGTTTTTTTGAGATCCGCAATCGTGACCTTCGCGTAGTGCTGCAAGGAGTCGAGGTGCTCTTGGCCGAGTATTTCTTTCACGTGCCAGAGGTTCGCGCCGCCGCGGATCGACTCCGTCGTGCAACTGCGGCGGAAGGTATGCGGCGTGACCGTGACCGGCAGCGCGGGGCGGTCGGCGTGCAGACGCACGCGTTTCAAGAGCGTGTGCTAGGGCAGGCGCTGGCCCGCGCGCGTGAGCCTAGATCGCGCGTGAGCCTAGATCGCGCGTGAGTCAGAGCGCGCGGGCGACCGAGGCGAGGTCGAGAGTGCCGTTGCCCGCGGCGCCGAGGCCGGTGCGAATGACGCGGCCGAGGGTGTCGTAGACGAAAAGAGACGGGCTGATGCCGGTGGCGGAATGTCTAAACATGGGCTGGCCGGCGAGTGTCAGTCATTATGTGCGGCGGTTCCGATTGCGTCGGCGGAGCGAACGCGGCCTCGTTCAAGGCAGTAGTGTCAAGGGTCAATGCGTGACCCCGTTCGCCATTCCACATTGGCAAGCGACACCGTGCCGATGCTCTCCTGCTGGAGAAAACCGTTCAGGAATTTCGTGTTCGCATTGGCGAAACCGCGCACGGTCCACGCATCGTTGTTGGAGGTGGGCCCGAATCCGGGCACGCACTCGAACACATCCTCGGTCGTGCGCGCCAGGGTATCCTGGATGAACTCCTGGTTCGGCACGGTCACGATCATCGGAATGTCCGCGATGGCCGTGTTCATGCGCGTGACCTCGGCGGCGTTGGTCGACTGGTAGCCGACATCGCGATTGCTGGTCACCTCGAAGGCCGAGAGTTCAACCGGCGGCGAGTCGGCGGCCGGGCGCGCGGCGGCCGGGGCGGTTTGGGCGGCAAGGGGCAGGGCGGCGCTTACGGCCAGCGCGCACCAGCGGGCAATGCGGAAGCTGGGAGTGGGGGGGGTAGGTGCATAGTGATGCAGGTTGGGTTCCAAAGTTAGGGGCGACGGAACACGCCGGAACGTTCCTGATGTTGCGCGGCTTTCCCGGGCGGGGAAACAGGTTTTGGGCGGTCCCAAATTCGAACCGCGCGCGCTAGCCCGGAAAAATCACGCCCTGCTCTAAGGCGGAGCTACACTCTGTGCGGCCGCCGCTTTTGCCAGCGAACCCTTGGTCGATTTCCGGGCTAGCGTCGCGCCGGCGGGCGCAGCGGGCCGGGGCCGGGCGGAAGCAGGGCGGCCAGCTCTCGCAGACGCGCGGCCTCGGCGGGCGCCGCCGCGAGGTTCCTGGTTTCATACAGCGCCTCGCCGGGCAGCGCATAGAGCTCGCGCGCCACCACCTCCCGGGTGCCGAACCGGCGCCACTCGATGTAACGGTGGGTGTCGGTGCGCACCGCATACCCCATCACCTCGGCGCTCTCCTTGTACGGGAAGGGCCGGGCAAACTGGCTGAACGCCGCCGGCGGCCCCGCGCGGGTGGGCGCCTCCATCCAAGGCCGCAGCGAGCGGCCTTCGACGCCGGGCGCGGCGGGCAGACCGCAGAGATCAACCAGCGTAGGGTAAAGATCGAGCAGCTCGACCAGGGCCGTCGTGGCGGCGCCCGGGTGCGGCTGGCCCGGGTGGGCGACGATCAGCGGGACGCGGGTGTCGAGTTCGTAGTTGGTCGTCTTGCACCACAGTCCGTGCTCGCCGAGGTGGAAGCCATGATCGCTCCAGACCACGACGACGGTGGACTGATCGACCTTGGCCTCCCGCAGCGCGTCAAGCACGCGGCCGATCTGCGCGTCGCAGAAACTCGTGGCGGCATAATAGCCGTGGCGAACCCAGGTCGCCTGCTCGGGCGAAAGCGCGCCGACCTTCGGCATGTCGGTGTAGCCGCGGAGCTCGATGAAGTTGTGCAGCGCCACGGCCGGGGCGCCTGCCGGCGGTTGTGGGTGCGGAATCTCCCGCAGTTTTTTCGGATCGTAGAGATCCCAAAAACGTTGCGGCGCCGAGCACGGCAGATGCGGCCGACGGATTCCCACGGCGAGGAAGAAGGGCTGCGCCTGCGTGGCGAGCGTCCGCACGCGCTCGACTGCCAGATCGGCCACCCGGCCATCGATGTAGGCGTTGTCCGTCACCTCCGCCGCCTCGGCGGCGGCCGCCTTCTCGGAGCCGCGCTGTCCGTTGGGCTGATAGATTTTGAGGTTGTCGGGATGGGCATACTTGCCGCGCACGCCCTCGGTGTCGTCGAGTTCGGCCGGCACGGTCCAGCTCGGCGCGTCGCGGAACTTGGGCGGATCGTGATAGATTTTTCCCACCGCCTCGGTGCGATAGCCGTGGTTCTTGAAATGTTGCGGCAGCGTGACGACGTCGGGGACGTGGGTGCGGACGTGCACGTTGAGGTCCCAGACGCGCAGGGTGTCGGGCCGCCGCCCCGTCAGCACCGAGGCGCGCGAGGGATTGCAGACCGCGATTTGCGCGTAGGCGCGGCGAAAAACCGTGCCCCGGGCGGCCAGGCGATCGAGGTGCGGGGTGATGGCCACGGGGTCGCCGTAGCAGCCGAGGTTCGTGCGCAGATCGTCCGTCACGATGAACAGGACGTTGGGCGGACGCCGCACGGTACCCGCTGCATCGGCCGTGCCCAGCCCGAGGAGAACCATCGCGGCGGCCGCGCCGCGCCGGGCGATTCGCCGCAAGACAGGGGGAACGGAAAAAGGAAACATGGTCAGGAGGTGCAACGGTGCGCGGGGATGCCGCCGAGGCCAAGCCCGGCGAAGTGGTTCGCACTTCGGACCGCGGGGGCGGCACCGCGCGGTTCGGGCAAGGATGAACTCACCCGAAATTCCCCTGCAGCGCGACCGGCCAGGGCAGCACGCCGGCGGCTTTCGCCCAGCGTTCGTAGGCCGCGGTCATCGCCGCAAGCCGTTGCGGTTCCCGGGCGGCTAGGTTGCGCAGCTCACAGCGGTCCGCGCCGACGTCGTAAAGCTCCCAGGGTTCACCGTCGCCCGCGACGAGTTTGTAGTTTTCCTCGCGATACGCCCGGTGGCCCATGTGCTCCCAGCCCCCGGTGAACGCGGCCCGGCCCGCCGCGGCGAGATCGCGCCCGCGCCAGGCGACCCTGGTCGCGGCGGGGCTCCCCGCGGCCGCAAGCACGGTAGGCGCGAGATCGAGCAGCGTGACCGGCTCCCGCCGCCATTCGCGATTCCCGCGGAACCCGGGCCCGTGGAGGATCAGCGGCACCGCGATGCCGCCCTCGTGGGCGTAGCGTTTGTAACGGCGGAAGGGCGTATTGCTCACCTGGCCCCAACCGGGACCGTAGCCGGTATACGAGCGCGGTCCGCCCAGAGTCGCCGGATCATACTCCTGCAGCCGTGGCTCGACGACCGGCGGCAGCGACGGGTCGCCCCCGTTGTCCGATACAAACACCACCAGGGTTTCGTCGCGGCGACCCGTGCGATCAATCGCCTGCAGCACCCGCCCCACTTGATAGTCGAGCCGATGCACCTGCGCGGCATACACCGCCATCTTGTGCGCCATCTCCGCGGGATTTGTTACCGCCGACCAGGGCGGCACGGCCGCATCGCGCGGCGCCAGGCCCCACCGGCGATCGACCAGGCCCAGCTCAACCTGCCGGCGGTGACGCTGTGCGCGCAATTCGTCCCATCCCTCGCGGTAGCGATCACGGTAGAGCGCGATGTCTTCCGCCCGGGCGTGCAGTGGCCAGTGGGGCGCGGTGAACGCGAGATACTGGAAGAACGGCCGCGAGTCGCGCTGCGACCGTTCGATCTGCTCCACGGCCTCACGGGCAATCTCGTCGGTGAAATAGAAATCGGGATCCGGCCGGATGACGATCTCCCGATCGTTGCGGAAAAACCGCCGGACGCGCGGCTGCGCCCGGCTGCCGCTGGGATCGAAATAGCTGCAGGCGCCGCCGACCAGGCCGAAACTCTCCTCGAAGCCGCGGTCGCACGGCCAGTGCGGGCGGTGTTCGCCCACGTGCCACTTCCCGGCCAGGCTCGTGCGGTAGCCTTCGGCTCGGAGACGTTCCGCCAGGGTCGGCACTTCTGCCCGCAGGAAGCCCTGGTAGGCGGCCGGATTCACTCCGGGCTTCTCCTCGTGCGCCACCATGAAACCCAGGCCAGCCTCGTGCGGCGTGCGGCCGGTGAGGAGCGCGGCGCGGGAGGGGCAGCAGCGAGGGAACGAATATCCTTGCGCGAAGCTCGCGCCGCCGGCCGCGAGACGGTCGAGGTTAGGCGTGTGGATTTCGGAGCCGTAACAGCCGAGGTCCGCGAACCCGAGGTCGTCGGCAACAATGCAAACGACGTTGGGCCGCGTCCTGGACACCACCGCGGCGCCCAGCTTCGCCCTCGTCCAGCAAGCCGCGGCGGCGGCACCAGAGGTTCGCACAAAGTCCCGGCGGGAAAATGCAGGGACGGCCGGACGATCGGAGTTCATCTTCTGGATCAGGTGATTCCTTGGACGCCCAAGCTGACAGGTTTGTCTTTGTGTCGTGGTGGGGCTGGCTCTCCGAGCCGGCCTTCTTCGAGTCCGGGGTTCGTTCCGGAGGCGGCCGACTCAGAGAGCCAGCCCCACCTGCGCAAGCGCGCCGCCGATCGAACACTGAAGTCGGCCACCGGCTGCAGCGTCGCCTTTCGCGCGCGCTGCCTCGCCAGCACGGTCACAGAATTTGCGGTCAGAAACATTGGAGAGAAGCCTCAGCGTGCGAGGCGGATCGGGTTGTTGGGCAGCCAGTGCTTCGCGGGCGGGAAACGGTGCCCGCCCCGCCCACCGGGGCCCGCGCGTTCCTGCTCGGCAAGCCACGCTCGCAGCCGTGCCAGCAGGTCGGCGCGCAGGGCGTTGGCCGCGGGCTCGGCCCAGAGGTTGCGCGCCTCGGCGGGATCGGCGGCTAGGTCGTAGAGCTCACCCTCGTCTGCGGACGACGGCGGCCCATCGTGGTAGACGGTGAGTTTGTGCGGGCCGCGGACGATCATCGTGCAGTGGATCGGCGGGTCCCAGAATACCTTGCGGCGGTTGATGCAGCTGTTGCGGTAGACACCGAAGGCGCAGTCGCGCCCCGAGCCCGCCGTTTGCAGCGGGACGGCGTCCGGCAGGCAGGCGTGCCGCGCGGTGGGGTCGCTCCCGGCGGCGTCGAGTGCGGTCGCGGCCAGGTCGTGCAGCTGCACCAGCGCGGACGAGCGCGCGCCGGCTGCGAACACCCCCGGAAGGCGCGCGAGCAGCGGTACGCGACCGCAGGCTTCGTAAAAGTGAGCGCCCTTTCCCAGCAGGCGGCGCTCTCCGAGCATCTCGCCGTGGTCGCTGGCGAAAAGCACCAGCGTGTTGCCCTCAGCGCCCGCTGCGCGCAGCGCCGCCAGCACGCGGCCGACGCACGCGTCGAGGAAGCCCACGGAGGCGTAATAGCTCCGCCGCATCCGCCGGATCTCGTCGTCCGAGTAGTCGGCGAGTGCACCCAATACGCCCTCGGCCTCCTCGCGGCGGACGCCGGCGGGCCGGCCGGGAGGACCGGGGCTTCGGTCGACCGTCTCCATCGCGCCGAGCGCCACCCGGTCGAGCCACTCTGGGGGGTGGTCGTCGAAAGGATCGTGGGGGTCGACGAAGCTGGCGCAGCAGAAAAAGGGTCCCCGGCCCGCCTCCGCGCCGATGAAGGCGCCCGCCCGCTCCGCGACCCACGTGGAGAAGTGGAGTGCATCGGGCACGTGGCCGACCGCGCTGCCCTCGCGCGCCAGCCTCGCCAGGAAGACGGGATCGCGCTCGCGCAGCCAGTCGCGGTAGGCGTGCAGACGACAGTCGTGGTTGTAGGGCGAAAGCGCGTTCTCGTAGACATCGAAGCCGGCGTGGACCGGGACCTCGTTCTGGTCGACCACCCGCGCGCTCACGTGGAGCTTGCCAAACAGCGCCGTGCGGTAGCCGAGCCCGCGCAGCGTCTCCGGGAAGAGTCTCTCCGTGTCCGGGAGGACGTCGTGAAGGTTGTGGACGCCGTGGCCGTGCACGGTCTTGCCGGTCCAAAGGCACGCCCGGCTGGGCGTACAGACCGGGTTGTTGACGTAACAGCGGTCGAACACCGTGCCCCCGGCGGCAAGGGCGTCGAGGTGGGGCGTGGAAACGCGCGTCCCACCGTAGCAACCGAGGGCGTCGGTGCGGAGCTGGTCGCTGAGGATGAGCAGGATGTTCGGACGGGACATCAGGTGGGGCCCGCAGAGCCGCGGGAGGGCAGGGTCCAGAGAGTGAGGCCGGCAAGCGAGCGGCGAGGGCCACCGGTGATCGCACCGACGGCCAGCGACACGGCCCCGCAGGTCGCGAAGCCGACAATGCCATACCAGAAGAAATGGAGCCGGGTTGCCTGCTGTATCCAAACAAGCACCACGCCGCTGGCGACCACACCGGCGAGGGCTCCGGCCGCGTTCGCGCGCGTGGTGAAGATCCCGAGCGCGAAGACCGCGGCCAGCCCGGTGCCCATCAAGCCGACAAGGGAGATGTAGGCGTCGAGGAAGGACCGGATATCCAGAGTCGTCAGCAGCAGCGCGAGGCAAGTGGTGGCGACGCCGAGGCCTGCCGTGGCGCTGCGTGCCCAACGCAGGCGCGCAGGGCCGGACAGACCGGGGCGACCCCGCTCGACAAAATCCGTCACCAGCGCCGTCGCGCCGCTGTTGAGGTCACTCGAGACGTTCGACTGCGCCGCGGCGAAGATGCCCGCCACGACCAGCCCGGCCAGGCCCGCCGGCAGGTGGTCGGCGACAAAGAACGGCAGCAGGGACTCGCCGGCGATCGCCGGGTGCAGCGCGGCCGGATGGTGCTTGAAGAAAAGGTAGAGCCCGGTCCCGAGGGCAAAGTACAGGGCCGCCGACGGAAAGGCGATCAGCCCGTTTAACCAGATTGCGCGCCGCGCCTGCGCCTCGTCCTTCGTCGTCAGGTAGCGCTGGATCACGGACTGGTCGGAGGTGTAGGGAACGAGGTTGTTGATCAGGTTGCCGAGAACGATGATCCAGGTCGTCGCCTGAACCGCACTCCACGACCAGTCGAAGAGCCGGAGCTTGCCGTCTGCAAGGGCCTCACTCACGAGGGCGGTGGCGCTGCCTCCGACGCCCCCGAGCACCGCCCCGAGACAGAGCAGCGCGGCAGTCAGCATCACGCCCGCCTGCAGCACGCTGGTCCAGATCGAACCCTCGATCCCACCCAGCACGGTGTAGATGGTGCAGAGCCCGCCGATCAGCAGTACACAGGTAACCACGTCGAGGCCGCAGACGATGGCGAGGGCCAACGAGGGCAGATAGGTCACGATGGCAACGCGCCCGAGCTGGAAGGAAACGAAGACGATGCTGGCATAGGCGCGCAGGGCGAAGCTGAAGCGCCGCTCCAGATATTCATATGCGCTCGCGACCTCGAGCCGGCGGAAGAACGGCAAGTAAAACCGCGTGATTACCGGCGCCAGCAGCAGGATCGTCAGCGGCGCGAGCAGAAAGGTCCAGTCGGTGGCGAAGGACTTCGCGGGCATCGCCAGCACCGTGATCGAGCTGAGGGTGGTCGCGTAGACGCTGATGCCGGCGGCCCACCACGGGATCCGTCCTCCCGCGAGAAAGTAGCTGCGCGCGTCCCGCGCGCGCCGCATGAAGTATGCGCCGAGACCCAACATCCCGGCGAGGTACGCGAACAAGGTCGCATAATTGACAGCGCCGAACACCGGCCGCCGTGGCTCGAGCGCGAGCACGCCCGCGGTCCGCGCCCCGGCTGGACCTATGGCCGCGGCCAGACCCGCTCCGGTCGCGGGGCCCGCCGGCACCACCCCGGCCGCCAGCGCGT
>SYGN01000146.1 GCA_005799525.1 Opitutaceae bacterium | reverse complement strand
GGGAAAGAGAGAGGGAGAATGGGCTAGAGCGTCCAGTCGTCGGGGTGAGTGATCATGTGGACCAGCATCGCAATGATTTCGTCGTATTCGGAATAGAGAGGTCGACCAACCTCGGCTTCAAGGTAGCCGCAGCTCACCGCGAACTGAATCCACGTCTGCGTCTCGGCCGCTTCACCCTCGGCGTCGCTGAGCTTCGCGACGAACGCCGCCGGGTAGCGACGCTTGCGCCATGCCTCGGAAACATTGGCGCTCACGGAGCGTGAGGAGCGACGACATTGATCCGTGAGCGAATAGCGCTCCTCGGGTGGAAATTTCCGGCTCAGCTCAAATAGCCTCATCGCCGCCGCAAACGGCCGCTGGTAGACTTCTAAGTCGGTGTGCCGACGCACCAATCGCCTTCGCGGCTTTTTCTCCCCCTCTCCCCCTCTCTCTTTCTCTCCTTCTTTCATAGCGTCAGTTCCGCGTGATCGTTTCGCTGAGGTTGAACAAGGTGGACGCGATTTGCGTCCATGCGGCGTGCTCGGAGAGCGAAGCGTTTTCGTTCCGCGGCGCTTCTCCGACGGAGAGCAGCGCCCGCGCGGCCGGCTCAGTCTTCGCGTAATTCGCCCGTTCGCGGGTGAGCGCGGCGAGGATCACCGCGAGCTCCTTTTCCTTCGGCGGACGGGAAACGCACTCGGCAAAAGCCCAGCGCAACCGCGTCGCGTCGTCGCCCTTGGTCGCCAGCACGCGTTCCGCGAAGGCCCGCGCCGCCTCGACAAATTGCGGGTCGTTCAGGGTGACGAGCGCCTGGAGCGGTGTCGTGGTGTTGCCGCGCGCGACCGTGCAGACTTCGCGGTTCGGCGCGTCGAAAGCCATCATGCTCGGAGGCGGCGCGGTGCGCTTCCAGTACGTATAGAGCGATCGGCGGTAGAGTTTCTCACCGTGATCCTGCACGAAGGTCTGCGCGGTTGCGGGCGAACTGCCGTAGTGGCTGACTTCACGCCAGAGATCGCCGGGCGTGTAGGGATTCACGCTCGGTCCCCCGAGCCGCGGCACGAGCAGGCCGCTGACGGCGAGGGCGTTGTCACGCACGAACTCCGCCGGCAGCCGGAAGCGCGGACCGCGCGCGAGCAGGCGGTTTTGCGGATCGCGTTCGAGCAGTTCGGCGCTCGCCGCCGAGCTCTGCCGATACGTCGCACTCGTCACGATAAGACGCACGAGGTGTTTCACGTCCCAACCGTGCTCGACGAAATCCACCGCGAGCCAGTCCAACAACTCCGGGTGACTCGGCCATTCGCCCTGCGAACCGAAATCCGCCGGCGTGCCGACGATGCCGGTCCCGAAAAACAGTTTCCAAAGGCGGTTCACGGCGACACGAGCGGTCAGCGGATTATCCTTCATCACCGTCCACTGCGCGAGACCGAGACGATCCGCCGGGGCACCGGCCGGCAAGGGCGGCAACGCGGACGGCGTGCCGGCCGACACCTTCTCGGTCGGCTGCGCGTAGTCGCCCCGGTTCAAGATGAACGTGTCGCGCGGCTTGGCGGCGACTTCCATGACCATCGTCGTAAACGGCTCCGTCAGCGCCGCGAGCCGCTCGCGGAGATTCTCGAGGGCGACGCGTTCGCGTTGAAGCTCCGATCCGCGGGCCGCGCATTCGCGCCACAGCGCGGCCTCCTGCTCGGCCGTGCGCCGGCCCTGGGGCGTTTGCAAGGCGGCGACGACGTCGGCCGGCAAATCCGTGCCATCATCGGTGCCCGTGATCGCGCACACCTCGATGAGCCCCGCGATATAGGCTTTGCCGGCCCCGAAATTCAGCTGGACCGTGAGGTGCGGCGTGGTGACCGGATCAATCGGACGCGCGAGCGTGGCCGTCAGATGCACCGGCCCCTCGGTGGCCAGATCGGGCGACCAACCGGAGTCGTTGCGCGGATCGAGGACGCCGGCGGCGGGATTCTGCGGCTCCCACGAGTTCGCCGTGACCCGGGAGATTTTTTCCAGCTTGTGCAAGTTCACCTGGTCGCCCGGCACGGCGTCGACGGACGCGGCGACGGCGGTGAGTTTGAACGAGCCTTTTTGCGCGGGCTCGGCCGGTGGCGGCGTCATTTTCTCCGCGCTCTTCTTCTTCGTGGCGGCGGCGCGGGCCGGGGTGCCGCGCGATGGACCGTAACCCCACCCCCCGAGCGCCGCGTCGGCCACCGGGTGCAGCACGAAACGCAGGCCGCTGATCGGCCCCACGCTTTTCGGCAACTCCGCGAGAATATCGAACGCACCCAACTCCCCGGGATTCTTCAGGCTCACGCGGCCTTCGGGCGTGATGTCAAAACCCGCGCCACGATTCGGCGTCGAAATCTTGGCCGCCTTGAGCGGGATCACGCGCAGGTTTTTCCCCCGCCCCTGCCACAACGCTTGTTCGCGCTGTTCCCACGCGGCGAGCTTCGCGTCGTCGCGTTGCGCGAGCTTCCCCTCCAGCACGGCAATCTCGCCACGTAGCGCCGTCTCTTCACCGGTCTTCAACACGGTGCGCGCCTTCAGACTGGGACCGGGGTTCACGCCCGCGTTGCCGTCGAGTCCCTTGTCGGGGAGCGTATTGAAAAATGCGAAGGTCTGAAAATAGTCCTTCTGCGTGATCGGATCGAATTTGTGGTCGTGGCATTGCGCGCAAGCGAGCGTGAGACCGAGCACGGCTTCGCCGAGGGTCTTCACGCGGTCGGCGTTGTAGTTCGTGAGATTTTCCTCGGGGATGGTGCCGCCCTCGTGCGTCACCATGTTATTGCGCTGAAAGCCGGTCGCGATGCGCTGCGCCTCCGTGGCCGCGGGCAGCAGATCGCCGGCGAGCTGTTCCACGAGGAAACGGTCGTAGGGCTGGTTGTCGTTGAAGGCTTGGATCACCCAGTCGCGCCAGAGCCACAGGTGGCGGCCACCGTCGATGGAGAAGCCGTTGGTGTCCGCATAGCGCGCGGCGTCGAGCCAATCCAAGGCCAGGCGCTCGCCGAAATGGGGACTCGCGAGCAGGCGGGTGACGAGTCGGTCAAAGGCCTGCGGGGCGCGATCCGCGACAAAAGCCTCCACCTCGGCGCCCGACGGCGGCAAGCCCGTGAGATCGAGGGAGAGCCGCCGGATGAGCGTGCGACGGTCCGCTTCGGGGGCGGCCCGGAGTTTTTCCTGGGCCAGCCGCGCGCGGACGAAAGCGTCGACGGGCTGAGTCCCGTTCCGGGGCAACGGCGCTTTCTTCGGCGGCACAAACGCCCAATGCTCCGAATACTTCGCGCCCTCCTCGATCCACGTCTTGATTGTCTGCTTTTGCTCGGCGGTGAGCGGCGCGTGGTCCTTCGGCGGCGGCATGACCTCCTCCGGGTCGGTGCTGGTAATGCGCGCCCAGACCTCGCTGTTGGCGAGGTCGCCGGGCTTGATGCGGGAAAGGCCATTGCGCTCCGCGTAGGCGGACTCCGCGAGATCGAGACGGAGCTTTCCCTTGCGGCCCTTCTCATCGAAGCCGTGACACGAAAAACAGTTTTCCGACAGGATCGGCTTGATGTCGCGGCTGTAGTCGACGGCCCACACCACGGGCGCGGCGCAGAGTCCCACGACGACGAGCGAGACACGCAGCCAGCCGGGGGATTTTTTCGGGAAGTTCATGGGAGGGGGTAAAGCGAAGAAAGGGAATGCGAGCGCCGGCACAAATCAAACTCCATGCGCGAGGAGGTCCTGAATTATTTCAGGCTATTCAGAGGAATCGGACAACCGTGGGGTTTTCATGCGGAAACTGGCGACGTCAGTGAATAAGTCCGACGGCGCACGCAATCTGACGGAATTTTCTCGAACCCAGCCGTTGTCGAGCAGGAGCAGGTCTTCGCCACGGGCGGCGATATTCTTCTTCTTCGCCGCCGCACTGCCGGCGAGCGCCAACGCGATTGGCACGAAGCGTGAGGCGCCACGAATCATGCGACGATCACTTCGCAGCGACAGGCGGCGCCCACCAGGCGTCCAATTTCTTCGCCAGCTCGCGCACGCGTTCGGGCTGCTGCGCGGCGAGATCGGTTTTCTCCCACGGATCGGACTGGAGGTCGTAGAGCTCGGTCGCGGCGCCGGGGCGGTTGCGCGGATCGGGCATGATGAGCTTGAACCAGCCGTCGATGATCCAGCGGTGTTCGAGGCTGCGCGTGGGCGCCGCGATATCGGCGATGTTGTGCGCGTATTGCTCGCCGTAGGTGGCTGTGCGGCGGGCGACGGACTTGGCGTCGGTGAGATCTAGGCCGGGGAGATTTTTCGGGAGAGGAGTTTTCAGCAGCGCGGCCAGGGTGGGCCAGATGTCGACGTTGTTGGCGAGGTGCTCGCGGTCGAGGCGCGGAGCGACGCGGCCCGGCCACGAGATCATGATGGGCGTACGGTGGCCGCCTTCGTAGGGCGTGAGCTTGGAGCGCGCGGCGAAGCGATTGACGACGTCCGGGTTTTGGAGCCAGCCGTTGTCGGTCGTGTAGATCACGAGGGTGTTTTCGCGGAGGCTATTATTGTCAAGGACGCCGAGGAGATCGCCGCAGGTGCGGTCGAACCATTCGACACTGGCCCAATAGCGCGCGACGGCTTCGGTCGGGGCGATTTTTTGGTATTTCGCGAGGAGATCGGCGGGCGGGGTGTGCGGGCTGTGCGGCAGCATCGGCGCATACCACACGAGCCACGGTTGCGCGCCGCTGCGGGTGATGAAATCCGTGATGGGTGCGAGGCCCTGCCGGCCAATCTCGAGGCCGATGCCGCCGTGGCGATCGCCCTTGGCGGTGCCGACGGTCATGGCCTCGCTGAAGCCGGCGGCCTTCACTGGATCGCCTTCCCACCACTTGCCGGTTTCAAGGCTGCGGTAGCCGCGCGACGTGAGGTCGCGCACGAAATTCGGGCGCGAGCGGAAGTTCTCGATGATGGACTCGTAGAAGCGCGCGTATTTGGGATTTTGGCGGCCGGTTTGCGGATTCACGCCAGCATCGGGGAGCGCGGGATCGTTGCCAGTGACGCCGTGCTGGTGCGGGTAGAGTCCGGTTGCGATGCTCGCGAGGGACGGACGACACAGGGGGACGGGCGTGTAGCCGCGCGTGAACGTGAGCGACTTCGCCGCGAGCTGGTCGAGCGCGGGCGTCGCGATGTGCGGATGGCCCATGAAGCCGTAGTCGGCCCAGCTTTGATCGTCGGAGATGATGACGAGGACATTGGGCCGGGTGGCGGGGGAGGCGGCCGGCAGCGTCGCGACCGCGAGCAAGCCAAGCGCGGTGAGGAGGAGAGAAGCGCGGGGAATAGTCATGGGTGCAAGGCGGGTGAAATGAAGTTGGGGCGCGAGCGATTGCGATCAAGGCGAGGGGAAGCTGTGGTCGCGCAGGCAACGATTCCGCATTTCCAGTTGTGCTCGAGAAGAAGTCTGTTGGTTTGCATCGCTTTGGGGATTGTCGCTGCGTTCGGATTAAAATCCGAACGAACTCGTAAGCGTGTAGGTGCGGGGCTCGCTCAGTCGGTAAAACACGTTGGTGCCGGCTCCGGTGCCGTCGCGACGGTCCACTGCCCTCAGCGGAAACACCGTATAGGCTTCGAAAAGATTCCGCACGTTGAGCTGCAGCCGCCAGCCGACGCGATCTCGAAACAATCTTCGCTGATACGTGAGCCACGCCCCAAAGAGTTCATTCCTCGGCGCATAGTAGGGCCGAGTGGGAACCAAAATTCCCGCCGCACTCTCGGCAAACCCATGAACGGTCCGGCCGCGGACGTTCATGCTGCTGCCGATGGCGAATCCCTTGAGACGGGACCCGGGCGCAAACGAGTAAGTCTGGATCAGGTTCGCACCCCAACTCGGCGCGTAGGCGTCCTCCGGCAGGCTGCCGATGGCCTCGAAGTTGGCCAGCGTGGTTTCGAGGCGGCTCACGCGCGTCGCCACGCTGAACCCATTCGCGGTATTGGTGAGCGCGAGCCACTGCGGGTTGGCGCGCCAAAGCGGAAGGTATTCGGCGAGGTAACGCTTGATATTGGGTCCGCGTGCAGTCGTGGCACTGCTACCCCGCTTGCTGCCGTTGATCGTGACCCGCCATTGCGTTGTCGGGTTGGCGGTGGCCGAGACCTCCCAGCCGCTGGAGCGGGTCGTCGCGCTATCCGCCCACCCGCTACCGGCCGACCAGTAAGGGAAGTCGCGATATTTCGGATCGTTGGTGAACTCGGCGATGGCGGGCCAAATTTGGTTGATCTCCTGGATGAAGCTTCCCGCCGGCGTGGCCGAGATGGCGTCGATCTTGTCCTCCGAGAAATTCTCGTAGTAGGTGACGTCGAGGTGGAGTCGCCGGTCGAACAGCGCGAACTTGAGCCCGTAGTCGCGGCCCTTGCCGACCGGATTGGGCAGGAAGTTGCCGTAGACGCTGCGCCGATCCGAATTGATCTGGAAATTGTCCGATTGGTTGTAGCTGAGGCTCAGCCAGGAAAGCGCATGAAACACGGCGCCATGCGTGCCGGTGCGACCGCTCGCCTCGCGTGGACCGCGCGGGAAGACCTTGCGGACGTCGAAGCCCACCGCGTTCGGATAAATACCGCGGGCATCGGCCCAGGGAGCGTAGTCGGCCAAAACCGCATTCCAGGCCCGCTGCGAGTCCTGACGCAGCCCGGTCGTCACGACCAACCGGCCATCCCAGAACAAGCTCTGCAGCGCAAACGCGCGCGTCCGGAGGTTGGACGCGCTCGAATTGTAGCCAGCCGTTCCGGCCAGATAGGCTTGGGTCACACCACTCGGGTCGGGCGGTGGCAGCGGCATTCCGGCGTAGATGATCGGAAAGGTCTCGTAGGGGCCGCCCGGATTGCCGACCCGACCCGAAGCGGGTTCGTAATAGTATCGATACCGCATCAGATTCGCCGCGTTGAGAATCGAACCGGCGACACCCGTAGTCACCAGCGGGGTCGAGTTCTGCACCGAGATCTGGGTGCTGTGAGTTTTCCGATCGCTTTCCTCGAAAAACACGGCGGCGCGGTGGCGGCCGAGATGCCGGAGCCAGTTCGTTGACCGCCGGGTGAGATCGAGTTCATAGGACGCCATCAACCGCTTGTTCGTCGTCCGCTCCGGTTGGACCAAGATGTTGGTGTTCGATTCAGTGTAGAGCTTGCCCACGTTGGGATTGGGCGCGCCGTTCGGCAGGAGGCGGTTCACATCCGCCATCAGTATGTCGTTGTCGCCCGTGAACCCGTTGACCGCCACAACATCGCTGACCACCCGATTCACCGCCGCTTCAACAAAGAAGTCCTTCGTGAACTGTTGCTCGACGAAGACGGAGGTGATCTTGAAGTCGGTCAGTCGATACGAGCTTAGCCCGAACGCGGACGCGAATGTCGGATAAATCGCCGGATTGATGAACGATCGCCGACTCGGTGGACTCGCGACCGGAAATCCGTTGGACCAGTCCGCGAGGGTGGATTGCCCCTGATTCAGCCACCGCATCGGCGGCACCTGAATACCGGCGGGAGAAAACTGCATCGAGACAGGGCCGGCGAAGGCGTAGTTCGAGATGCCGGCGGGTTTCGGTGCACCGAGGGTCTGGAGGATCGGAGAGCCCGCATTGATCCACGGTGAGATCGAATCATAGACCGGCCACGGACGGATCGCCGGAATTCGCAGATGGCCCTGCTCATGGTTAAACCGGACGACGGTGGTCTTGAACGGCGTCAGTCGGGCCGTGACGAAATGCCGGCGCTGAAACGTTTCACTCGGTTCACGAAAACCGTTCAGCTTTGTGTAGAGACCGGCGTAACGGAGCGACAGGAATTCTTTCTTGATCACATGATTGTGGTCGACCACTACCCGCCCGCCCTCGCGGTCGTCGGTCTGGAGCTCGATCATGGTGGCGGTGCGGTTTTTCGCCCGCTTGGTCGACGACACGAAGGCGCCGGAGGGATTGCCGAGGCCAAACAGGATAGCATTGGGCCCGCGCGTGAACGTGAACGCCTCGGAGTTATAGCGGTCGGGCGGGATATTGTTCGTGAAGAAATCCTGACCCACGGTCGACGTGGTGCCGCCACGCGTCACGTATTGCGTCGCCTGAGTGATGAAGTCGTTGCCGTTGCCGCCCTCGGTGAGCCGGTTGTAGAATGTGTCGGTGTTGGGCGCGAAGTTGAGGACGTCGTTAAGGTTGTTCACCGCGAGGTCGTTCATCATCTGCTCGGTGAAGATGGTGAGCGCGGAGCCGATGTCGCGGAGATCGGTCTTCAGGCGCGTGCCGCTGAGCGTCTGCGTGGCGAGGTAGCCCTGCTCGGCGGTGGCGTCGACTTGGAAAGGGGAGAGCACGACGGGGTCCCCTCCCCCTGCCGGCGAGACGGCAGGCGGGCCATTCTTGGGCGCGGTTGACTGCCCGGACGCGGTGAGCCCAAAGCCGGTCGCGGCCAAAGTGAAGATGAGTCTTTGTATGGAGAGGAGTGGAATCAGGCGGGGCATAAACGTGAGGGGGGGGGGGGGTGAAGAGTGGGTCGAATCGCGTGGCACTATCCGCGCCGGGACAGGTGTATGACTGGGCGATGTGCCGCCGGCGTTTGCGCCGCTGCAGCCGCGGGCGGTGCGGAGGACGAAAAAGTGTTTCATGGATTATTTTCCATTCAGCGTGGCGATGAGGAAATCGGTCGTGGTGGCGTGCGCCACCTCCGGGGCGCCGGGATACTGCAGTTCGCACGGAACGCCGATGGCCTTGCAGTGCTGCTGGAGCTTCACGCCGAAGTTGGCGGTGTGCGTGGGATCTTTCTGCTCCTGGCCGAGCGCGGGGGGAGCACTGTAGAGGAGATAGACAGCCGGATCGTCTTTGCTCACGAGCGCGTAAGGCGAATACTCCGCGATCCACGGGAGGATTTTCTCGCGCCCCGCGAGGAACTGGGGGAACGAACCGAAGCCAAAGGCGTGGCCGCCATACTTACTGTTCGGCGTCCATGCTTTCATCTGGAACGGATCGAGCGTGGTTTGCGCACCGATCACCGCCGCACATCGCAAGCGTGACGATTCGCGAGCAACGGGATCGGTGCTGTGCAGATCGGCGAGGTCATCGTGAAACGCGAGCCAGAGGCTGGAGCACGCGCCGGCCGAAGCTCCCGCCGCGCCGATGCTGCGCTTGTCGATATTCCACTCCGCGGCTTTGCTGCGCACGAACTGCAACGCCCGTGCAGCATCGTGCAGCGGTGCCTTCACCGGTGGCCGGATGCCTTCCGCCTCAGCCATCGTGATGAAGCGATAGTTGATCGCCGCGACGGATATTCCCGCCTTCAACAGCGCTTTGACATCCACAAAGCGGTCGACGCGCTCCTTCTCACCGCCTTGCCAGCCGCCGCCATGGATCACGAAGACAAGGGGTGTCGGGGTGCTCGACTCCGCCTGCCAGAGATCGAGGATCTGCCGAGCATGCGTGCCATAGCGGACCTCGCTGAAGGTCGGCTTCGGCACGGCCGCGGCGTAAGCAGGCACTGTTTTTCCCTTGGCTGCGGTCTGCGCCCCCAGCAGCGGAGCTATGACCAGAAATGCGGCTAGACAGAAAAACGGAAGTTTTCGGGGGTTGGATCGGCTGCACGGGATTTGCGGTTCAGCCAACGGCCCGGTGAATAGTTTCATTGCGTTCACTTCTTCAGATGTTCCTGCAGGAATGCCGCCACCGCAGGCATGAGATTGCTGTGCTTGTTGCGGACGTGGGGGGTGAAATGGAAAGCGTGCCCGCCGTGTTCGACTCGGATGAATCGGTGCGGAACACCATATTCCTTGAGCCGCTTGACCAAGTCCTCCGCCTGACTGAACGGGACCGTCTGATCGTTCGTCCCATGGATCACCAACGTAGGAACCGCCGTGGCGTTCACATGCGCGATCGGCGAAACGAGCTCCAATATCCGGCGTCCCTCATCTGTGTCGATCTGACTCCGCGGGACAAAATGGTGTTTTCCCCAAAGGCGGACATCCGCAATCCCGAACAGATCGATCACGCAGGAGACATTCACCGGATATTCCGGATACAAGCCCCCTTGGTTCAACTCGCTCACGGCAGGAGTATACGCCATCAGCATGGCGAGATGACCTCCCGCTGACCCGCCGGCCACGGCGATTCATTGTGCATCGAAGCTGTAGGTTGCCGCTTCCTTGCGGAGAAACCGGATGGCCGTCTTGCAGTCGAAAATATTCTGCGGATACGCGTCTGTGGTGCCCTTGGGGTTCAGTTTGTAGTTAATACTCGCCACCGCGTAACCCTCCCTCGCCAGCGCAACACAGTTGGGCTTTTCCACGGCCCAAGCCTTGTCGCCACCACCCCATGCTCCTCCGTGAATATAAAGAACGACGGGGAGCGGCCTTGGCCCTCCAAGCGGGATGTAGATATCCATCTTTTCCACCCGATCGGGTCCGAGATACAACACGTCCTGATGAAACTGGAAGGGGTCGTCAGCCGCCGGCAGGCGGGTGACTGCGAGCAGGAGTGGGAAGATGAGGCGTTGGATCACAGCGATTCGGTGTCGGTCGGGGCAACGGAGCCTGGGTGCGGCGCTGGATTCAAGGGGACGGGGCAAGCTCATGGCGCGACATCTTGGCGAGCACCGGCACGGATGCATCGGCGACGAGCAGCCGCACGCTGACGTCGTCGGCGTAGGCACCGGCAAACGTGACCGGTGTGGCGGTGGGTGCGGGCTCCTTGCGCGACACCCGGACGTGCACGTTCACGAAGCGTGTGCCCCGCGGGAGCCGCAGTTCGCCGGTCGCCTCGCCCCAAGAGAAGCTCTCTCCGACCAGCCAGGGGCGCTGTGTCTGGGTAAACCCAAGCCGCTCCGTATCCTCCCAAGTCAACCAGTCGCGCCCATGCAATCGAGTGGGATCGGAGTCAAAGGCCGAGATGGAAATGCCGACCGCGAAGGCTTCACCCGATTGCGGCGCGATCAGCCGGAACCAAGCGGCCGCGTTCAACGTGGCGTTTCCGGTGTCGATCAACGCCTGGTAGCGGCGCAGATCGATCACGCGCAATTGATCGCACGAATAGCTCAGCGCCGATTTTTCCCCTTCAAAATCCGACCGGAGGAACCGCAGCATCTTGGTCCCGCTGCGCGGCGCGATTCCTTGTTCCCTGGTGACGATGCGGGCATGGTCGCCGCCCCACGCTCCCAGTTGAGTGGGGACGCCCTTGACCTCTGGCTGAGACGCCGTCTCGAGACCGTCTTCCAGCAATGGAATTACCCGCGGCGGCAAGGCAGGGAGCCGCGGAAGCGCGTAGGCCCAAACCATCGACGCCCCACACAGGCCGAACGCCAGGCCTGCGGCCGCAGCGGTCAGCGATCGCCATTGCAACCAGCGCGAACTGACGGTCCCCATCGGCACAACCGGATGCGCCGGCTCAGTCGCGACTCCGGCGTCGTGCGGGTTGGCAAGGACGTGCAGACCCTGGTCGATATCGTTGTGGAGAAACCACAGGCGGCGCGCCTCCGGATCGGAGCGGAGCTGCTCCTGCAATTCCCGGTGCTCCGACTCGGTGAGGGTGCCTTCCGCATGGGCGCCGAAAAGGTGAAAGAGCCGCTTTTGTTCGTCCGAGTTCATGCCCTTTCCTCCTCGAGCCGCTGTTGCAGGCAGAAAGCGAGCAGGCGGCGGATGTGGTTCAACTTGTTGTAGAGCGTCTGCGGGGCGCGATTCAGCCGGGTGGCCAGCGCCGCCACACCCCCGTGTTTTTCATACGCCGCGCGCACCAGGTCGCGTTCGGTGGTTCCCAGCTGATCCACGCATAATTGCAGCGCAGCCAGCCGCCTCTGCTGGTGCGACAGGTCTTCCAAACGCTCAGCGGAGAGGGCCGCCAGCAAGTCATCGTCAAATTGCAGCGGTGAACGCGCCGTCAGCCGTTGAAAATTCTTCGCCTCGTAGAACGCGATCGTGCTCGCCCACGCCACAAAATCGGTGTCCGGTTCGAATGTATCAAATTTCTGCCACATCAGGACGCTCGCCCGCTGCAACACGTCCTCGGCGTCGTGCCATCGACCCAGTAGCGACAGCAAGTAGCCGAGCAGCTTGCGGTGCGAGGCCGTGAGCAGGGCGACGAACTCCTCGTGGCGGCCGGACGCAGGCGGAAATGATGGGCGGCGTGGAACCATACACCTCTGTATGTCAGGAGGTGACCAAAGTTACCGCACAAACTTGCCTGTCACGCGATTTTTCAAGGGGGCGTGGCCCCCAATCTTCTCTCTCTCCACGGCTCCATTGGAATGCCGTTCGACCGCCCCAGGAAGGGTCAGCAAGTAGCAGGGGCGCAGACTTGCTGCGCCCTTCAGGAAATTCGATCCCAACGTAGGGCGCAGCAAGACTGCGCCCCTACGAAATTCGTCTCATCTTGATGGCAAATTGGAATAAGCGGCGGTGGCGAACCAGGGTTCCGGTCGTGGCTCGCGCACGAAATCCAGGATCAGATCGGTCACGAGGTCGACGGTCCACCCCTTCGCTTCGAGGGTCTTCCCACGGTTGGGCAGCGTGGGATCTCGATGTTGATAGCCG
>SYGN01000018.1 GCA_005799525.1 Opitutaceae bacterium | reverse complement strand
CTTGTTTCACACCCACTGCGATGGTCGCAGCGGTTCAACTGTGCCAGCCACGCGTTGTCTTCTTCCTTCAAAGCGGATTGTGGTTCGGAGCCGGAGGCGAAGACCAGTCCGTGCCTAGTCGTTCTCGGCGTCCGCCTCGCCCTTTTCCCTACATCACGATTTACCCGCCCAATCCACCCACAGATTCAGCTACAGAGCCGGAATTCATTATGCAGAGTTGGCGGGCGGCGGCGATCGAGTGCGATTCGTGTCCACCAATGGGCTCGACTGTTCGCCAGATAACAGAAATCTCCACCTACTGTTCTCTTCTTCGATGCCCCCGCCAGATTCCGACCTTGGCCAGTGGTTCGCCACCCCCGTGCAACCGCACGAGCCGGTGACGCGCGCGTGGCTGCACAGCCGCTTCCGGACCGAGGACGCGAGCGATGGTCCGGTGCAGGAGTCCGCTTTGGGTCTGCTGCGGAACCGTGAACGTGGCGAACGCACAGCGCCCAAGGCGTCGCGCTTCGGCGGCGCCCGCCATCTCGCCCTCGACCGTTTCCGCCACCGCCGCAGGTGGGGCGACTGCAACGCCCTCGTGCAGTGGCCTCGCGCGCTCGGCACCGTGCCCAACCCCGATCCTCTCGTTCGTCACCTTCGCACCTGAAACCCAAGCCCAAGACCCAGATCATGTCGTTCAAATCTCGCACTCTGTTCGCCCTCCTAACCGCCCGGCTCGCTCTCGCTGTATCCTCGACCCAAGCTCAGGGGCCGGCGGCCTCGGAAAACACCGGCACTCTCCAGGGCCGCGTGTTCAACGAGCGCAATGCCCAGTATGTCGAGGGGGCCCGCGTTTCGATCGAAGGCACCGGACTCGCGACGCTCACCGACGCCGAGGGTAATTTCCGCCTGACCCAAGTGCAGACGGGCGCGGTGAAGGTGCAGACGTTTTACACGGGCCTGCCGCGCGACGTGCGCTCTGCCGAAATTTCGGCGGGCAAAGCCACCGCACTCACGATCGCGTTGGGCGTGCCACCCAAGAGCGGCGACGTCGTGCAGCTGGCCCAATTTCAAGTCTCCACTTCGCGTGAGATGGACGCCTCGGCCCTGGCCATTAACGAGCAGCGGTTCGCGCCCAACATCAAGCAGGTCGTATCGACGGAACAGTTTGGCAATGTGGCCGAGGGCAACACCGCCGAGTTCCTGAAATTTCTGCCCGGAATCACGATCAGCTACACCGGCGGCAATGCCCGGGGTATCTCGATCGACGGCGTGCCGTCCGACTATGTGCCGGTCACGATTGACAGCTTTAATCTCGCCTCGGCCGACGGTGGTAAAACCAACCGCACGGTCATGGCAGACATGGTTTCGATCAACAACCTCTCGCGTATCGAGGTTCTCAGCACGCCCACGCCCGAGTCTCCGGCCTCCGCGCTCGCGGGCACGGTGAACATGGTGACGCGCAGTTCCTTCGAGCGCGCCAAACCTTTGTTCCAGTCCAACGTCTATTTCAGCATGCGCGATAACGCGAAGAGCTTCAGCAAGGCTCCAGGGGCCAAGCCGAGCCCGACGCGCAACGTGTATCCGGGTTTCGATTTTTCCTACTCGGCACCTGTCAACAAGAAGTTTGGATTCTCGATTTCGGCCGGCGACTCCACGAGCTATTCCGCTCAGGATCGCGTGCAGGCGACCTGGCGCGGCACGGGCGTTGCCACCGCCGGCACCGCGTTCCCGGCCACGGCGTTTTCGCAGCCCTATTTGTCGGCCTACCGGGTAGAGGATCAGCCCAAGATCACGGCGCGTAAATCTCTCGCCGGATCGGTGGACTTTAAGTTGTCGGACAACGACCGCGTTTCCGTGGGCTTCCTGTATTCCTCCTTTGATGTGCAGTTCGTGCTGCACTCGCTGACGTTCAATCCCGGCGGGGTGCAGGCTGGCGGTTTCTCGTCGACCTTCGTCCGCGGGAACACGGGTGCGGGCAACGTTTCGATGATCCACAACGAGCGAAATCGTTTCAATCGCACGTATATGCCGAGCATCGTGTGGAAACACCAGGGGCCCGAGTGGAAGGCCGACCTCGGCTTCGGTTACTCGTCGGCGACGGACGACAACCATGACACCAACAAGGGATATTTCCGCGCGGTGAATGCGACCCGCAGCGGCCTGACGGTGTCATTTGACGATGTCACTTATCTGCGGCCCGGCGCGATCACCGTGAGGAATGCGGCCGGTGCCGACGTGAATCCCTACCTCATCGCCAACTATGCCCTCACTTCGGCGACCAGCCAGCAGAACGCCACTCGCGACACGCAGAAGACCGCCTACGGCAGTGTGAGCCGGAAGCTCCCAACGGCGACCCCGGTGACGTTGAAGGCGGGATTCAACCTCCAGGAGGGCATGCGCGATATCACCGACGACTCCGCGACCTACAACTACGTCGGGGCGGACGGCGTCGCCAGCACCACTCCGGTTACGGGGGACAATTTACTCGCGCCCTTTTTCGATCCCGTCTTTTCGCAGCGCGTGATGCCTTACGGATTTCCGGCCTCCGAGGCCCCCAGCAATCGCAAGGTGTGGGAGCACTATCGGGCGCAGCCGACCTACTTTACCACCAACGCCAACACGATCGCACGTAATCGCGCGGCGACGTCGAAGTTTGCCCGGGAGCAGGTGGTTGCTCCCTATCTGCGCACGGATTTCGACTTCCTGAACCAACGCCTGAAGATCGTCACCGGCGTGCGCGGGGAGAAAACCAAGGTTCAAGCCCAAGGACCGCTGACGGATCCCAGGAGAAGCCCCAATGGGATCGAACGCGGGTCCACCACCGAGAAGACCTACGACAAGCTCTTCCCGAGCCTCAACGCGAGCTACGCCCTCCGGGAAAATTTGATCGGGCGAGTCGCCGCCTATGAGTCCATCGGCCGACCCGACTACAATCAATATGCCGGCGGCCTGACTTTGCCGGATACCAGCGCCGGCGACAGCCCGACGAATCGGATCATTGTCAACAACGTCGATATCAATCCATGGTCCGCCAAGTCGGTCGTCCTGCGCCTTGAGCATTATTTCCAAGGCGTCGGCGTGGTGTCGGTGGCGGCATTTCGTCGCGACGTGCGCAACTTTTTCGGCAGCACCGTGCAGGCGGCCACACCCGAATTTCTCGCCTCCTACGGTCTCGATCCCAACGCCTATGGCCGCTATGGAGTTTCGACCCAGTTCAATATTCCGGGCACGGTGCGCTTCGAGGGCGTGAGCTTCAACTACCGCCAGAGTCTCACCTTTCTCCCGTATTGGGCCCGGGGGTTCGAGGTCTTCGCCAACGGCACTTCCCAGCGCGCGGTGGGCGATACGGGCGGAAATTTCGCCGGCTACATCCCGCGCAGCGGCAGTGCCGGCCTCAGCTTCACCCGCGAAAAATGCAACCTGCGGGTGAATGCAAATCACCGCGGCCGCACGCGCCTGAACGCAGTGACGCCGGGTGCCAGCATCGAGCCCGGCACGTTTAACTGGCAGCCGCCTTCCACGTTCGTCGACGTGATCGGCGAATACACCGTGCGCAAGAATCTCTCGGTCT
>SYGN01000145.1 GCA_005799525.1 Opitutaceae bacterium | reverse complement strand
GATTTACCAGCTCATCGGTGAACTCGCGGCGGCGGGCAAAACCGTCATCGTGGTGAGCAGTTACCTGCCTGAGCTGCTCGGCCTCTGCGCTACCATCGGGGTGATGTGCCGCGGTGAACTCGCGGCGATTCGGCCCCGGGCGGACTGGACCGAGGCGGAGATCATGCGCGTCGCGACGGGGAGCGTCTAATTTTCAACGATGAAATCCACGCTCAAACACCTGCTCGCGAAAGGCGGGCCGTTCATCGGCCTCATTTTGGTGATCGTGTTGTTTTCCCTACCTACGGAAACGCGCGAGTTCTTTCTGACCTATCATAATTTCAAGATCATCTTCACGCAGACGGTGATCGTCGCGATCGGGGCGATCGCGATGACGATGATCATTGTGAGCGGCGGCATTGATCTTTCCGCGGGGTCGAGCATTGCGTTTACCAGTGTCGTTGGGGCATTGCTGATCCAACGCGAGTTTGGGACGATTCCGACCGTCATGATTGTTCTCCTCGTCGGTGGGATCATCGGACTCGTGAATGGGACGATGATTGCGGCGCTGCGGATGCCGCCGTTCATCGTCACGTTGGGCACGATGAGCATGATCCGTGGCGCGGGCAAATGGCGGGCGGACAACCAAACCGTCAATTACGAAGGCTCGCCGATCAACCAGTGGATGACCACGGCCGACCCTGCGGGCTACAAGCTGCCGCCGGGAGTGTGGGTCGCCATCGGGCTGGCGACGGTGACGGCGGTGGTGTTGAAGAACACGGTGTTTGGCCGCCATGTCTTCGCGTTGGGCTCCAACGAGGCAACGGCGCGACTGTGTGGCCTGCCGACGGTGCGCCTGAAGATCATGATCTACGCGCTCGCCGGAGGTTTCTTCGGTCTCGCCGGATTGTTTCAACTTTCACGACTCAGGCAGGGTGATCCGACCGTCGCAGTCGGACTGGAACTCGATATTATCGCGGCCGTGATCATCGGCGGGGCGAGTCTGTCGGGCGGCGTCGGCACGATTCTTGGCTCGATGATCGGCGCGCTGATCATGGCGGTGTTGCGCAACGGTTCTCAGCAGATGGGTTGGCCGACGTATTTTCAGGAAATTATTATTGGCCTCGTGATTATCTTCGCCGTGTTTCTCGACCGACTGCGGCAGGGAAAACAAACGTAGTCGGGCGGGCGCAAACGGACCGCCGGTTATTTTGCGGCGGCTTTCAGTTCGGCGAAGCGGCTGCGCAGACTCGCGAGCGTTTTTGCTTGGTTGGGTGCCGTCGCGAGGTTGTGGGTCTCGGCGCGGTCGGCGGTGAGGTCGAAAAGTTCCTCGTGTTGGAAATCCGGCCAATAGAGATACTTCAAATCTTTGCGGACGAGGGCTTCGGACGAGGGGATGAAGTGGATATTTTTGATCGTGGCGTGCTCGTAGAAAAACTCGGTGCGCCAAGACGGTGCTGTGCTCGCGAGGTAGAGGGACGAGAGGTCGCGGCCTTGCATGCGGGCGGGAGCGGCGACGCCGGCGGCGGCGAGGAAGGTCGGCGCGAGGTCGACGTTGAGCGTGAAGTCGTCGTTGGTCTGGCCGCGCTGGGCGGCGGGCATGCGGGGATCGCGCACGATCAACGGAGCACGGATACTCTCCTCGTAGGGATACCATTTATCGGCGAGACTGTGTTCGGCGTGGAAGTAGCCGTTGTCGGCGGTGAAGACCACGAGCGTGTTCTCGAGGAGGCCTTGCTGGCGCAGCGCGGCGAGCACGCGGCCGCAAGTGGCGTCCACTTCAGTGGCGAGACGATAATAATTTTTTCATCATCGTCTGATATTTTTCCGGTGTATCGAAGCGCCAGTGATAGCGGACGCGGCCCTCGCTCTGCTTGTTGGCGATGAAGGGCGGGAGGCGTTTGAAATCTTCGTCGGACGACGTCTTGGGTACGGAGATGACCGTGTTCTAGTAGAGCTCCATGCTGGCTGGCTGCGGGAGAAACTCGAGGGAATTTTGATCCTCGGCGTGGGTGGCGAAGAACGCGAGCGTGAGGACAAACGGTTTGTCGGTGGGGCGCGTGCGCAGAAACTCGAGGGCGTCATTTTCGTTTTTCTGGGTCACGTGGATTTTGGTGCCGTCGGCCTCTCGGATCCAATGGGTGCCGCTGTAGGCCCGGCCGAAGTCGAATTTACCCTGCGGAAACGTGCCGTTGTGCCATTTGCCGATGTGGCCGACATGATAGCCGTTGCGGCGGAGGAGGCCGGGATAGGTCTCGGCCCACGGCGTAGTGAACATCGCGAACGCGGGGTTGCCGTGGCGCGACATCCATTGGCCGGTGAGGAGCGTGGCGCGGCTCACGCCGCAGATCGCGGTAGTGACACAGTTGTGGGTGAAGCGCATGCCCTCTTTGGCGACCGGTCGAGGTGGGGCGTTTTCACGACCGGATGGCCGGCTGCACCGAGCGTGTCGTGGCGCCAGTCGTCGGCGTAGAGCACGACGATGTTGAGCGGCTTGGACGGCGTGGCGACGTTCGCGAGCGGCGCCACAAGGGCGAGCGCCGTGAAGGTGGACAGGGCGACGATCGGGCGGAGCATAAGAACGAAACGAGCGGGTTATTTCGGTAGGGGCACTTGGGCGGTGGTTTGGAGGTAGGCGATGAGGTGGCGGACTTGGTCATCGGTTAAGGCCGCGAGCAGGCCTTCGGGCATCATGCTCACGGGAAGTTGCTCCTGTTTGGCGATCTCCGAGCGATTGATGCGCGTCTCCTGGTCGATCATTTTCACGGTTACCGTGCGTTCGGATTTGTCACTTAACATGCCGTTCAGCACGCGTCCGTCTTTTAGCGTCAACACGGCCATGAGATTTTCGGCGGCGACCACGGCGCTGGGGTCGGCGATATTTTCGATGAGATACCCGATATCGTGGCGGCCGCTGCCGGTGAGATCGGGGCCGAGCGTGTTGCCCTCGCCGTAGAGTTTGTGGCACGCGGCGCAGACGGCGCCGTAGATGACGCGGCCCTGACTGGCATCACCGGTGCGAATGAACGTGGGGGTGAGCTTCGCTTTGAGCGTGGTGATGAGTTGCTGCTTGTCGGCGCTGGATTCGCGGACTTCGCCCCAGACCTCGGCGAGTTTTTGCGTGAGCGACGCATCGTGGAAACTCCGGATTTGCCGAGCGAGGACCGGCGTGAGGTCTTTGCGAGGGATCACGATTTTATCGACGGGGCGCTCCATTTGATTGAGGAGGACGCGAGCAAACGTCGGGCGCGCCGCGAGGACGGCGAGGGCGGCAGGACGCTCGTGCGGAGAGAGGCCTTTGTAGCGTGCGATGATGCGGTCGGCCGCGGCAGGATCGTCGAAAGAGGCGAGCCCCTGAATCGCGGCGACACTGAGCGCGGCGTTGCCGATCAGGGATTCGCAGACCTTGCGAAGGTCGGGAGACTTTGCCTCGATCAGGGTGCGCAGGGCGGCACGGCGACTTTCGGTATTGGCTTGGTTGTCGAGGGCGATGGCCTGCACTTCGGCCAGTGCTCGGCCGCTGCCAAAGAGGACTTCGAGATCGCGGAGTGATTGCGTCAGCGCGTCGTCCCGGAGTGCAGCGACGCGGGCGGCAAAGGCGTCCCACGCGGCGGGTTTCTTGGCCTTGCTCCAGCCGCGGAGGGAGGCACTCATGCCGCGGAGAATGTCGGCCGCGAGGCCATCGGACCGGAGAGAGAGGAGCGCGTTGAGCGGTGCGGGGGCTTGGTCGATGTCTTCGGTGACGCGGCGCGCGATGAACTGGCGCACCAGTGGAATCCGACACGTTGCTGCGAGGGCGACGAGTTGACTGGGGGCGAGAGCGCGGATGCCCGACCAATATAGGAGCGGCAGATTGTGGTCGGTGGCATCTTCGGCGTGCGTGAGGAGGAGTGCGGCGAGTTGGGCGCGAGCGTCGGGCGCGAGCGCAGGGAGGGTTGACGCGCGGGCGAGGCGGAGGAACGGGCTCGCGGTGTTCTGCGCGGTGGCGGGCGTGGAGGCGATGGCCCAACGCTGTAGGTGTTCGTTCGGGCTCGTGCGCATGGCCGAGAGCAGGGGAGCGACGGGCGCGGCAGGGTCGGGTGCGAAGGCGGAGATTTGTTCCAGCGTCCAATACGCGGCCAGTTTTTTAGCAGGCGTGGACGCGGTGGTGAACTGATCGCGGAGCAGCTGCGTGACTGCGGGCAGGCCGTTGTGCCGGCGGGCGCGTTCGCGGAGTTCCCAGCGCGCCATGCGCACGAGCCACTCGTTGTCGCTGGGTTGGAGGGCGACGAGTTGGGCGTCGGTGAGTTTCGTGAGATCGGTCTCCCGGGGACGCGTGGGGTCGCGGTAGGTGATTTTGTAGATACGTCCCGAGGTGCGGTGAACGCCGTCGTTTTCGTGACATTCGCCGATGTCGCTCCAATCGAGAATGTAGACGCTGCCATCGGGGCCGGCTTGAATTTCGATGCCTCGGAACCACGGATCATCCGTCCGCATGAAGTCGGGCGCGTGCTTGCCGACGTAGCCGCTGCCCCGGCGCTCGAGGCGGTCGATATTTACGCGGCGACCGTGGAGATTGGTTGTGAAAACTTGGCCACGATACTCGGGCGGGAAGTTCGTGCCTTGGTAAATCATCAGGCCGACGTGCGCGTGGCCGCCACCGACACGGGATGACGCGGGGGTGACGCCCTGCTTGCGCACATCGGTCCAGACCTCGCCGCTATCCCAATGGTAATGGTCGGCGTGCTGGTCGATGAGTTCGTAAATGCGGGGGTAAGGGTCGTCGCCGTGCATCCGCTTGAAGTGCGCTCCTTGGATGCCGTGCCAGAGGTGGCCGATGACCGTGTTGATGAAGAACATCTCGCCGTGTTGATCCCAATCCATGCCCCACGGGTTAGTCGTGCCGTGACAGTAGGGCTCGTAGACTTTTTGGGCGGTATGATAGCGCCAGATACCGCCGGCGGTGGGTGAGCGTTGGTCGTGGGGAGTGCCGGGCACGTCCGCCCAACTCGTGCTGCTGATGCCGACGCGACCGTAGAGCCAGCCGTCAGGCCCCCACTTGAGACCGTTGGCAAAGGTATGGCGGCTGGCGGCCTGGGTGCTAAAACCGTCGATGAGGATCTGCGGTGGGCCGCTGGGTTTGTCGCCATTGGTGGGAATGAACAGGAGATGCGGTGGGCACATCGCGTAGACGCCGCCGAAGCCGCGCTCGATGCTGGTGAGCATTTGGAGATCATCGGCGAATACCGTGCGTTGATCGAAACGCCCGTCGTTGTCGGTGTCCTCGAAGATGACAATGCGATCGCGGAGCTTGAGGTCGAAGCGCTCCTTGTTGTCGGAGTAGGTGTAGTTCTCCGCGATCCAGAGACGACCGCGCTCGTCCCAGCACATGGCAATGGGGTTCTGTACGGCGGGTTCGGCGGCGAAGAGCGTTGCTTTGAATCCGGGTGGTAGGTGCATCAACTTCACCAAGTCCGCTGGGGCGGTGAGGGGCTTGTCGGTGATGTCCTGATTATTGGTCGGAGCAGGGAAGGCGGCGTGGGTTGAGGAGAGCAAGCAAAGCTGACCGAGACCGAGGACGAGAGCGGGGAGCCAACGAAAGCAAAGCGACATGAAAATAAAGCTGACCAACTCTCCGCCGAGGTGAAGCGGTAAGTTAATCGGGAAGCGCTCGCCCGCCCGCATCAGCCCGGGCACGCATCTCATTTTACGGCGGAGAACCCCGATCGAGCGGCGAAATATTTTGGCGAGGAATGCGGAATTATTATCGCATCAGGAAATCGGCATATGTTGATATTTAGACTTGCTCGCTGGCTGGACGGCGTTTTTTCTGAGCGTCTACTCTTATGGCAACATCATTCGTTTTCTCATCCGAGTCTGTGGGTGAAGGACATCCTGACAAAGTCGCTGACTTGATCTCCGACAGCGTGCTCGACGCCTGCCTTGCGCAGGATCGCTCCAGCCGCGTCGCCTGTGAAACCATGGTCAAGTCCAACATGGTCATTCTCGCTGGCGAGATCACGACGGGCGCGAAGCTAAATTACGAAGCGATCGTGCGCGCCGCCATACGGGATATTGGTTATGTGAACAACGATGACGTGTTTCATGCCGATCAGGTCTTCATCAATAACTATTTGACGAAGCAGTCTCAGGACATCGCCCAAGGCGTCGATGCTAAGAAAGCCAAAGGGAAGAAGACGGCCGAGCAGGGGGCGGGCGATCAAGGGATTATGTTTGGTTACGCCTGCAACGAGACTCCCGAGCTGATGCCAACGCCGATCATGTTTGCGCACCGGTTGGGTCGCGAGCTGACGAAAATTCGCAAATCCGGCTTGGCACCTTGGCTGCGCCCAGATGCCAAGTCTCAGGTTTCGGTGCGCTACGAAAACGACAAACCCGTCGAGGTCGTCAATGTAGTGATCTCCACTCAGCACACCGACGACGTCGCGCATGCTACGATTGAAAAATATTTGATTGAGCATGTGGTTGAAAAGGTAATCCCGGCCGGGTTGCTCAACAAAAACACCGAGTATCTCATCAATCCGACTGGCCGGTTTGTGATCGGCGGTCCGCAGGGAGACTCGGGGCTCACCGGTCGTAAGATCATCGTTGATACTTATGGTGGCTGGGGCCGCCATGGTGGCGGTGCATTTTCGGGTAAGGATCCGTCCAAGGTTGATCGCTCCGCCGCCTACATGGGCCGCTGGGTGGCCAAGAATATCGTCGCGGCGGGTTTCGCGACGCACGCCGAGATTCAATTTGCCTATGCGATTGGGCACCCCCAGCCGGTTTCGGTGCGAGTCGAGACGTTTGGCACTGCGCCCAAGGGTGTTTCGGACGAACAAATTACCGATGCGGTCCGCGCGGTCTTTAGTTTCAAACCGGCCGATATCGTGGCCGATCTCAATCTGCTCCGCCCCATTTATCGTCAGACGACGAACTACGGTCACTTCGGCAAGAAGGGTCTACCGTGGGAACAAATCAACAAGGTCGCGGCCCTCAAAGCCGCTTTCAAGTAGGGCGAAGTCCGCTCTCATCAGCCTCCTTAATTCAAATTCTTTCATTATGGCCAAAGCCTCCAAACCTTCGCGCAAATCACCTGCGCCCGATTACCACGTCAAAGATATCACGCTAGCCGATTGGGGCCGCAAAGAGATCGCGGTCGCTGAGCATGAAATGCCCGGCCTCGTCGCGGTCCGGAAAAAATTCGGACCGAAGCAGCCGCTCGCGGGTGTGCGCATCACGGGCTCGTTGCACATGACGATTCAGACGGCGGTGCTGATCGAGACCCTCAAGGAACTCGGCGCCGAGGTTCGCTGGGCTTCGTGTAATATTTTCTCTACCCAAGACCACGCTGCGGCTGCCATCGCGAAGACCGGCACGCCGGTCTTCGCTTGGAAGGGTGAGACGCTGGAAGAATACTGGGATCTGACCCTCAAGGCCATTTCGTTTCCGGGAGACAAAGGCCCGCAATTGGTGGTGGACGACGGCGGTGACGTTACGCTGCTCATCCACAAGGGCTGTGAATTGGAGGAGGGCAGCGATTGGGTAAACACCCCGTCGACCTCGCACGAGGAGCAAGTCATCAAGAACACGTTGAAGCGCGTTTATAAAGAGGATCCGAAGCGCTGGACCAACATCGCGAAGGAATGGCGTGGGGTTTCGGAGGAGACGACCACCG
>SYGN01000144.1 GCA_005799525.1 Opitutaceae bacterium | reverse complement strand
CATGGACGTGCTGCTCCCCGTCAAACGCGGCGAGCTGACCACCGAGTTACGCCTGCGCGTCGTCGCCACGCCCGAACCCGCCACCGCCCAACTGCTCACCCATCTCGGCCTGCGCCTGCCGAAGGGCCCGCGTGAAATCGCTAATGTAGTGCCGAAAACCGGGGCCTAACTCGCGTAAATCACAGTCAGCCAATCATCGCGCCTTTTCAACTGCGGAACTTGGGTTAGTCCGGCGGAGAATGAGAAAGACGTCCGGGCCCGAAGGTGAGGCTGATGAGCTAGGCTAGCGGGCGCGACGAGAGAGGCGTGAATCGTGCGATTCACCTGGTGCGGTCAATCCACGAAGGCGAGTTCGTTGGAGAGGAGGAGGACTTGGGCGAGGGACTCGAGCGGGGTGAGGGGGATGCGAGGTTTTTCGGTGATGCCGAAGTCGCGTTTGGCGTCCCAGGTGCGAGGGGCGGAATCGGTGGCGGGGGTGAAGGTGATTTTCGGGGCCCACGTGTAGCCGTCGGAGTGGGCGTTCGCGCGGCTGGCGACGAAAAAGTCGATGCTTTCAGCAGCGCTCACGCGGAGGTCGGTAAATTTGGTTTCCGCTTTGGAATTGTGCACGGACCAATCGCCGAGGGGCCCCGTGCGGCTGGAGACGATACGGGCGGCGATGCCATCGCCTTTGTCGGTGGAGTGCGCGAGCGTGGCTTCGATGGCGATGATGCCGTCGGTGGGGGCGATCCAGCGGAGGATGGCGGCGTGCGACGGGGAGGAGCCGGGGTGGCCGCCAGTGGGCGTGAGCGCGAGGCGGCCGAAGGTGGGGTCGGAGAGGGTGGCGGTGGGGGCCAGGCGCGTGACTTGGTCTTTTTGTTTGCCGGTGCCGTAGGTGCGGTGGGTGAGCGGTGTGAAGTCGCGGACGAGGTTTTGCGCGGAATCGTAGGTGCCGGTGCCGTAAGCCCAGCCGGAGGCGGGGAGTGGAGCGTTGAGAGCTGAGAGTCGAGAGCCGGCCGCGGTGGTGAGGAAAGCTTGGGCGAGCGTGAGTTCGTCGGAGTCGGGCGGGCGTTGGTAGAGGAGGCGGTAGAGGGTGATGATTTTTTCGGGGGTGGTGGGGGCGGTGGTGAGCTCGGGGCGTTGAGCGAGGCGGCGGGCTTGTTCGTGGGCGAAGGGGCTGTTGAGGAGGAAGAGGGATTGTTGCGGGACGGTGGTGGCGAAGCGTTGGGCGCTGCTGTGGTCGGGGCTGGGGAAATCGAAGGTGCGGAACAGGCCGGGGAGATTTTGGCGGTCGATGAATCCGTAGACGGTGCGGCGGCGCGGGAAGGGTTCTTTGGTCAGATCGTCGGGGAGGCCGCCAGGGGTGAGGTCGAGGCGACCGGAGACGGCGAGGAGGGTATCGCGAAGGGCTTCGAATTCGAGACGGTGCGGAGTGAAGCGGGCGAGGAGAAGGTTGTCGGGATCGGCGGCGAGGGCGGCGGGTGAGGCGGCGGAGGATTGGCGGTAGGTGGCGGAGAGGAGAATGGTGCGGTGGAGTTTTTTGAGGGACCAGCCGTCGGCGACGAATTGGGTGGCGAGGGTGTCGAGGACGTCGCGTTGGACGGGGGCGGCGGTGCGGACGCCGAAGTCGCTGGGGGTGTGGACGAGCGGGGTGCCGAAGTGCCAGCCCCAGACGCGATTCACGAAGACGCGGGCGGCGAGGGGGGCGGCGGGGCCAGTGAGGGCGCGGGCGAGTTCGAGGCGACCGCTGGTGGCGGTGGCGGTGAACGGGGCAGATGGGGAGTGGGAAGAGGGTGCGGGGGGCTGACAGTTTAGAGCTGAGAGCTGCGAGCTCGGAATGGCTGAAGGGGATGCGGTGGAATCGGATGGCGGTTGTGAAGCTTCGCTCAGAGGGGCCGCAAGGGCGGAGAAGACTTCGAGGAAACGGCGGGGGGCCTCGGGGCCTTTGTTGGCGGGGTTGCCGCGGAGGAAGATGAAGGAGTTTTTGGGATTCGGTTTGTCGACGAGGGCCATCGCGCGGAGGGGCGCGCCGGGTTCGGTCCAGTTGAGGGCTTCGACGTCGCGGCGGAGGGTCGAGGTTTTGTCGTCGAGCTGCCGTTTTAGGAGTTGAGCGGTGGCGGTGAAGCCGAGGGCGGTGGGGGAGTCGGGGGCGGAGTGGAAGGCTTCCGGAGTTGAGGTCACTGACGGGGGGCTGGTACCAAGGGAGGAATCCGCGGGTGGGAGGCCCGTGCTACGGGATTTCTCGGCGTCGGTGAAGACGCGATTGTAGAGGGCGGCGAGGTCCCGGAGGGAGGCCGGGGGCTTCTCGTTGAGTGCGGCCACCAAGGCGGGATGAACGTCGTGGGTGGCGAGTGGAGAGCTGGGAGATGATTCGCCGTCGGTCCTGCGGAGCTTTGGCGAGCTGAGGAATTGAGCGTCGGCGGGGGCGAGGTGGGCGAGGAGGGCGGTGGGGGTGGCGCGAGGGGCGGTGGGGCCGTCGGGGGAGGAAGAGGGTTTGAGGGGGTCGGGTGATTCGAGGGAAGCGGGCAGAAGCCCCGCGGTACCGTCGCGGAAGGCGAACCAAGGGGCGAGGACGGGGCCGGGATTCGTGGCGTGGTCGGCGAGGTATTTTTGCCAGCGTTTCAGGATCTCGATGTTGAGTTTTCGGGTGCCGACGAACAGGTCGAGTTTTTCGGTGGGAGGGAGTTGGGCGGCGTCGTGGGCGGCGAGGAGGTAATCGCCGGTTTTTTTGCGTTGGTCGGCGAGGAAGGTTTCTACGAGCTCGTGTTTCTTGGCTTCGATGGTGGCATCGAGCTCGGCGCGTTTGCGAAGGAATTCGCGGTAGGCGGGGGTGGTTTCGTCGAGGGGGGCGAGCAGGGGTTTTTCGGCGGGTTCTTCGGAGGAGGCGAAGATGCCGTGGAGGGCGTAGTAGTCACGCGTGGGGATCGGGTCGAATTTGTGATCGTGACAGCGGGCGCAGGCGACGGTGAGGCCGAGGATACCGCGGGTAACGACGTCGATGCGGTCGTCGATGATGTCGTTTTGATTACCGAGGAAGCGGCGGCCGAGGGTGAGGAAACCCATCGCGGCGAGTGCGGATTTGTCGTCGCCGAGGGGGAGTTGATCGGCGGCGAGTTGCTCGTGAATGAAGCGGTCGAAGGGGAGGTCGGTGTTGAAGGCGCGGATAACGTAGTCGCGGTAGGTGTGGGAGTAGGCGAAGCGACGTTCAGCGTTGCCGACAAGGTAGCCCTGGGTGTCGGCGTAGCGGGCGACGTCGAGCCAGTGGCGGCCCCAGCGTTCGCCGTAGCGGGGGCTGGCGAGGAGGCGGTCTACGGCGCGAGCGTAAGCGGTGTCGAGGGCGGATGGGGAAGCGGGACTGACGGAAGGCTGGAGAGCCGGGGAGGCCGGAGCGGATGAGACGGAGTCGCGGAGGAAGGCTTCCATCTCTTCGGGTGAGGGCGGGAGGCCGGTGAGGTCGTAAGTGACACGGCGGAGGAGGGTACGGGCGTCGGCGGCGGGGGCGGGGGTGAGATGGCCGGCGGTCAGTTTGGCGCGGACGAGGGCGGTGATGCGGTCTGGGGATGGGGAAATGGGCTCTTGGGAGAGTGGGAGGGGTTGAAAGGCCCAGTGTTGGCGGGCGCGAGGCATGTCGAGGGCGGCAGCGATGACGGGGCCGGTGCGTGGATCGGGGGCCCCGAGGCGTATCCAAGTTTCGAGTGCGGCGATTTTTTCCGGAGAGAGTTTACCGCCTACGCCGTCTTTGAGCGGGGGCATCTGGAGGTCTTCGTCGGCGTAGCGAACCGCCTGCATGAGGACGCTCTTGTCGGGGTCGCCGGCGATGAGGGCGGGGCCGGTGGCACCGCCTTTGAGCAGGGCGTCACGGGTGTCGAGTGTGAGGCTGCCATGAGATTTTCCCTCGGTCTCGCTGTGGCACTTGTAACAAGACTCGACGAGAATGGGGCGGATGGTGGTTTCGAAGAATTCGATTTGGTCGGGCGGGAGAGCGGCGGTTGCTGCGAACGAGGGCGAAGGCGTGAAGGGGGTGATGGTGGCGAGGAGGAGGGCGGTGAGAGCGGGGAATTTTTGGCCGCAAAAAGGCGCAAAAAATCGGAGGGCGATGGATGATCGAAAGGCGCCCAAAGGCGCGCGGGGCGTGGAAGGCGGAGGATTAAACGCTGAAAACACGGGCGAGACGGGCGTGCCACGTGGAGAATCAAAAACACGGGCGGACCCCTCGCTGGCGCTCGCGGCTACCGATGCAGGAAGTGGTTTCACGCGATGAGGTCCTTGACGACTTTGCCGTGGACGTCGGTGAGGCGGAAGTCCCGGCCGGCGTGGCGGTAGGTGAGTTTCTCGTGGTCGAAGCCGAGCAGAGCCAAAATCGTCGCATGGAGGTCGTGGACGTGGACGGGTTTTTCGACGGCTTTGAAGCCGAACTCGTCGGTGGCGCCGTGGACGTAGCCGCGTTTCACGCCGCCGCCGGCCAGCCACATCGTGAAGCCGTGGTGGTTGTGGTCGCGGCCGTTGACCTTGCCGGCGTTGGAGCCGGGGGTGGGGAGTTCGACGACGGGCGTGCGGCCGAATTCGCCGCCCCAGATGACGAGGGTGTCGTCCAACATGCCGCGTTGTTTGAGATCTTTGAGCAGGGCGCCGATGGCCTGGTCGCTCTCGCGGGCGAGGCGGCGGTGGTTGTCCTCGATGTCGTCGTGGGCGTCCCACGGCTGGCCGTCGCCGTGCCAGACTTGGACGAAGCGGGCCCCTTTTTCGAGGAGACGGCGGGCGGTGAGGAGTTGGCGGCCTTGGGTGGTGCCGCCGTAGAGCTCGCGAATGGCAGCGGGCTCGCGGGCGATGGTGAACGCGTCGGTGGCCTCAAGCTGCATGCGGAAGGCGAGTTCGTAAGACTGGATGCGGGCCTCGAGCTGGGATTCCTTGTGGCGTTTGGCGGCGTGGCGGGCGTTGAGTTTTTGGAGCAGGTCGAGTTGGGCGCGTTGTTCGGTCGGCGTGGCCGAGGGGTTGCGGATGTGTTCGATGAGGCGGTCGATGTCGGTAAACGCGGTGTTGATGTAATTGCCCTGATAGATGCCGGGGAGAAAACCGCTCTGCCAGTTTTGCGATTCCTGGATCGGGTAGCCGCCGGGGCACATGGCGATGAAGCCGGGGAGATTTTGGTTTTCGGAGCCGAGTCCGTAGGTGACCCACGAGCCGAGCGCGGGCCGCGGGAGGCGGGCGTCGCCGCAGTTCATCAACATAAGCGACGGCTCGTGATTGGGGACGTCGGCATGCATGGAGCGGATGACGGCGATTTCGTCGATGCTCGCGGCGACGTGCGGGAAAAGTTCGCTAACCTCGATGCCGGACTGGCCGTATGGCTTGAATTTGAACGGTGAGCGGAACGCAGCGCCGGTTTTCCGCTCGGTCTTGAGGTCGAGGGGGAGCGGTTTGCCGTGGTATTTGGTGAGCGAAGGTTTTGGGTCGAAGGTGTCGACTTGGGACGGACCGCCGTTGGCGAAAATGTGGATGACGCGTTTGGCTTTGGCGGGAAAGTGTGGGGCGCGCGGAGCGAGGGGGTTGTCGAGGTTGATAGGGCGGACCCCGGGCGCGGAGTCGGCGAAGAGGTTGGGCCCGGCGAGGGTGGCGAAGCCGAGGGCGCCGAAACCGACCCCGCAGCGATTCAGGAAATCACGGCGGGTGAGGAAGTGATCCTCGAGGCGCGGGGCGTGGTGGGACATGCGTTGGGGGAGGACGAAGCGGAGCGGGGACGGTAACGGCGGAGGCGAAAGGACAGGGAGGGCGGGGAAGACAGGGGGACAAGAGACAGGGGACAAGTAACGAAAGCGGAGGAAGTGAGGGTGGGGAAGCTTGGAATCTGGAGAGCGGTTCAGGTATCGCAGAACGGTTGAGATAAAAAGAGCGGGTGACGTACCGGAGTGTGGGCAGGAAGATTTTTGAGGTCGGAAAATTTCAGACGGTGGTGCGCGGGCAACGAGGGGCCTGCGAAGAAAAAGAGAGGCGGAATGATGTCGATCCGTTTTTTAACTAGGGATGGACACGGATGGACACGGATGCCCTGAAGACCGTGAAGGGGGCGCACGCGCGGCGATGGCGCGGCGCAAGGGAATGCTAGGAGGGCGGACCGGAGGTGCCCGCCCGGCTTCAGACCCGTTGGAGAATGGGTCGGCCGGACTCGATTACGAAGCTGGCGCGCGTGTTGAGCGGGGCGCCGGGTTTGGTGACGAAGGGGACGGTGCGGTAATCAGTACGCCATCGCTGCGGTGTCAGCTCGCAGCGCACGTAGCCGCGCTCGGTATTGTGGAATTTAACGAAGGGATTTTTGGCGAGAAGTTCACCGTTGTTTTTTGGCGTCTCGGTGCCGTCACCACTCGAGCTGATCGACGTGCCGACAAATTCGGTGCCCACACGCCGTGAATCGAGCTGATCGAAGTCGGCGATGAGTTCATTGGCCCAGTTGGAATGGATATCACCGGTGAGTACGACGGGGTTTTTGATTTTTTTATCCGCGAAATGACGGAGGAGGCGGCGGCGCTCGAATTCGTAGCCGGGCCATTGGTCCATGCTGTAGCCTATGGCGGGGCCGCGGGTTCTGTCGACGCGGGCGAACATGATCTGCTGAGCGAGGACGTTCCACGTTGCGGGGGAGCGAGTGAGTCCGGTGAAGAGCCAATCGCGTTGGGGGTCGCCAAGGGCGGTGCCCCGGGGGTCCATCAGCACAGCGTGCGGTGGTTTCACGCCGTCGCCCTGCGGCTGGTCGGTGCGGTATTGGCGGGTGTCGAGGACGTGAAACTGCGCGAGGCGACCGTAATTGAGAGATCGGTACAGTAGCATGTCGGGGCCGTGGGGCTGTGCGGAGCGGCGGAGCGGCATGTGCTCGAAGTAGGCTTGATAGGCGGCGGCGCGGCGGAGGAGGAACGCCGGCTTGGTGGACGGTTTATCGGGAATGTCGCCGGCGTAGTTGTTGGCAACTTCGTGGTCGTCCCACGTGACGATCCATGGGGCGATGGCATGGGCGCGCTGGAGGGAGGGATCGGATTTGTAGAGGGCGTAGCGGGCACGGTAGTCGTCGAGCTGGAGGATCTCGGGGCTGTTGTGACGGCGCACGCGTTGGTCGTTGGCGGCACCTTCGTAAATGTAGTCGCCCAGATGGACGACGAGATCGAGGTCCTCGCGTGCGAGGTGGTCGTAAGCGGTGAAGAGGCCGGTCTCGTAGTGTTGGCAGGAGGCGAAGGCGAAGCGGAGGCGCGCGGGGAGAGCATCGGCCTGTGGGGCGGTGCGGGTGCGGCCGGTCGGGCTGAGTTCGGTGCCGACCTTGAAGCGATACCAATACCACCGTTCGGGGCGGAGGCCGCTGACCTCGACATGGACGGAGTGCGCCCACGACGGATCGGCGACGGCGGTGCCGGCTTGGACGATGCGGCTCATGGCTTCGTCCTCGGCGATTTGCCAGGAGACCTCGATGGGCTCGGGCGGCATACCACCGCCGGCTTCCAGCGGTTTGGGCGCAAGGCGGGTCCACAGGACGACGCCGTCGGGGAGTGGGTCGCCGGATGCGATGCCCAAGGAAAATGGATACGCCGAGAATTTAGGCGTGGCGGCCACGGTGCCGCGCGCGCGGGTGGACAGCAGCGCGGCGGCGGCGAAGGAGGTGGACCCGGCGAGGAAGGAGCGGCGGGAGAGTTGGCGGGCGTCGAGGAGTGGGAAGAGCGGAGGCGACATGGAAGGAGATTTGGCGAAACGCGGCGCAGGGCGAGCGGTAACGCCGAAAGTCTCGTCGTAATCGGACTGACGCTCGACACAGGCCAGCACGGTGCGCTACACCATCGGGGATGAATCTACCTCGAATCTGTGGCCGAGCGTGCGTTGCAATGCTGGTGATTATCGCGGCGGTGAGGGTCCGGGCGGCGGACTACGATGTCGTCGTGTATGGCGGCACGGCGGCGGGCGTGACGGCGGCGATGCAGGCGAAGGCGATGGGCAAGAGCGTGATCATCGTTGGGCCGGACAAGCATCTGGGTGGCCTGACGGCCGGCGGACTGGGGTGGACCGACACGGGTAACAAAGCGGTGATCGGTGGGTTGGCGCGGGAGTTTTATCACCGCGTGTGGCGGCACTACGATGGGGCGGACGCGTGGCGTTGGCAGAAGAAATCCGAGTATGGCAATACGGGGCAAGGCACGCCGGCGATCGACGGCGTGCAGCGGACGATGTGGATCTTTGAGCCGAGTGTGGCGGAAAAGGTCTTCGAAGATTTCGTGCGGGAAAACAAAATCACCGTGATTCGCGACGAGTGGCTCGACCGCGCGAAGGGCGTGAAAAAAGACGGAGCGCAGATCGTCGCGATCACGATGCTGAGCGGGAAAACCTACGCGGGAAAAATGTTCATCGATGCCACTTACGAGGGAGACCTCATGGCTGCGGCCGGTGTGCGGTATCACGTCGGGCGCGAGGCGAATGCCGTCTACGGCGAGGAACACAATGGGGTGCAGACGGGCGTGCTGCATCACCGGCATCACTTCGGATATTTGAAAGAGAAGATCAGTCCCTACGTCGTGCCGGGCGATCCGAAGAGCGGGGTCTTGCCCCGGGTGAGCGCGGCCGATCCGGGGAAATTTGGCGAGGGAGACACCAAGGTGCAGGCGTATTGTTACCGGATGTGTCTCACGGACGTACCGGAGAACCGGATTCCGTTTGTCCGGCCAGCAGGCTACGACCCGAAACAGTACGAACTGCTCGCGCGCATTTATGCGGCGGGCTGGACGGAGACCTTCGGGAAGTTTGACCCGATTCCAAATCGCAAGACGGACACGAACAACCACGGGCCTTTTTCGACGGACAATATCGGGATGAACTACGACTATCCCGAGGCGAACTACGAGCGGAGGAAGCAGATTTTGAAAGAGCACGAAACCTATCAGAAGGGCTGGCTTTACTTCATCACGACCGATCCGCGCGTGCCGGCGGACGTGCGGGCGAAGATGAGCACGTGGGGTCTGCCGAAGGACGAGTTTAAGGACAATGGCGGTTGGTCGCACCAAATCTACGTGCGCGAGGCACGGCGGATGATCGGCGCATATGTCATGACAGAAAATGAACTGCGGAAAAAGAAACCGACGCCGGAGTCGGTGGGCATGGGCAGCTACACGATCGATTCGCACAACACTCAGCGTTATATTACGCCCGAAGGGACAGTGCAGAACGAAGGCGATATCGGGGTTTCGGCGGGCGGTCCTTATGAAATCGCGTATGGCTCGCTGGTGCCGAAACGCGGGCAGGCCGAAAATTTGTTGGTGCCGGTGTGCCTTTCGAGTTCGCACATCGCCTTTGGGTCCATTCGGATGGAGCCCGTGTTTATGATTCTGGGACAGTCGGCGGCGACAGCAGCGGTTCTGGCTATCGACGCGAAGATCGCGGTGCAGGATGTGCCGTATGCCCAGCTGCGCGAGCGACTGCTGAAGGACGGGCAGATCTTGAGTTACAAAGCGGAACCGGCGGCGGAAGCGGGTGCGGAGAACACGAAAAAGCAGAAGAAGTCCGAGTGAGCACGCGGTGCATATTAGCCCGACCTCGAGGATTCGACTCTCCGGAACAATATTTTTGCGCGCACGTGAGTGACTCAGCGATTCGGTTTTGGCGTCGACCCGTTAGCGGCATATACCAGTGAAGACCTGCATCCTTCCGCCCGGGGATTTTCCCCGTAAAATCATCCGCGACGATATTTTTAGGCGATAACAACCGTGGCTAAACTCCGCGAGCTCGCGTCGAAAAACTGAGAACGTTTGTCGCATCAGGCCCTTCCTCCCGGCCGAGGTGCCGTCCGCCGTTCCGTGAAAATCCCGCAGCATCATCCGCGTTGACCCACTCTTCCCGCTCCTCGTAATCCGGCGAGTTAGCCTGCGGCGTTGAATTTTTTTTGCTGTATTTTTACGCCGTGCGCATGGCGCTTGTCGGGCCGACCCGAGTATTTCTTATTTTATGCCAGAAAGTTCTTGCCGAGCTTTCGGTGGGCGGTAGCATCTTCCTCTTTTCTCCAATTCTCTCTCTGTAATTCCGCTTCACTCGTATGCCAACAATCAACCAATTAGTGCGCAAAGGTCGCCGTAGGGTGCGCATCAAATCGAAGTCGCCCGCGCTAGACGGTAACCCTTTTCGCCGTGGCGTGTGCGTGCAGGTGATGACCCGCACTCCGAAGAAGCCGAACTCCGCTATCCGTAAGGTCGCCAAGGTACGCCTGACGAATGGCAACGAAGTGATCTCCTACATCCCCGACGAGGGCCACAATCTCCAAGAGCACTCTATCGTACTCGTGCGCGGCGGCCGCGTGAAGGATCTCCCAGGCGTGCGCTACCACATTGTGCGTGGGACTCTCGACGCTACCGGCGTCGAGAAACGTCGGCGTTCCCGTTCCAAATACGGTGTTAAACGTCCGAAGGCTGCCAAGTAAACCGCGTATTTTCTAACACTATTTCGTCATGTCACGCCGTCACAGAGCCGATAAACGTCAAGTCGTCCCAGATGCCCGCTACAAGAGCCCACTCGTGGCGCATCTCGTCAATGTTATCATGAAGAGCGGCAAGAAGAATCTTGCGCAGCGCATCGTCTACGGCGCGTTTGAGAAGGTCTCCGAGAAACTCGAAAAAGGTGATCCGGTTGACTTGTTGCTCGGCGCTTTGGAAAACGCCCGTCCCCGCCTTGAGGTGAAGAGCCGCCGCGTCGGTGGT
>SYGN01000143.1 GCA_005799525.1 Opitutaceae bacterium | reverse complement strand
GGGTGATGCCGACGCATCTGAGTATTCGGGCAATCAGGGGCGGTTTCATGCCAGCCAGCATCAAGCCTCCCTCGCCGAGCCTGCCGCGAGCAGTTTGACTGAAAGAGTTAAAACCTGACCCTCTCGGATCGCTCCCTGCTGGTTGTTCGTGTTGATGATATCCAGCGCAAACTGGCCCGCATCGCTGACGCGCGCGGGGTTGGTCGCAAAGTCGCGTTGGGGCGTGCCGTCGCGGGTGCGGATGAAGGTCTCGAGGTTGCCGTTCCGCGTGAGGTAGGGCACGGCGGCGTTGCGCTGCCAGACGGGCATCTCGGCCGCGAGGAACGCGGCCATGCGCTGTCCGACGTTGGCCAGCTCCAGGTCGGCGCGACCGTAGTTGAGCGAGACGCGCCAGCGGGACGTGGGATTGGCAGTGAGTTCGACCTCCCAGCCGCCGCCGTCGGAATTGCCGTTGCTCCTAAGAAACAGCTTCTGCAAAGTGTTCATGATCTGCGATCGGGCATTTTGGGGAGGCGGCCAACCAGGGGTTGAGAAATGCTCGGAAACGAACGGGAATTCGGGGCTCAAAGTCATCTGGTGGTGAATCAATCCGCGACCGCGCGCCAGCGGTTTCTTGCTGTCACGGCCAGAATCCGATTCTGGGGCGGCGGCTGATAGGAAACTGGATTTCGAGAGATCCGTGAACCTCGAACAAACGCACCTTCGCCCCGGCGCGTGCGGCTGTGATCGCGGCTGTGACGCCGGCAGGCCCGGCACCGCAAACGATGACATCGGCGTCCGTGTTGAGCGGGAGATCACGAGCAACCTCATGAAACAGATCCGAGGATGCTTGCGAACGCTCAGCGGAAAAGACTTTCGTGGAGAAAGCTACCGATGCGGCGGCCAGCGTGGTGAGGAAATGGCGGCGATTTGGTTGGTTCATGGTGTTTTTCTGATTCTGATGGGAAATTGCTTTTCGGGTGCCGGGCCGGGTTGGCCGTGGACATGGCGCGGGGACGGGGTGTGAGGGGGTCTGATGGCAAGGCATATGGAGCACGAGAGATGGTTGATTTTTTCATGGTTCTATTTCGAGTCCGTGCCAGGTCAGAGCGGTCACTTTGCGGGATACGGTGATTTGGCGAATCGCGCTCGATTCCGGCTTTGTGCTTGTGACGAAAGACGAAGACTTCGCCGAGTGGGCGCGGCTGCGTGAGCCCGCACCCGCAGTGCTTTGGCTCCGGATCGGCAATCTCAAGAAGGTCGAGCTGCGGGCCAAACTCGTCCCGCTGTTGCCGGAACTCGTGGGGAGGTTCCAAGCAGGCGAGCCCCTGATCGAGGTGTTCTGACGGTAGCGACTGTGATGGGATTCCTTGAGCGGGCGCAGATGATGAACCGAGGAAAGGGTCACGTGCGGATTCGCGGATGGGCGGCGTAGTCCAACGGGGAGTGCGGGAGTGATCGGGTGACGGAAAATGTGGGACGCGTTCACCGATTGACCCCAAACCCCAAGCTGACCCCATTCGCTCGCCTTTGGAAAATAGCACTCAGTAGGTGAGGCGGGTAGTGATCGCGAGTCGGCGAGGAGTGTTGAACCAGCCGGCGAAGCGGAGCGTGCCGTTGGTGCTGCGGATCTGGTAGAGCACTTCCTGTGCGTCGAGGAGGTTGGTCACGTTGACCTGCACGGAGGCGCGCACAAAGCGGTTCACCCGGAAGCCGTAGGAGGCGAAGAAGTCGTTGGTGAAGCGATTGGGATAGTAGAACATCTTCCGTTTCCTGCCGTCGGCCGCGTCGGTATACATGTAGGCGCGGTGGTTCTGCTGGAAACTCGACGTGAGGCCGACACGCAGGCCGCGCAGGCGGCCCTCGGCAAATGTGTAGGCGTTGACGAGGCTGTAGGCGCGCTCGGCATAGCCGGCGGTCTGCTCTCCGGCGCGGCGCACGATGAAGGTGCCGCCCGATGGCGAGGTGAAGCCGAGCTGGTGGTCAGTGATGGGCAGGCCGTTTACGCCGGTGCCGACGCCGGGGGTGAGGAGGCCGAGGTTCTGGGCGTTGAGAATCTGGCCACCCTCGGTGTCGATTTGCGCGAAGTAGGGGCTGTTCGGGTCGCGCAGCATCGCGAGTGAGAGGGGAATCTGGGTGGAGTTAGGATCGGTGGGATCGGCGGGCACCATGAACGGCGCGACGGCGGCGGTGGCGTTGGCTTTGATGCCGACGACCTGCTGGCCGCCGACGGTCGTGGTGTTGAACTGGTCGTTGTAGAATTGCGGGACCGTGACGTTGCTGCGCTCGGAGCCGTTGGCCGTGGCGAAGTTGATCCGCATTTCCCAGCCGCGGAGCGGCTTGGCGGAGAGGGTGATGTTGTAGCCGTCGGACGTTTTGCTGTAGGTGTAGGCGTTGCCGCCGTGGCGGCCGTTGATGCCGTTGGGATCGATGTCGTCGCGGTTGCCGAAGGTGGCGGTAAAGTTCTGCGCCTCGGACTGGTAGTAGTTGATGCTGCCGGAGAGGCGGCGCTCCCAGAGGTCGAGCTTGAAGCCGATGTCCTTGCTGACGCCTTTGCCGGCGGGGAGCGGGTTGTTGAAAAGGTCGCGGGTGGTGTCGAAATTGATTTTGCCGTTCGACGAGTAGCTGAGCGACATGCGCAGGTCCTTGATCGGGGTGTCGAAGACGGTGCCGAGGTTGAGGCCGTCGTAGGAGATGGGGCCGCGCCGGATGCCGGTGGCCTTGCGGATGCCGGTGGCCTCTTCCTTGCGGATGCCGGCCATGGTATCGATGCGGCCGCCCCACCATTCGGAGAAGAGGCTGGCGCCCCAGCTCTTTTCGTTCGTGTCGTCCATGATGTAGGAGCCGTTGCCTTGAGCAGTCGCACTGGGCACGCCGGACATGCCCATTGGGTTTGTGGCGGTGGCGGGCACGGCGCCGGAGTAAACTTGCGAGGCGTAGGAATAGGTGCGGCCGTTGGGGTGCTTGATGGTCCGCGTGGGCCAGTCTTGGCCACCGAGGATCGTGTCGGGGAAGATAGGAATCCAGACGGCGGGCATCGGGTTGCGGCCGGAATCGGCGTTGGTGAGGTTGGCGAGGTTCTGGATGATGTTGCCGGAGGCGTCGGTCTCGTAGAAACGCGACGTGTAATTGTTTATCCACGATTCCATGTCCTGCCGAAACACGCTGGCCTGATGGCGGCCGAACCAGCGGCCGAGATTCTTCTGGTAGGCGAGCGCGCCGCGGTAGCCGCGGGCCCCGGTGAAAGCCGGAGTGGCGATGAGCGAGGTGTTGAACGCCCACTTCTGCCCGATCTGGCCCGTGACAGGATCGACGTAGTTGTTGCCGGTCGCGCCGGGGGCGAAGACCGTGACGGTGCTGGCGCGCGGGGCCTCGTTGACGCGCGCGTCGTGGCCGTAGCGGAGCTGGATGGCGAGGCCCTCGATGATTGTGGCCTCGGCGACGACGGACTTAATGCGGTTGAGATAGACGTCGCGGTTGTAGGGGCCGGCGAAGGAGTCGACCTTGTCGAGGTCGATCACGCCGCCGGTCATCTGCACGATCTCGGGGAAGGCGACGAGGTAGCGGGCGTTCTGGTTATCGACGAGCACGCCGTTGTTGAGCCGCCAGGTTGTCGGGGCGCTCACGATGGCGGTCTGGGCAAAGATGGTGTCGCGGTTGTAGTAGCGATATTCGCCGCGGATTTGGAGGCGCTTCCACGGCTGGATCGTGGCGGCGATGTGGTAGCCCTCGGCGTAGCGGCCGAGGCCGGGGCGCGAATACTTGGTGTCGTCCTTCACGCCGTTGAAGCGGACGGCAAAATACTTTTCGCCGAATTGCGCATCGACGGCGTAGCGGCGGGAGCCTTCGGAGTCGCCGGTGGCGCTCCAAGTCATCGTGGGACGGCGGTTGAGGTAGGCGCGCTTCGAGGCGGAGGTGATGACCCCGCCGGCGTCGCCGGAGCCAAAAAGGAGTGAGTTGGAGCCGCCAATGGCCTCGACGCGATCGATGTCGAAGGTGTCGAGCAGCGTGGTGTCGGAGCGGAGGAAACCGTCACGGCGCGGGTTGCTGATCTGGAGTCCGCGCATCGTCATGGACTTCGGGTCCTGGCGATCGCCGTCGACCATGCCGCGGACGTTTTCGCCGGCGCCTATGACGGCGGCGCCGAGGCCGCCGATTTTCCAGAGCATGTCGGTCATATCGACGGTGCCCATGTCGTCGAGCAACTGGCGGTTGAAGATCTTGGCGTCGAGCGGGGTCTTGTTGAGGGCGGTGTTGGTGCCGGTGACGGAGTTGGTGTTGGTGGCGTCGTAGGTGTCGCGGGCGTCGTCCTTCACCTCGAACGGACTAAGGGTCACGACGGTGGAGGCCGGCTTGGCGGCGGAGCCGGCGGGCGCGGTCTGCGCATCGGCTGCGGTGCCGACGGCGAGCCAGCCGGCGACGGCGGCGAGGAGCGAACGGGGGGATTTTTTCACGGCGGAGTTGGGGGCGGAAGGCGGGTTAAGAATCGGTCCGGTCTCCCCGTTGCGCGGCGCGACTTCGGCCGGACGCTTGCGGCTGACGACGAGGGCGCCGGTGGCGGCATCCTGCGCGGCTTCGAGCGCCGAGCCGGCGAGCATGCGGTCGAGTGCGTCGCGCGGAGCGAAGTCACCGCTGACGGCGTTGGTGGTGGCGCCGCGGACGCGATCGACGAGGTAGACAATCGGCGGGCCGGCGGCGGCCGCGAATTGCTTGAGCGTGACGGCAGCGTCGCCGCGGGGGAGGTTGAAGCTCCGCTTCCCCACGTCAGCCGTCGCTCCCGCCGCCGACACCGTGGCCGTCAACGCACAGCAAAGCGCGGCGACGGCGTGGGGAGCGGGGACGTGGGGCAACGACATGCGGAGCAGCAGAACTACTCCAGTAACGCACCGCCGGACGAAAGGGCATGGTCGCACGGCGAAGATTTTCTTTGCCGCACTACCGGCCGAAGGTGGCGGCGGGACCTCCGGGCCCGCCGTAGCACGCCCTACGACTCCAGCGCGCCCGGAGGTCGCGCCGCTACTTTCGGAATAGTTCATGTCAGCCTTTAGCGCCGACGCAGGTGAATCTCGGTTTCGCCGCGGCGCTCGCCGACAATTTCGCCGTCGCGCTCAAGTAGGCGCACGAAGGCCTCGGCTTCGTCGAGCGCGAACGTCCCGCGGATGCGGCGCGCCCCAAGATCAGCGTCGGCAAGGACGAGCTGGAGGTGGCTGCGGGCGTTGAACCGCACGATCACATCGGCGAGCGGGGCGTCGGCAAAATCCGTCAATCGGCTTTGCCACGCGAGCGATTCGCGCAACGCGGCGGGCGGGAGTTTCTCGACGACAGGCGTCGGTGACACCGACGGAACCAGCATGCGTTCGCCGGCCGTCACCAACGGCGTGGCGCTTGCCGCGTCGGCGTCGGCCCCGTCGCGGACGACGCGCACCACGCGCACCACGCGCACCACGCGCACCTTCCCCTATATCACCGTGACCTCCACCGCGCCGTCGGCCGCGTAACGGACGTTGAACGCGGTGCCGACCGCGCGCACCGCGACGCCGCCGACGCGGACGACAAACGGTCGCGCGGCATCGGGCGCCACCGCAAAATGCGCCTCGCCCGCCTCCAGCTTCACGCCGCGCTCCGCGGACAGAACCCGGCTTGCCCATGCCTAGTTTTTTCTCGGCGAGGCAGCGGTAAGGAGGAGCGACCACATCGCAGAGCGTGCGCGCCAACGCTCGCTTCCATGGCGCGCTCTTCGGGGCCGACGTCAGTTCCGCTCGGAATCGGCCGCTTTCCTGGAAGACATGGCCGTGCTGACCGTGAAACCGCAGCAGCCGGACGGCGAAGGTCGACTGCAGCCAGTGCATCCCCGCGACCACGTTTGGCTCCGGCGTCTCAAGCGCAAAATGGAAGTGATTTCGCATGACAATGTAGGCGTGCATTCGCCAACCGAATTTCTCGCACGCTTCGCCCGTGACGCCGGCAAAAGAACGGCGGGCTCCGGCCGTGGCGAAAATGTCGTGCCGTAGATTGCCGCGGTTGATCACGTGATACCGGGCGCCGGGAAACTGAATGCGCAGTCGTCGAGCCATCGCGACAGGTCGGCGCGCCCGGCTTTAGGAAGCGAGCCCCCCAAACCCCAATTTCGAGTAGATCAAAGAGCGGCGATCACTGCAGCGGGCTAACAATTCACGGACTGACTCCGTCGGGTCGTCCTCCCGCAGATATGATACGGGCGTGGTCTGAAAATAGGGGAAAGATCCCTTCTGATCGAGGAGCGGTGCCGACTTTCCCTCGGTACCTGATAATGCGATAACAGATTTTGCGGCCATTCTAGCCAAAGCACTGAACGCGGTAAGCTGTATAAATTTTCGGCGGCTGCTGCAGCATGGGCAATCGGGTGAGAATCCATCGTAACCCATGGTAGTATGTTTAGGACTCATAGTAAATTTACGATTTTATAACTAGTTATTGTCTGTGACGTTATGATGGTGACCTGCAACTCGTGCTCCGTTTAAGTTACTCACGGCTGACGGCATCTCTTTCTCCGTCCAAGTTCCTTATCGCTGTTCGGAATGGGGACTCCCCTGAAATGGGCCCATCGCGCAGAAGCCTGTGCAAGACGGCGATGTCAGTTGCGTACCGCGGCTCTTGCGCCAAGTTGTTAGACTCCCCTGGATCGGCATGCAAATCGTAGAGTTCCGCGCCACGGTGGCCATAATCCCATTCAATATAGCTCCAGCGTTCCGTGCGCACTGAACGTCCGAGCCAATCTTCGCGAGCCACCACTGTATAGGCGGGCCGCCCACAGGCGACTTGAGGATTATCAAGCAACGGAACGAGGCTCGTGCCCTCCAATCCCGGCGGTTTTGACAACCCGCATAGTTCGACCAGAGTTGGATAAATGTCCACGAACTCAACTGTGCGGGGGGATGTCTGACCGGCCGTTTCCTTTCTTGGATCAACGATGATAAGCGGAGCACGGGCCGACACGTCGAACAGCGTGCCCTTGGACCACATACCTTTCTCACCCAGATGAAAGCCATGATCACCGAAGAGCACGATAATCGTGTTCTCACGCAGGCCCAGCCGATCCAGTTCATCCAGGACCCGGCCCAGTTGCTCGTCCATAAATGTGGTGCAGGCGTAGTAGGCTGCAATGGCTTCACGTGCCCGCTCTGGCGTCACATGCTCCTGAAAGAAATTGCTTAAATTGTAACGCAGGGCATAGCGCGGGACGTTATCAGCAGCCGTGGGAGTGGGCGCAAAGTCCTCCGGCAAGGGAATCTTCTCCGGCGGATAGAGATCAAAGAAACGCTTGGGTGCCACAAAAGGCACGTGGGGTTTGTAGAAACCGAGTGCGAGAAAGAAGGGTTGGTTTGATTTTGCGTTTTGCTGCATCAGCTCGATAGCTTGGCTGGCATTCTTCACATCGGCAGTCCACTCGTAGGCCTTGGCGTTCGCCTCGGCACCAACCATCTCGGAATCAGGCACGGCACCAAATTTGCCCGCCCAGGTAAGGAACCTCTTTACTGTACCTGTTGGCGGTGGAGCAAGTGAACGGAATGGCCCCCAGCTCAGCGAGTCACTGGTCATCTTACGATGTGCTTCCTGTTCCCGGTGGACCGCCTCCTCACCCGCAGACCAAGGCGCAGGTTCAGAGTGATGATAAATCTTGCCACGTAAATCCACCTGATAACCGCTGAGCCTGAAATATTCGGTGAGTGTGACCCAATCGCGTTCCAGTAATGCAGGCCGAGCGAAGTCGATCGTTTTTGTCGTGGTCGGATACCGCCCAAGCAGGAGCGATGCGCGCGAAGGACCACACAGGGGGAACTGGCAATAGGCGCGCTCAAAGCGGACGCCGCGGCGCGCCAAACCGTCAAGGTTGGGTGTCTTGACCATCGGATCGCCGTAACAGCCGACTCGTGTGTTGAGGTCGTCCACGGCGATGAACAGCACATTGGGCTTCGGAGTAGCAGCAGCGTAAACCTGCATCGATAATGCAGAAAGCGCCGCCCCGAGCGTGGTAAGGATGGCGGGGATGGAGCTCATAGGAATTGATTCCTGTGGAGTAGCTGCTGCCGTGGATCGTGTATTGATCTAGATCGTGGTGTTTTTTTGGCCGTGTCGGACGAGGGAGCTGAATGCCCTTTCACAGCTTCCACTCGAGTACTGCACGGTTACCTGTAATCCGTGGTCGCACGACCACTATCCGCCGGCTCCACCTGCGCTCGACCACAGTTTCGATCGCAGGGAAACGCCCTCTTCCCAGGGAATCTCTTGCGGCAGCCGCCCGCTTGTGGCGGCTAGCGCCGCCACCACGCCCGCCGCCTCGCCCATCGCCACGGCGTTTCCGGTCACTCGATAGCTTGCGTGCGCAACGAAGTCGCCGCTGATGCATCGTCCGGCCATCATCAGGCCGTCGACGTCGGCGGCGATCAGGGCACGCAACGGAATGTCGTAAGGCTTCATCGTGATGTCCTTGTTCAGAGTGGCACCAGCAATCCGGTTCTCTTCCGGAGTCGCAGCGTGGATATCCACCGGAAAAGTCGGACGGGTCACGGCATCGGGCAATCGGCGCCCAGCGACCAGATCTTCCCGCGTTACCCGATAACGACCGCGAATACGCCTGCCATCGCGGATTCCAATCTGTTCCGCCGTCGCCACCAGCTGCAGTCCATCCCAATGTCCGCCGAGTGAGCGTAGTCCTCGGACTACCCGATGCACTTCGGCGCGCGCGCGCATCGTGGCCTGCGTCACAGCATCCGCATCATAGGGAAGAATGGCGTACTCGTGGTTGATCATCAGATTGAAAAGCCGCTCTCGTACGTGAAACAGGGACGGCAACCCGTAGCTGGGCTCGATCCCCGCGCGGCCAAGCTCGCTCCGGAACTCGTCTCTTGTAACCGTCTGCCAACTCGAGTTTTTATCGGAGCTCGTCGCAAACTTTCTCAGCTCGGCCGGATTCGGTATCGCGACCATGGCCATCAGGGTCATCGGCTGGCACGGACAGGCCTCAGCCTGGCCTACCTCCCAGCGGCAGCCGGCAAGCGCCCCGACATCACCGTCGCCGGTGGCATCGATGAACACCCGTGCCCGCCAGGCCTCGCGGCCAGCCTTCGATTCGGTGATTACAGCAGTGAGCCGGTTAAAGCCGTCTTTCTGCACCGCAACCACGCGCGTAAAGAGCTGTACCTTCACCCCCGCCTGAACGCAAAGTTCCTCCAGCAAAAGCTTCATCTCCTCCGGATCATAAAAATAGTTGCGGGTGGAGCTATGCAATGGAGCCCGTTCGGCCAACCGGCGCTTAAGTTCCTGGTTGAAACCCGGCTTGTCCATGTCGAGCACGAGGGAAAGCAGGCCTGCAGTCCAGACGCCTCCGAGGCAGCCATGAACCTCAAGCAATCTCACCCTTGAGCCAGCGCGAGCGGCCATGATGGCTGCCGTGACGCCTGCAGGGCCTGCGCCGCAGACAACCACGTCCACGTCCTCGATAATCTGCGTTTCCCGAGATGGCTCGCTCAGTTGATTGCCCTCGGTGATGACGCGCGCGGAAACCCGAGCAGGAGACAGGACGGCAGCGCCGCCAGCGACTGCTGAATGTAAAAAATGACGACGGTTCATGAGAATTGGTAGATTTTTGAGATTATTTTCTTGCCCGATGTTTGCTGCTTATGGGGACTCTCATAGCAGCCTATGACCGTCGATCGTATTGATCGAAAATTGGCCATCATGGAAGGGTCGCGCAATTACTGAGGCTGCCCCAATTGATGTGCATGTATATAAATAACGGAGGGTCTAAATTCATCTGTCTAACACAGATTAGGTTCCCACCAAATCCGAATTAGGATCGATGGGAATCACGTCGAGTAACGGGCTTATAAACGTGCGTTTATTCCAGCGAATATCTGCCGACCAGACTGATTCGCCTGGTCTCCCAGCGGTAACGACTTTTTGTGGAAAAGGTTCTTACCATTAATAAACAATTCGTACTTCCTCTTGAAGCCATAGGAGAGACCCAAATCCACTGTCGTGAGATTGTCGGGATAAACTCCCTTTCCGCGAGGCGCTCCGCTAATAGACATTGACCACCCGGAGAAATATGTCTTCCAGCCTGCAGTGATGCTTAACCCATCAGAGCGGCTCTCTCCGAAAGTGTACGTAGCGTAGCCATACGCCGAATCGCCGATCTGCCCAAGCTGCGCGTCAATTTGTCGACCAAGCCACGTCACCATTTGAGAAGAGGTGGTTCCGAAATTGCCCCCCAGCATAAACGTCAATCGCCGGTTGATCTGCCCAAAAGCCTCCACCTCCCAACCCTTAACTTGAGCGCTTCTGACATAAAACTCATTGTAACCAACGGTCGTGCCGTCAGGGTTTTGTATTAACTGGCGGAATGAAGAAAGGCCACCTGCAGTCTGGACCTTATAATGGACTACCGAAAGGGTCAGGCGTCCGCCAACGAGAGTGGCTTTTGCTCCAACCTCGTCGAGTTGGGTTTTGGGCTGATTGACCAGCGTCTCGGTCAGGCGCGGATCGCCGTCAGGGAGAAAGAGAAACTTGTTAGCAACCGTCACAGGTTCAAGGTGTTCGGATCTGCTCACGAAAATCGACATCCATTCGTTCGGCTTAATCAGAAGTGAGTATGCTGGAAGCAGGGGCGTGTGCTGGTCGTTCGACGTCACCGCACCGCTTCCCCGGTTCAGCGTCCTCGTATCTTGCCAAATCCTTCTTACCGCTCCACTTAGTTGCACCTTGTCCTGCAGGAGCTTAATCTGTCCTTGGGCGTAAGCGCTCCAATTTCTGCCGGTCGTTGCCAACGCAAGTTCAGATGGATCTCTCAAAAAGGGCCCCACGTGAACTTGCCGATTCGAAGCAAACAAGGGCTGAATGACCGGTGTCCTTGTCGTCCTCAAAGTGGAATCAACGAAGTCCATGGAGTTGATATCGGCACCGGCGAGTAACGACATTTTTCCACCGATCCGATCGAATTCATATGCTCCCAACAAGTCGGATTGATAGGACAACTGCTTGCGGTCTTGTTGCCACGCAAACAGTCGCAGATTGTGCATCCAAGTTCCATCCGCGGCCTGGCTGATGCCGGAAAGGTTGGCGCGGTAGTTGCCATCAAGATTGAAGCTTAGCAGGCTTGCTGCTTGGCGAGTTCTCCAATGTTCGGACAGCTTGTAATCCAGAATCGCCGTCAATCGAAAATCGATGCGATGCATGCCCATTAGGTCATGCCCTGGAGCATAGTCGGGGTCTAAAGGCTCAAAGTTAGCGGGAGTGGTACGAAGCCCATTCAGGGTAAGGGTGGCCCAATTGGTAAAGTCGAGGTAGTGTTGGTTGGACAACTGGGCTTGATATGCATGGCCGGGAGTTGTCGACCGCCTCAAGGTGCCGATGACATCCACGCTACCCTTGGCATCAGCGAAGCGGCGCGTGACGGCCAGCTGCGCCCCGCCCCCCCGGTACTCGGAGTTATCGTTTGATTGCGCTCCCTCAGTGTATAGTGACACAAAACGGTAGGCAGTCCGACGGTCTGCCGTCAGAAACCCATTGTAATCCAAAGTACCGCGATAGGTATCTTGCCTGTCATTGCCCGTTCCAACGAGGATACCGACTTCACCTCCTTGCCTGAATTGCGGTCGCTTTGAAATATAATTGATAAAGCCTGCCGGATCGCCGCGCCCAAACGACGTTGAACTCGGGCCTTTGATGACTTCGATGCGGTCGGTAAAGTATGTATCAAAAGAATTTGTTGCGGTGTTCACGAAGCCATCGGTGTAGGAACTGCCGGTGCTCAAGCCGCGGAGATTTTGCGTGCCATTAATCATCGACGTATTCCTTACTGACGGCACATACGTCAGTGCTTCGTTTGAGCCGAACAAATTCGCCTGCTGAAGCAACTTGCTTGTCACGATAGACGACGCTTGCGGAGTATCAATGTAGGCCACTGCCATCCTACCGGAAGTACCCATGAGAGAGCCATAGCCGGTGTTGGTCGAGGCGCTCACTGTAAAAGGAGAAAGCTGCAACGCATCGGATTTGTTATCGCTATCCGTTTCAGGAATTGTGGTCTGGGCGGGTAGTGCATTATGCCCAGCGCTCAATAGGAGAGCCGCGAGCCAAGCACGTAGGGTAGTTGGTTTCTTCTGATTAATGATAGGAAACTGGATTTTTCGCACGGCGAGCGCCCCGGTCGCGGAGTCCTGGGCGGCTTCGAGGGCCGAGCCGGCGAGCATGCGGTCGAGTGCGTCGCGCGGAGCGAAGTCACCGCTGACGGCGTTGGTGGTGGCGCCGCGGACGCGATCGACCAGATAGACGATCGGCGTGCCGGCAGTGGCGGCGAATTTCTTGAGCGTCGTCGCGGCGTCGCCGCGGGGGAGGTTGAAGCTCCGCTTCCCCGCCTCAGCCGTCGCTCCCGCCGCCGACACCGCGGCCGTCATCGCACAGCAAAGTGCGGCGACAGCGTGGGGAGCGGGAACGAGGGGCGAAGACATGCGGAGCAGCAGAACTACTCCAGTAACGCAGCGCCGGACGAAAGGGCATGGTCGCACGGCGAAGATTTTCTTTGCCGCACTACCGGCCGAAGGTGGCGGCGGGACCTCCGGGCCCGCCGTAGCACGCCCTACGAATCCAGCGCGCCCGGAGGTCGCGCCGCTACCTTCGGAATAGTTCATGTCAGCCTTTAGCGCCGACGCAGGTGAATCTCGGTTTCGCCGCGGCGCTCGCCGACAATTTCGCCGTCGCGCTCAAGTAGGCGCACGAAGGCCTCGGCTTCGTCGAGCGCGAAGGTGCCGCCGATGCGGCGGTCGGCGAGCGATTCGTCGGCGAGAATGAGTTGGACGCGGCTGCGGGCGTTGAAGCGCGCGATAACGTCGGCGAGCGGGGCGTCGGCGAAATCGGCCAGGCGGCTTTGCCAGGCGAAGGCGGCGCGCATGGCGGCGGGTTCGACGTGCTCGACGGCAGGGAGCGGGGCGTGTTTTGGCAGAAAGATGCGCTGGCCGGCGGAGAGGAGGGGCGCGGATTCGGCGGAGGAGGACGCGGGGCCGGATTGGCCGATGCGGACCTTGCCCTCGGTGACGGTGACCTCGACGCCGCCGTCGGAAGTGTAGCGGACATTGAAGGCGGTGCCGACGGCGCGGACGGCAATGGGGCCGGCGCTCACAATAAAGGGGCGCGTGGAATCATGGGCGACGGCGAAGTGGGCTTCGCCGGACTCGAGTTGCACGCGGCGCTCGGCGGCGGTGAACTGCACGCGCACGGCGCTCGCGGCGTTGAGCTCGAGGGTGGAGCCATCGTCGAGGCGCGCGCGCTCGTAGCCGGAAGCGGTGGTCGTGAAGCGGGTTTCAGGCGGAGGCTGGAACGCGCGCCAGCCGACGAAGGAGCCGAGCGCGAGCACGGCGGCGAGTCCGGCCCAGACGAAGGCGCGCGACCAACGTCGGGGCGCTGGCGCCAGAGTGGATTGTTCGGCGGTCGCAGGTGAAAACGCCACGACGGGTGCGGCGCGGTCAAAGGCGGTGTTGATCTCGCTGCGAAACTCCGGGAGTTCTCCGAGGAGATCGAGGGTTTGCTCGAGGCGGATGACGGTGGCGGCGTGGCGCGGATCGGCGCGGAGCCATTGGGCGAACTCGCGCTCGCGGGCGGGCGAAAAGCCGTCGTCGCGCTCGGTGAGCCAGGCGATGGCGGCGTCTTCGATGACGGCGGAGGAAGGATTGGTTTTCAAGAGGGCTCCTTCATTTCAGGTGCGGCGTCGACGAGGCCGCGGGCTTCGAAAAACCGGGCGCAGTCGCGGACGCCTTTGAGCAAGTGGCCTTTGACGGTGCCGAGGGAAATGTTGAGGCGCTCGGAGAGTTCTTTGCCGGAGCAGCCGTCGAGGTAGCGGAGGAGCATCACCTCGCGGCAGCGTTCGGGGAGGGCGCGTAATGCCTCGGTGAGGGTTTCGCGGCGCTGGCGACGCTCCATGGTCTCGACGACGGTGGGTGGGGCGTCGAGGAGGGGAAGCTCAATGAGGTCCTCGTGGTCCGTGAGGGATTCGTGGGGGTGAATGTTGCGACGGCGGAAGAGATCGATGGCGGCGTTGCGCGCGGTCGTGAAGAGAAAGGCTTTCGGGTGGGTGAGCCGCGCGGGGTCTGCGACGCGCAAGACGCGAACGTAAGTTTCCTGCACGAGGTCGTCGTGGTCGGGGAGTGAAGGGAAGCGCTTCGAGAGGTAGGCGCGGAGGGCGGGCTCGTGCGGATGCACGTGCTCGGAAAACCAGCGGGCCTGTTCAGCGGAAGACATGGGGGGTTGCGCCTCCGAGAGGCCGGAGGTTCACAGTGTTTGAATCTGCCTCGACCAGGTGGGTGTCGAGTGGATTTTCGGGTAAAAACCGGACGAAGAAGTTATTTTATGATGGGACCAGGTCCAAATCGATGAAGCTTCGTCTAGGGGCAGGCGGAGTCGAAGGCACAGCGCCGCGATTTTTGGTTTGCGAATGAAACGCGACGAGGGCGTCGCGTCCCCATGAAACATCCGGCCTGAGGCGGCCGTCAGCGCGCCTGCAGGTAGCCGGTTTGGCCGAAGCGGAAGAGCGGGGAATCGGTGCGGGCAGCGCGGAGGAGGGCGTCGAGGGCTTTTACGCGGTCGGGGTGGCGAGCGGCGAGATCGGTGGTTTCGCGCGGATCTGTGGCGAGATTAAACAACGCGAGCGGGCCATCGGGAGCTTTGAGCACTTCGTAGCGCACGACTTTCCAGTCGCCTTGGCGCAGAGCGACGCGGCCGCCGCCTTCGTGAAACTCCCAGTAGAGGTAGTCGTGCTGGGCTTGGCGGCCGCGGCCGGTGAGGGTCGGAGCAAGGGACAGGCCGTCGATCTCGGTGGGAGCGGGCTGGCCGGCGAGGGTGGCGAAGGTGGGCAGCCAATCCCAAAAAGCGGAGGGGTGCGTCGAAACCGCGCCACGGGCAACGGTGCCCGGCCAATGGGCGATCATGGGCACGCGGATGCCGCCTTCATAGAGATCGCGTTTCACGCCGCGCAGGCCGCCACTGCTATTGAAATACGCGGGATCGGAGCCGCCTTCAACGGAAGGACCGTTGTCGGACGTGAAGACGATGAGGGTGTTTTCGGCGAGGCCGAGGCGGCGGACGGTGGCGACAATTTCGCCCACTTGATCGTCGAGCAGGTTGATCATCGCGGCGTAGGCCGCGTGCGGTTCGGGTTGGGAGATGTAGGGGCCTTGGCGGAAGGTCGGGCCGTCGTCGATACCCCGATACGGTTTTTCCGGGCCGTATTTTCCCCGGTGGCGCGCGAGGTAGGCCTCGGGCGCGATGAGTTCGGCGTGGGGAATGATCGTGGCGACAAAACAGAAGAAGGGGCGGTCGCGGTTGGCCTCGATGAAGCCGAGAGTTTTTTCGTGAATGAGCGACGGAGCGTAGTCGCCGTTGCGGCCTTGGGTGTTGCCGGCGAGCGGGACCTTGGTGTCGTCGTCCCAGAGGTGGTCCGGATAGTAGTGGTGGCCGAGACGCTGGCAGTTGAAACCGTAGAAGCGGTCAAAACCCTGACGTCGCGGGGTGCCTTCGGAGCCGGGGAAGCCAAGACCCCATTTGCCGAAGACGCCGGTGGCATAGCCGGCGCGTTGGAGGAGCTTTGCGAGCGTGCGAGTGTCGGCGGGCAGTGGGTGCTGGCCCTCGGGCTGGACCTCTTTGTTGCCGCGAATGGGGGTGTGGCCGGTGTGCAGACCGGTAAGAAATGCGGAGCGCGACGGGGCGCACACGGTGGCGCCGCTGTAGTGTTGGGTGAATCGCATCCCGTCGGCGGCAAGTCGATCGAGGTGGGGCGTGGTGAAGCGCTTCTGGCCGTAGCTACCG
>SYGN01000142.1 GCA_005799525.1 Opitutaceae bacterium | reverse complement strand
CACGAGGTTCTCTTTCAACGCCGCCTTCACCGACCGGCCCGCGATCGTCACCGTGCCCGCCGCCGGCTTGAGCAAGCCCATAATCGCCTTGAACAGCGTCGACTTCCCGCTGCCGTTCACGCCCACCAACGCACAGATCGCGCCGCCTTCGAGCGCAAACGACGCAGCGCGCAGCGCCACGTTCCCGTTGGGATAACTCACCGTGACGTCACTGACGCGCACGCTCATTTCAGTGGAGAGAGGGTTCATACGCTCGAAAGGCAGGAGCCCGCTTGCGGACGATTTCCAAGGCGCGCGACCGCAAGTGTGCTCATACGCCAGAGCGGTCGCGCGAAGAAATTCATTGTCCGAGAAACCCTTTCACGATCGTGCGTACATTGTAGTCCATCAATTTCAAATACGTCGGGGCCGGGCCCTTCGCATCCGTCAACGAGTCGACGTAGAGCACGCCACCGTAACGCGCCCCCGTCTCCCGGGCCACCTGCTGCGCCGGTTTATCGCTCACGGTACTCTCGCTGAACACGACGGGGATTTTGTGCTGCCGCACGCCGTCGATGACGTTGCGCACCTGCTGCGGCGTGCCCTGCTGATCGGCGTTCACCGCCCAGAGGAACAATTCCTTCATGCCGAAATTCCGCGCGAGGTAAGGGAACGCCCCTTCGCTTGACACCAGCCATCGCCGCTCCACCGGAATCTTTTCCAGCTCCACCCGGAACGTCCGTTCGATCTCCGCAAACTTCGCCGTGTAGGCCGCCGCGTTCGCGTTGTAGGTCGCCGCATTGGCCGGGTCCAGTTTCACGAGCGCCTTGCGGATATTCTCGACGTAAATGACCGCGTTGCGGGGCGACATCCACGCATGGGGATTCGGTTTCCCGACAGCAGGCCCTTCCTCAATCCCCAGCGGGGCAATCCCCTCCGTGAGCACCGCACTCGGCACGCTCTGCAGATGGCCGAAGAAGCGCACAAACCAACGCTCGAGGTTCAGTCCATTCCACAACACGAGGTCAGCTTTCTGCGCCTTCACGATGTCCTGCGGTGTCGGCTCGTAACCGTGGATTTCCGCGCCCGGCTTCGTGATCGATTCGACGATCGCCGCATCGCCCGCGACGTTCTGCGCCATGTCCTGAATAATCGTAAACGTCGTCACGATCCGTTTCTTCGCCGCCGCCCCATGACACGGGACCAACGCCACCCACAGAGCCACCGCAACCCAGCGGAACGCGCTCGCCGCAGTCCGTCCGTCTTGCCGACGCCACACGGTGTCTGGGGATAAGGGAGGATTCATGGCAAATGATCAAAAACGTCGGGAGATCCCGGCAAAAAACTGCCCATGCCCCGCAGCGAACGTGAACGGACTTTCGGTCGCATCCGGTCGGTCAGTGGCCAACTCCCGCAGGAGTGTGGCGCGCGTGGGTTGAAAAAACGGATAGGCGCTCTTGTCGGCCTGCTGCGCCGCAGCAGGAGCGACCGCCTGGAGCGTTGCCCCGATCAGACCGACGGCAGCAAAGCCGTAACGTACCAGTGAAGTGTCGGGCCGGCACTTGCCGACGAGTCGCTGCACGACGGACAAACCCGGCGAAGCGGCAAGCAACAGCCCACCAGCGATCAGTCTCCGTGATCTCATCCGTAAAAGGTGGTCCGACTGCCTGGATACGGCTAAGTGAAGCCGAGCAGAAAAATAAAGTGAATGCGTCACAGTGAGGGTGATTATGGTTAGTTATTTTGATTAGTCAAAATAAACGTTTAGTTGCTGCAAAGGAATTTTTCACTACCACCCCAACATGGCAACGAGTACCGTTGAAAATTACCTGAAACACATGCTGCTGCTCTCCGAGGGGGGCGAGGAGCTCGTGTCGATGGGTGCGCTCGCCGAGGCCCTCGCCGTCGTGCCGGGCACGGTAACCACCATGGTCAAAGCCCTCGCCGATTCCGGTCACGTGGAGCACCGCCCCCGCCAGGGCGTGCGCCTCACCGCCGAGGGCCGCCGTGTCGCTTTAAACGTCCTCCGTAAGCACCGCCTCGTCGAGTGCTTTCTCGTGAACGTCCTGAAAATGGACTGGGCCGCCGTCGACACCGAGGCCGAGCAGCTCGAACACGCCATCTCCGACGAAGTCCTCGACCGCCTCGACGCGCTCCTCGGCCACCCCGAGACCGACCCGCACGGTGATCCGATTCCGAGCCGCCAGGGCAAACTCGACTCTCAGGTCTACGCCACCCTCGCCACGTGCGTCGTTGAAAAACCGTTACGCATCGTCCGCATCACGGACCAGTCCGCCGAGTTCCTCCAGTTCGTCGAACACAACGGCCTGCTCCCCGGAGAATCCGTCCGCGTGACCGAGCGCAATCTCGCCTCCGGCCTCGTCACCGCAAAAAAAACCGCCGGCCGGCCGCTCGTGCTCAGCCTCGCCGCCGCCGGAAAAATACTTGTGCAGCCCGCGCGGTAGACCGAACGCAGATCGGCGCGGCGGCGCCGGGTCAGCCGATCTCCCGCGCCACGCGCTGCCAAATCAGCCTGAACGAGGAACAATAGTACTCAGGCCGTGCCGCCAACCGCCGCGCCAATTCATTTACCCCGATCCACTCGCCCCGCTCGATTTCCTCCGGATGCAGCTCAAACGGCCCTTCGTGCCCGAGCCGATAGATCCAACAAAATTCCCACCCCGTCTCTACGCACGCCTCGATCCGAAACCAGCGCTCCGGCGGCGCAGACAAGCGCACCCCAATCTCCTCCCCTAATTCGCGCACGGCAGCCGTATCGTAGTCCTCTCCTGCGTCGAGATGACCCGAACACGAAGAATCCCATAGACCCGGAGAAAGATCTTTTTTCATCGAGCGCTTCTGCAGGAAAATCCGCCCCGCCGCATCAAACACGAGCACATGCACCGCCCGATGCCAGAGCCCCGTGGCATGCACGACTCTGCGGGTTTCCCGGCCCACGACTTCATCGCGCGCATTCACCACGTCAAACCATTCATCGGTTGTCTTGTTCATGCAGCCACCCAATGAGCCCAAATCTGAAAACGCTTCAAGCCCCGTCCGCAGAATGGCTCACGGAAGATTGGCTTTGTCATCCTCGGCCCTTCCTGTCCTTTCCTCCCTTCTCGTATCTAAAACACCATGGCCAAAATTGACGTCAGCAAAGTCGCCGAAATTCTAAAGAAAAACCAGCTCGATCCCGCGCTCCTCCGCCGCGTCATCGAAGAGATGAACCTCGCCGTCGAACCCGAGGGCGCCGACGGCGACAAGCCGCCCGCCGTTAAAAAGCAATTTATTGTCATCGTCAGTGACCCTGAGGGCCGCCTCCCGAAAAACGATTTCGTCGGCTGGGTAGTTCAGATCCCCGAGAGCGAGAGCCCTTCCACGACGCTCGACCGTATCTTCCGTAGTTCCTACGACTACAATGCGACCAAGAAAGGCCAACTGCTGCCCGTGAAGACCGTGGGCGAAGCCATCGAAGCCGTCCCCGCCAAATTCCTCAAAGAGGCCGACGTCTGGATAAAAACCAAAACGCCCGTCCTCGTCGTGAAAACCGACAACGAGATTCCGAAGGAGTAATTCTCCGCGTGAAAACGCCCGCGCGACCGCTGGCCATTTGTCTGCTCAGTGTCTGCCTCGCGGGGTCGGCCGGTTGCGACGCGCAATCTTCTGGGATGTCGGGCTCTCCGGCTCCCTTGGTCACGTCGTCCTACGAAGTCGTCCACACCTTTCCGCACGACCCCGCAGCGTTCACGCAGGGGCTCGTCTTCCTCGACGGTGACCTCCTCGAAAGCACCGGCCTCAACGGCAAATCCACTCTCCGTCGCGTAGAGCTGTTCACCGGTCGCATCCTCCATTACGTGCGCGTCCCCGCCGAATACTTCGCCGAGGGCATGACCGTGCTCGGCGGAAAAATTTACCAACTCACCTGGAAAAACCAGAAGGGCTTCGTCTACGACCTCGCCACGTTCACCCTCGAAAAAGAATTCGCCTACACCGGCGAAGGCTGGGGCCTCACCACCGATGGCCAATCCCTAATCCTCAGCGACGGCACCCACCAACTCCGCTTTCTTGATCCTGTGACTTTCAAGGTCACGCGTACGGTGAATGTCCTCCGCGACGGCCAACCCCTCCGCTTGCTCAACGAGCTCGAATTCATCCGCGGCGAAATTTACGCGAACATTTGGCAGAGTCACACCGTCGCCCGCATCGCGCCCGCCACTGGCCGCGTGATTGGCCTGATCGATTTCTTCGGACTCTTGCCCGACGCCGACCGCACTGCGGACACCGATGTCCTCAATGGTCTCGCCTACGACGCCGCGACCGACCGTCTCTTCGTCACCGGCAAGCGCTGGCCGAAACTCTACGAAGTTCGCCTCAAACCGGCGCGACCCTGAGTCGCCGGTTGCGCGCTTGCCGATCTCCGTCGCCCACTCAAAGTCGCCCAGCAACCGATCGTTCATGGCTGCAAAATCCCCCCCTCCTCCGCTCCTTTCCGCTGATACCACGCGCAGTCCCGACGCGCTTTGTTTCGGTCGCGTTGGCGTGCCTGACCCGTTCATCGCCTTCGGCCTGCGCGGCAAGAACTACGCCGTGGTCGGCGCGCTCGAATTCGGGCGGGTCAAAAAAACGTCCTCGTTCGACGTCGTCCTCCCGCTAGAGTTTTACGTGAAACGCGCCCGCGACCTCTGGCCGGAACGCAAACCCGGCGCCGCCAAGTTTATTTATCTCCTCGCAAAGGATTTCTCGCAAACGCCCTTCACGGTTCCAGAAGATTTCCCCGCCGGGATTTACGAAAAACTCTTCGAAATCGGCCTCGACCTCGAAATCGCCGACGGCGCGCTCTTCCCCGCGCGCGAAACCAAAACCCCCGTTGAAACCGCCGCCGTTCGCGAGGGCAATCTTCTCAACGCCCTCGGCTTCGCGGCCGCAGAAAATATTCTCCGCACCAGCACGATCTCCGGTCGGGAACTGCTTCACCGGGGAAAACGGGTGACGAGTGAAATGCTCAAGTTCGCCATCGAGGTCGCAATTCTGGAGGCGGGCGGAGTCTCAGCCAACACCATCGTCGCTGGCGGCGACCAAGCCTGCGACCCCCATGAGCGCGGTTCTGGACCACTCCGGCCAAACGAACTCATCATCATCGACATCTTCCCGCGCGTCACGGCCACGGGTTACCACGGCGACATTACGCGCACCTTGCTGCGGGGGCGGGCCAACGACGCCCAACGCGCCCTCGTCGCCGCCGTCCGCGCCGCCCAACTCGCGGCGCTCAAAGCTATCCGCGCCGGTGCCAATGGCCGAATGGTTCACGGCAAATGCGTCGAGGTTTTCGCCGCCCGCGGCCACGAGACCACGCACACGTCCGCGGGGGCTTCCGGTTTTTTCCATGGCACCGGTCATGGCCTCGGCCTCGCTGTGCACGAGCCGCCCCGGATCAGCGGCACCGTTGATTACACTCTGCGAAAAAAACTCCGTCGTGACCGTCGAGCCCGGCCTTTACCACCCCGGTCTCGGCGCCTGTCGCATCGAAGACGTCGTCCTCGTGACCTCCACCGCTCCGAAACTCCTCTCCCATTACCCCTACGACTGGGAACTCAACTAACCTGCGTATGAAATCGCTCTCTTCTCTGCTCCGAAAAATCGCGGGCCTGCGCATTCTGGTCATCGGCGATGTCATGCTCGACCGCTACATCTGGGGAGATGCTACCCGCATCTCGCCCGAGGCCCCGGTGCCCGTGATCGATGTCTCCCGCGAAACGTGGACCGCCGGCGGTGCCGCCAACGTCGCGCTCAATATCGCCGCTCTCGGCGCTCGCTGCACGGTCGGCGGATTCGTGGGCTCAGACGAATCTGGCGCCAAGCTGACCCAATCGCTCGAGAGCAAAAAAATCGCCATAATCAAAACGCCGGGCTCTGCCCGGACGATCGTAAAGACCCGCGTAATGGTGCAGCGCCAGCAACTCTGCCGGATCGACCTTGAGTCCCCACCCGCGTCCTACGGGATGACCGCACTGCAGGCGCAAGCGCTGTTCGCCCAGGAACTCGCCGCCTGCGATGCCGTGATCATCTCCGACTATGCCAAGGGCATTCTCAACGATGAGGTCGTTGCCCGCGTCACCCAACTCGCCCGCGCCGCCGGCAAATTCATCGCCCTCGACCCGAAGCCCAAGCGCAAACTCGCCTTCCACAGCCTCGATCTCATCACGCCCAACAAGCGCGAATCCCTCGAACTCGCCGGGCTCACGCCTGCACCCCATACGCTTTATCCTGCGGCCGAGGTCTGCACCCGCCTCCACGAACGTTACGGCTCCAAGCATCTCGTCATCACGTTGGGCGAAGAGGGCATGCTCCTCAGTTCGGGCGGAAAAATTCTCGGCACGATCCCGACGGCGGCCCGGGAAGTTTTTGACGTTTCCGGTGCCGGCGACACCGCCCTCGCCGCCCTCGTGCTCGCGCTCATCGCCGGCGCGAAACTGGAAAACGCCGCCCTCTTCGCCAACGCCGCCGCCGGTGTCGTCGTCGGCAAACTCGGCACGGCCACCGTCACCCCCGCCGAACTCCGCGCCTACGTCGCCCAAGAATCATGAGCAAAGCACTCTTCCTCGATCGCGACGGCACTCTCATCCTCGACAAACATTATCTCGCCGACCCCGCCGGCGTGGAACTTATCCCCGACGTCGCTGCCGCCCTCACCCGCGCTCGGTCGTTAGGTTATAAATTATTCATGCTCACGAACCAGTCCGGCATCGGCCGCGGCCTGTATTCCCTCGACGACGTTCACCGCTGCAACGAGCGCATGGACGAACTGCTCGCACTCCCGCGGCCGATCTTCGACGGCATCTGTATTGCGCCCGAGTCGTCCGACCAGCCGTCGCTCTATCGCAAACCGTCCCCGCGCTACATTCTGGAAATGATCACGCTGCACGGCCTCGATTCCGCTCAATGTTGGATGGTCGGCGATCGCGACACCGACATCGAGGCGGGGCTCAACGCCAAGATAAACGCCGCCGCTGTTTGCACCGGCAAGCACGACACCGCGACGTGGGCCGCTCTCGCCGTCCCCGGGGTGCCGGTCTTTCCTCGTCTCCTCGAATTCGTCGCCACGCTGCGGTGATCTTATGCCCGAGCTCGCTGAAGCCGAATTCTACCGCAAGCGCTGGGACCTCGCTGCGTGCGGCGCGATTGTCACCAGCGTGCTGACCCATGACCGCGCCGGAGTTTTCCGCGGCACCGATCCTGCGAGCGTGCGCCGGCACCTCACGCAAGCTCGATTGCAGAGCTCACAGGCAGCGGCGAAGCAGATGATGTTTCACTTTTCGGGCGACAGTTGGCTCGGCCTTCACCTCGGCATGAGCGGCGAACTGCGCTCCGAACCACCCGACTACGTCCCGCAGAAACACGATCACCTCGTGCTCGTCACGCCGAAACACGCCCTCGTTTTCACCGATCCGCGCATGTTCGGGCGCGTGCAGTTTCACCATGATCCCGCGCCGCCCGCGTGGTGGACAGAGATCGCCCCCGCCATTCTCTCGCCCTCCTTTACGCTCGCAGCCGTCGCCCTGTTCCTTCGCCGGCGCGCGCGCACGCCGATCAAAGCCGTCCTCCTGATGCAGGAACGCTTCCCGGGGATCGGCAACTGGATGGCCGACGAAATTCTTTGGCGTGCGGCGATTCACCCGCAACGCCGCGCTGGCTCGTTGCAGCCGACCGAGATTCGCACGCTCTGGTGCGAATGCCGTCGCGTCGCTCGGCTCGCACTCCGCATGATCGCCGGCCACGGTGAAGTCCTCCCGCCCGACTTGAACACCCACATCCCGCGCACGTGGTTGTTTCATCATCGCTGGGCCGACGGTGGCCGCTGTCCGAAAACCCACCAGCCCCTGCTGCGCGCAGCGGTGGGCGGCCGCACGACCTGCTGGTGTCCAGCCCGACAGCCGTTTCGCTAAGATGTCCACCGCCCCGAAACTGCGCCTCGACGAACTCCTCGTCGCCCGCGGCCTCGCCCCGACACGGGCTCAGGCGAAAGCACTGATTATGAGTGGCCGCGTTCTGCGCGGCACGGATCGCCTCGACAAACCGGGCAAAGAATTCCCGACCGACCTCGAGGTGATCGTCGAGCAACCGCCGCGTTTCGTCTCCCGCGGAGGCGAAAAACTCTCCGGTGCCCTCGAAAGATTTGCGCTCGATCTCCGCGGCGCGCACGTCCTCGACGTCGGCGCGTCCACTGGTGGCTTCACCGACTGCTCACTCCAGGCGGGCGCCGCGGACGTTATTTGCGTGGATGTCGGCCGCGCGCAGCTCCACCCCACACTTCTCGCCGACCCGCGCGTCACGAATTTCGAAAAAATCAACGCCCGCCATCTGACTGCGCGCGACCTTCCGCGCAGCGGTTTCGACATCATCGTGATGGATCTCTCGTTCATCTCCCTTCGTTCAGTGCTTCCCGCCGTCTGGCCGCTCCTGCGGGTCGGCGGCACCTTGATCGCGCTCGTCAAACCCCAGTTCGAAGCCGGGAAAGCCGCCGTCAACAAAGGGCGCGGCGTCATCCGTGATACCGCGGTTCAGGACGCGGTGCTGAGCGGCATCCGGGATTTCGCCCTCGCCGGACTCCCCGGCGCCAGACTCGTCGGCACGATGGATTCGCCAATCACGGGCACCGACGGCAACCGGGAATTTCTGCTCGGACTACGCAAAGAAACAGCTCACCCTCACGCCCTCACATGATCCCCATCCGCAAGCTCGCGTTCGTGGTGAACGAGGCAAAACCCGGCGCCGCCGAACTCGCCCGCGAACTGCTCGTCGTTGCACGCGGTGCCCGCGTCCCGCTCAAGCACACGAAGCGTTTTCCACTGCCGAAAGGCTGGCTGCGTGGCTGCGACGCCTGCTGCGTCATCGGCGGCGACGGCACACTCCTCGGCGTCGCCCGCGAGGCGGCGCGCGAACAGGTACCGATCATCGGGGTGAATCGTGGCAGCCTCGGTTTTCTCACCACCTTTTCGGCCGATGAGGCGCGCTCCCAGTTTCGCGACCTGCTCCGCGGTCATTGTAGGGTGGCCTACCGCGCCATGCTCGAGTGCTCCACCGGCCACGGTCTGCCCGACCTCGCGCTGAACGACGTGCTCATCAAAGACAAAATCAACTCACGCTTGGTCCGCCTCGAAGTCTTCGCCGACGGTGAACTCGTCACGAACTACACGTGCGACGGTCTGATTTTTTCGACGCCAACCGGTTCCACCGCTTACAACCTCTCCGCAGGCGGGCCGATCATCCATCCGAGCGCCAGCGTCATCGCCATGACGCCCATCTGTCCACACACGCTGAGCAACCGCTCGATCATCCTCCGCGAAGACGTCCACCTCCGGGTTTTCAATCGCAGCCCCGGTTCAACCTTGCTCGTGGCGGTGGATGGACAACGCAATCTCCGCGCCGCCAACGATGCGCCCACCGAGATATCGATCTCCAAACTCCGGCTACCGCTCGTCCAGCGCGCTGATTATTCTCACTTCGCCGTCGTGCGGTCTAAACTCAAGTGGAGCGGCGGTTTTGTCGACCAACGGTAGGTCAAGCGGCGCTCCACACTGGGCGCAAAAAAGCCCCGGCTTTCACCGGGGCTTTGATGTTAAACCGAGCGGGAAATTATTTTCCTTCGCCCTTCTTCTTCTTCTCGGCCTTGGCCTTTTCCATATCGGCCTTTAGCGCAGCCTCTTCGTCGGGGTCGAGCTTGCCGTTGGCATTCTTGTCATACTTCTTAAGGTCGGCTTCGGCCTTCTTTTTCTTCTTAGCAGCTTTTTCGGCGTCATCCGCAGCGCGGACGGCGGGAACAGTGAACATGCCGGCAACAGCGAGGACGCTGGCAAGCAGGGTGATTTTGGAGGATAGTTTTTTCATTGGCGGGAACATGTAACAGGATACCGGGAAGGAAATCCAGCCTCTTTTATAACCATGAAACAACGACTTGGCGGACCCGATCGAGCCGTTTGTAGGCCACCATCTCCGGCGACATCGAAGTGAGCGCCCGGCGCAGTCCGGCCGACGCCACCCCATCGCCCACCAGCGTGTCGAGCCGGTGCAATGAGATGCGCAGCCCAAACACGATGCCACCCGACTCCGGCAGCGCCACCAACACCTGATGCTCGACGCGGAGCCAGAGCCGCTCCGGGGAAGTCGGCAGATCAGGAGCCGGCACGCCCCTCGCCGGATGGAGATTGAGTTCGTCGCTCGCCGTGAGCCCCCAGTTGTCGCGATGAAAGGCAACCCCCGGCTTGAGCCGCTTAAGGAATTGCTGGATCCGCGAAGCGAGCGCGCTATTCAGCCCGGGCACGACGCCATGGATGAAATCGAGAGTCTGGCCCAATTTTTCTTCCAGTGCCCAGCCAGTGGGAAAGCAGAGCGCCCCGCCGCGCAGACGAAACGCGCCACTCGCGTCCGGCGATAACAACAGAAAATCCGGCTCCACCGTAGCACCCAGACCGCGAATCGTGGCAGAGCTCGCGACGCACCATCCGGCACACAGCCCGGCAAACTCCGCGAGGAGCGGCTCCCCCTCGGCCGTGAGCGCCGCATAGCGCTGGGGCTCCGCCTCTAGCCAGCGCATCCGCTCCGCCAACACGCGACCCGTCGGATCGCGCGACTGAAAAAAATCGCGTGGCTCTCCGCGTCGCAGGGTCAGATGCTGACGGTAATCGCCGTCGGGGAAAAGATCGCCGAGCGCGCTCACGGTCGCACCACTAGCTGCGTGCGCCGCCCGCGCTGGAAATATTTTTTCGCAAACGCGGCGAGGTCGGCGATCGTCACCGCGTCGATCTGCGCGTCGTAGTTGCGCCACGCGTTCGACGGCTGCCCTTGCAAGACATTGAGCGTCGCCTGCAAGGCCCGCGAGGAATTCGTCTGCATCGATTGGCGTTGCCCGGCTTTGAGCCGCGCCTGACAGCGGCGCAATTCGATCTCTTCGACGGCGCCCGCCTGCACCCGCGCGATCTCCGCGTCGATTTCCGCGAGCACTTCGCCTTCTTTGCCGGGCTGGGTCCCGGCCATGAAGTAGAACATCCCCGCATCGAGCCCGAGCACGCGCCCCGAGCGCACGAAATACGCGAGGCCTTTCTCCTCCCGCACCCGCTCAAACAGCCGCGACGCCATCCCGCTGAACAACTCGTCGGCCACTTCGCCGATATGAAAATCATCTGCGTGCACGCGCGTACCGGGGAAAGCCTGCAAGACCACGGCCTGCTCCCGCGGTTGCTTTTCCACAAAATCCCCGATCTCCGCCGGGAGTGAAACCGGTTTGGCTGGTGCGTGGCACGACCGCGCTGTAGCCCGCGGGAGTTTCGAGAGGAAGGCCTTTAGTTTTGGTCCGAGTTTCTTTGGATCAAAATCGCCGGCCACCGCGAGTACGACATTCGGTGCCACAAAAAGCCGGCGGTGGAGCGCCCGCAGCGCGGCGGCAGTCAGCGCCTTCACACCGGCCTCGTCGCCACTCGCATCGAGGGCCAGCGGGTGCGCCCCGAAGAATTTTTTCCGCAAGAGTTTTCGCGCGAGCGTGACGACATCGTCGGCATCTTGCGCGAGCCCCGCGAGTTGCGCGTCCCGTTCGGTGGCAAACGTAGCGGCGACGAATTTCGGCTTCAGCACCGCATCGGAGATGACCGCGAGCGCCCGCGCCCAATCGGGCGGCAGTACTTCGGCGGCGACCCCAATGCTATTGTTGCCCGCCAGCGGACCAAACGAGCCGCCGACCTCTTCGATGAATTGAGCGACCTGCGCGGCCGTGCGCTGGCCGGCATCCTTCGTGAGCATCGTGCTGAGCAACGACGTGGAACCCCGCTGGCCTGGCTCCTCGAAAAGCACGCCGCCGTTCGCTCCGAGCCGGAAATGGAGATTGGGGAGGTGGCGATTCGGCTGAAGCAGGAGCCGCGCTCCGTTCGGCAACATAATTTCCCGGAAATCAGGCATGGACGTCCGCGTCAATCCAGGCGCTTCGATTGCGGCAACGGCAGCCTTGGGGTTGAGCGAAATCGACGTCTGGCGAGCGGACGAAACGTAGGCCTTTAACACCCGCACTAAATCGGACGGCTTCACATCGCGCAGCTGATCGAAATAGGAACGGCTGTAGTCGAGGTCGCCCACCACGACTTCGGCGGCGCCGAGCCGCGAGGCTTGGCCGCTCATGGTTTTCCGCGAGTTGATTTCGCCCACCACGATTTGGCGCAGAGCTTTCTTGAGTTGGCCGGCCGTGAACCCCTTCGTCGCGCAGCGGGTCAACACGCGCTCGATGGCGGCGGTGGCGGCGATGCGCTTGTCAGCATCCGCCGTGTAACCGATACAAAACAATCCGCTGCTGCCCGGATTCCAACTCGATGCGTCAATGGAGTGCACCAGCCCGGCCTTCTCGCGGATCTCCTGCCACAGCACGGAGCTGTCGCCGCCGCCCAGCACCGTGGCGAGCAGATCGAGGATCGGTGCGTCCGCATGCGTGAGTCCGGGAATCGGCCAAGTGAGGGCGCCGCGGGTGAGCTCGACATCCTCGAAGCGGTGCTCAGCCCGCGGAGCGAGTTGGAGCGGCTCGGCCGGAACCAACACGGGGGCGAGGCGCGCGCGCGGCGTGCTGCCGAAGTGTTGCTCGACCGCGGCGCGGGTCGCGGCGAGATCGATATCGCCCACAATGACGACGACCAGATTGTTCGGCACGTAACGCGCTCGGTAGTAGCCGACGAGATCTTCCCGGGTGACGGCGGAAAACACCTCGCGGTGGCCAATCACGGGCTGACGATACGGATGCTCGCGGAAAGCCGTCGAGAAAAGCGCGTCCCACAATCGGTTTTCCGGGTCATCCTTCGTCATCGCGATCTCGCGGAGAATAACGTCTTTCTCCTTCGCCGTTTCGTCGGCCGGGAGCGTGGAGTTCAACACCGCGTCGGCGAGCAGGTCGATAGCGACCGCCGTGTGCTCACTGGGCAGATCGATGTAGTAGACCGTGCGGTCAAAGGTCGTATAGGCATTGATGTAGCCGCCGTGCGCCTGCACCGTCGCGGAAATTTCGCGGCCGGCCCGGCGCGTCGTGCCCTTGAACAGCATGTGTTCTAGATAATGCGACAGCCCCGCGCCAAGGTGGGCGTCCTCGTGAATGCTCCCCGTTTTCACCCAGACCTGCACCGAAGCCAAGGCAGCGGAGCGATCAGATTTGAGGATCAGCGTCAGACCATTGGGGAGGACGGTGCGCTCAACGGGCTCGCGCCAAAAAGCATCGAGGAGGTGAAGATCAGCGGTGGCGGAGGACAACAGTGTGGGCATGAAGGAGGGTTGGCTGGAGGCCGCGAATCATTCGCTCAAGCCGGCCGAAAAAAGGCTAGGCCGCACCGAGGACTTCCGTCGAAGGTGAGGTTCCCGGAGGGCGGGCGCGTTTGGTAGGTTGAAAAGGTTTCACGAACGCCGTCTCAAAATCGTAGATGTCGGAAAAATCTTCGCGCTGGTCGCTCTCGGTTTTTGAAAACACGTTGTATTCGATCAAATTGAAAACGATGTCGCCAAAATGCGTGCAACGCGTGACCCCCCAGGCCGTGAGCACCGTGTGCGTGAGGGGCCCGAACTGGTCGAGCGCGTAGACGCGGAGACCATCAAGGAGTTCGGCTCCGCTCACATGGCGGGACTTATCCGCACGGGCGGCATCCTTCTTGCGCAACTCCTTGACCGCGTGGTCTAGCCCGAGGCGGACGAAGTCGTAGGCCTTACGATCAAAGCGCGGATCTTCCTTGCAGATGAGGGTGACAATGTCGGCGAAATGAGGGTCTTCCATGTGAAAGGGCAAAGGACCGTGGCACACGCGAAGCCCTCGCGCAACCTCGCGCTCACGTCATTTACCCGCTCCCGCCTTGGGAAAAGACCCGAGAAGGAAATGCCGGCAAATCAACGCGACGCACGTAACCGGCTTGCCCCAATTGATTCTTTCAAACCCGCGAAAGTTACCGCTGCCTGGCTCCACGCTTGCCCGCGGGGGCGCGTCTTCGCTCGAACGCGCCATCGCGAAGCTCAAGTCTGCTGGGCTGCGGATCACACAACCCGGGATCGCCATTCTTACTGCGCTGCACCCTTGCGAACAACTCACGAGCATTGAGCAGTTGCATTTCATGGCCGACAATCTCCTCGCCGCGAAAAAATGGTCCCGATGATCATCGTGCTGCCTTGGGGCCACGCCGTGCCCTTCGGCGGTCCGGGGTACAACAACGGCACCTTCGGTCGCTACCTCGCCAAGGAAGTCGCTGCAAAGCCCTCCTCGACGATCCGACGGGCACCAACGCCAAACTCAAACGGCTCGAAATCGCCTGCGGTCGGCAGGACTCGTTGTTCGCCTCGAGCGAGCGCATGGCGGGCACGTTGTCCGCCGCCAAAGTGCGCTACACCTTTTTTCTGATGGCAGGCCGGCACCATTACGTCGTGTGGCACCGCTGCTACGAAGAGACCGCGCCGCTGCTCTTCCGCTCAGTCCGGCACGGTGTCTGATCCGCCACGTGCGCACTTGCCAATTCCCACGCGCACGCCGACGGTCACGACTCTTCCCTCACGACCATGTCATCTCCGATCTCCCGCCGCACCGCCCTTCGCGCCATCGCCGGTGCCACCGCCCTCGCCTCTCTAAGCCGCTCCCGAGCCGCTGACGCCGCCACCAAATCCACCCCTGCCACGCCCACGACGTCGAGCCCGCTCCGCCAGTCGGCTTGCAAATGGTGTTGGCCCAAGATCGACCTCGACGCCTTCTCCGTAGCCGGAAAAGAAATGGGTCTCGTCGCGATTGATCTGCTCCAGCCGGAAGATTTCCCCACCCTCAAGAAACACGGTCTCCTCTGTTCGATGGTCAGCAACCCGACCGCCAAAACGCCCCAAGGCGTCAACGTCGGCGGGATCGGCAAAGCCTTCAACCGTCTCGAACATCACGATACGCTCGTGGAGATTTACACGAAGCGAATTGCCGAAGTCGCTGACGCCGGATTCACCAACCTCATTTGTTTTTCCGGTAACCGCGAAAAAATGGACGATCAGCAGGGCCTCGAAAACTGCGCCGTCGGTCTCAAACGTCTCCTGAGCATCGCCGAAAAGCGCGGCGTCAGCCTCGTGATGGAGCTCCTCAATTCAAAGGTGAACCACAAGGACTACATGTGCGATCGCACCGCTTGGGGCGTGGAACTCTGCAAGAAGATCGGCTCCGAACGCTTCAAACTCCTCTACGATATCTACCACATGCAGATCATGGAGGGGGACGTCATCCGCACGCTGAAGGACAACGCCGCCTATATCGGCCACTACCACACCGCCGGTAATCCGGGGCGGAACGAATTCGAATCCCAAGACCAGCAGGAGCTCAACTACCCGGCCATCATGCGCGCGATCAAGTCGACCGGCTTCAAGGGCTTCGTCGGCCAGGAATTTCTCCCGAAGCGCGACGCGCTGACCTCGCTGCGCGAAGCCGTGAAGTTGTGCAACGTGTGACGCTCGACCCGACGGTCCGCACGTTACTGCGCTTCGGCCTCATTGCCTTCGACGCACTCATGGCACTATCCGCGGTCACGAATATCGTCGCAGCCTGACCGCGCCACGCTGGAGCCAGCGTCGGTCTTGCGAGAGAACTGCGGATTCAGGAAACCGGATGCCAGCCACTTCGCGACCGCAAGCCCATCGGGTTGCGACGTGTTTCTGACCAACAACCAGCACCTCGGTCGCTGCCAAGCGATCGTCGTCGAAACACGGTAACCGGCGCGATTAGGCGGCACCCTGCAAGGCCGACTTCGTGGCCTCAAGCACCTGGGTGAAGGGTGCCTCGCCGGCAGCGCCGAAACGCGGGTGACGCGTGAGTTTCGCCTTGGCGAGCGCGGGTGACGACAGACCACAACAGAAACGCGCCAGCGGCCGAGCACCACTCAGCGCGCGCGGATGCTCCGCGCAGAGCGCACGGAGTTCATCGGCGGTGAGGGGGACCGCGGCAGCGGCGCGCTCCAGCACAGCGCGCACATCGCCCGCGCACAACCCGCAATGTCCGCAGCCACGGCCGTGCTCCTCGCCGAAATACGCGAGCAAACGACGGACGATACATCCCTCCCCTCCGACCAACCTTGCGACCGCAGCCACCCGCGCGATGTCGCTGCTTTCGCGAACGGAGAATCGCCGCTGCAGTTCGTGCCAGACAGCGGCCAAATCCTCGGGCACCCGCACTACGCAGTAACCTTGACGCACACCGGCAACCTGCAGCTCAAGATCGCCTTTCTCCTCGAGGAACGTCAGGGCCTTGACCACGCGGTCGCGCTCGCCCCCGAGCGCCTCCACCGCTTCGGCGAGGACGACGGAGTTCCACACGCGGCCGACCTTCGCGAGGGCGAAGAGTCTTTCGAGAAATGTGCGCCGCTCGGCGTCGAAGCGCGCGAGGATTTCCTCGGGGGCGCGGAGAAATTTCCACTGATACGTCGTGTAGAACGGTGCGGTCGCCGCGATCAGTCCATCGAGTTCGAGGTAGGTCAGCGCGGTCCCGATGACGAGTTGGCGTATGTCGTGGCGGGCGGAGAGTTCGTAGGCCGAGATGTCGAACACGTCGCCCGCGGAGCGATTGGCGAGCAGTTCATAGAGGAGATCGCGCAGCGCCTCGGGCGTGGGTGTGTCGCCGTAGGTGAAGTTTTCCAGCACCGTGAGATCTGCGGCCGCCGCGAGGATTTCGCAGTGCGAGGGCGCGCCATCACGGCCGGCACGACCGATCTCCTGCGCGTAGTTTTCGACGCTCTTCGGAAGATTGTAGTGATAGACCGCGCGGATGTTCGCCTTGTCGATACCCATGCCGAACGCGATGGTCGCAACGACGATGGCCCGGTCCGACGCCATGAAGCGGTTTTGCACGGCCTCGCGCACCTCTGCCTCCATGCCCGCGTGATAGGCCTCGGCGGTGAACCCGACCGCGACCAGCGCCGCAGCGACGTGCTCGGCAGTTTTCTGGAGTGTCACGTAGACGATGGTCGGGCCTAGGGATCGCGCCCGGAGCCGCTCGATCAATACGCTGATTCGCTCCGGTGACGCGCACGCCGTCACGCGCAGAAAAAGATTCGGCCGATAGAAGCCCGTGTGGACGTGGGCCTCGGGCGCGATGGAGAACGCGCGGCAGATGTCCTGCGCGACCGCCGGTGTCGCCGTCGCAGTGAGTGTCAGCACGCGACCTACTTTCAACTCTTCGGCGTAGCGCGCGAGCTTCAGGTAGTCGGGCCGGAAATTGTGACCCCACTCGGAAATGCAATGGGCCTCATCGATCACCAGCAGATCGATCCGGAGTGTTTTCAGCTGGGCGAGAAACCGTTCGTTGGCGAAACGCTCGGGTGCGACGTAGAGGAGTTTTAGGCTTCGCGCGCGCAAAGCGCTTTGGATTTCCTCAAACACCTCGCGGCTCACCGAGGAATCCAGCCGCGCCGCCGCAATGCCGCGCGCGAGGAGAAAATCCACCTGATCCTTCATCAGCGCGATCAGCGGTGAGACGACGACGGTGAGCCCTTCGAGCAGCAGCGCCGGGAGTTGGTAGCACAGGCTCTTGCCGCTGCCGGTCGGAAACACGGCGAGCGCGGATTGGCCAGCGAGGAGTTGCGCGATAACGGCTGCTTGGCCGGCGCGGAAGGCAGTGAAACCAAATTTTTCGCGGAGGAGCGCCTCGGTGCGGGCGGCGTCAAGCGAGGTCGCAGTCATACGAACAACGGTGTGCACTCTGTTTGGATTCGCACCAAGCAAATGTTTTGCCACAGCAGTATCATACCGGACCCAGCCCCGGCCACCGCCGGTTTCCGCTACGCCACTCAACGAGGAAAAGGATATCTTCCCATTACAGAATCTTGATCCGATCCCGGTCTTTGATGGCGAAAATGAACGCCGCACCGTGCCGGGTATTTTCCCGCAAGCGCTCCGTCGCCAACGCCCATAGTCCGTTAAACTGTTTGCGCATATCACCGGCTCGATGGCCAGGGAGATCTTCAGCTCCGTCGGCAACATCAGCATGGCTCACCTCGCAGTGCCCGCACCAACGCGGCCAGTGCGCGGACCTCGCTGCCGCGCACGACCACGCCATCCGGCAGTGACACGCTCAACTCCGCCGGGGCCTTCTGCCCCATCGGCAGTTGCACCTACGCAAACCGCACCGCGCTCTCGCCGCATATCAAGAGCTGCCAACTCGTGCTCGGATTCACCGAATTCGAACTTGGCGGTATTTGGAACACGATGCCCCATCACACGCACAGCCGTCGCACGGAAATCTATCTCTACTTCGATCTCGGCGAAAACATCGCGATGCGCTTCAGAGGCGAGCCGCAAGCCACCCGCCACCTCGTCGTCCGCGACCCCGAGGCCGTCCTTTCCCCCGCGTGGTCCGTTCACTGTGGCTTCGGGACCGGCGCCTACCGCTTCGTGTGGGGCATAAGCGGCGACAACCAAGTCTTCGCCAACATAGACCCCTCCCCCATCGCGACCTTACGCTGATTCGTTCGACGCAGTGCCCCGCACGCTCGGACGCTGCTCGCTCCCCCCTACCCCACCGCGCCGCTTACTCGACGTTCGCGATTTGCTCCCGCACTCGCTCGAGCTCGTTCTTCAGCTCAATCACGGCGCGCGAGATCGTCAGATCGTTGGCTTTGCTCCCGATGGTGTTCACCTCACGACCGATTTCCTGCAAAATGAACTCCGCCTTGCGTCCGATTTCCCCCTCCGATTTCAGCAGCGCGGCGAATTGCTCGAAGTGGCTCCGCAGCCGTGTAATCTCTTCCGTGACATCGCAGCGATCGGCAAACAGCGCAATCTCGCGCAGCACCCGCTCATCGTTCAAATCCAATTCTAGCCCCGCGTCCCGCAGCCGCTTCATCAATTGCTCGCGATAGCTCGCGGGCACTTGCGGCGCACGGGCCACCACCACGTCAACCTGCCGATGGAGTAATTCGCTGCGCTTGATAAAGTCGATCATCAGCGACTCGCCTTCTTTCGCCCGCATGGCCGAAAACGAACGCAAAGCCGTCGTCAGCGTGGCCGTCAGCGAGGCCTGCGCCGCCTCGGCCGCTGGCAGCTCACTCTCGCGGCGCTGGGAATTCACCACTTGCCACAACAACTCGGGGGTCGGTTGAAACGGCACGCCCTTGCGCGCCGCAAACGCCGCCACCCGGTCCAACGCCTCGGACGCCGCCTCCTCGTCCCCGGTGGCCTGCGTCGCGGATTTGCTCCCGGTCAGTTCGATGTCGACGTGCACCTTGCCGCGTGACGCAAACTTTCTCACCCACTCGCCCACGAGCGGTTCGAGGCTGTCCCACTCCTCCGGCATTTTTACCGTGAGATCGAGCGTCTTCCGGTTCACCGAGTTGACCTGCACCGTCAGAGAAAACCCTGCCAGTTCCGCGGTCGCCCGCCCGTAGCCAGTCATGCTTTTCATAGTTTCACGCCTAAAATCTTCGCAACCTGCTGCACGTCTTTGTCGCCGCGCCCCGAAAGATTGATGATAATCACCTTGTCCTTCGCCAGCGCCTTCGCCCGCTTCATACCCTCGACGATCGCGTGCGTCGATTCGAGGGCGGGGATAATGCCCTCCAACCGCGAACAGAGTTGAAAGGCCGCCATGACCTCGTCGTCCGTCGCGTAAGCAAACTGGATACGCCCGCTGTCGCGATAGAACGCGTGCTCCGGACCCACCGCCGCGTAATCGAGTCCCGCGCTCACCGAGTGCGTCGACTCAATCTGACCCTCCGCATCCTGCAGGAGAAACGTCTTGCAGCCTTGGAGCACCCCGAGGCGTCCTCCGGCAAAACGCGCCGCGTGCTCGCCGCGCTTGATGCCGTGCCCACCGGCCTCTACGCCGATCATCCGCACGTTCGGCTCCTCGAGGAATTCGAAAAACAGGCCGATCGCGTTGCTGCCGCCGCCAACACAGGCAATGAGCTCGTCCGGCAGCCGCCCTTCCCGGGCGAGGATCTGCTCCTTCGCCTCTTGGCCAATGACGCGGTGAAAATCCCGCACCATCATCGGATAGGGATGGGAGCCATAGGCGGTGCCCAAGATGTAGTGCGTGCTGCGTACATTCGTGACCCAGTCCCGCATCGCCTCATTGATCGCCTCTTTGAGCGTTTTTTGGCCCGCGGTCACCCCGCGCACCTCGGCCCCCATGAGTCGCATCCGAAACACATTGAGCGACTGCCGCTCCATGTCGTGCGCGCCCATGTAGACGACACATTCCAGACCAAACTTCGCGCACGCCGCCGCGGTGGCGACGCCATGCTGCCCCGCGCCGGTTTCCGCAATAATCCGTTTCTTGCCCATCCGCCGCGCGAGTAACGCCTGCGCCAGCGCGTTGTTGATTTTGTGCGCTCCGGTGTGGAGCAAGTCCTCCCGCTTCAGATAGATCTTGGCTCCGCCACAATGCTCCGTGAGTCGCGCGGCGAAGCCCAGCTCGGTCGGACGCCCCGCAAACTCTTTCAAGTGGTGCCGCAACTCCGTGAGAAACACCGAGTCTTTTCGCGCCAAATCGTAAGCGGCACCCAATTCTTGGAGAGCGGTCATGAGCGTCTCCGGCACATACACGCCACCGTAACCGCCGAAATGCCCCCCCGTGTCGGGCAGTGAGAAGCGGTCAAGGGGTGCGGTGTGGGCGTTGGCGAAAGACATTGTAGGCAAGAGTGAGACGAGGCTTCGGGGAGAAGCAAAAGATTTTCCGCGGTTCACCCGCCGTGATCCCCCCCGCCCCATTCGTGCTCGGCCGTGCTTCGGTCCCGTAACGCCTCACTTCTGCGCAACGCGACCCTTCAGAAATGTCAGCACGTCCTGGAATTTATTCCGATTCGACTCATCGACCGCCACGAGATTTTCATGCGCCTCCAGCACGAGGCGGGCACTCTCCAGTTCTGTGTGCTGCACGCCTTTCAACAGCGTGTCGCACTTGCTCACGCACTGGGCAAAGTCCCCCACATCTACAATCAACAGACGATGCAGGCCGAGGTTGCGGATCAGCTCGAAGTTGCGCTCACCGACCCGCGCCAAGACCAAGCTGCCCCGCGGCACCGTCTTGCGGAGCTCCAGTGCGGCACCCGCCAGCACGCCCAGAAACGTGCTGTCCATGCTCGTACAGTTCTGGAAATCGAGCACGAATCGTCGCCGGCCCTGCTGCAGCAGCTCGCTGATGAAATCGCGCAGACATCCGCTGTTCTGAAAACTCGCGCGGCCGTCGACCCGGACGACCACGGGGTCGGACGAAGCATCGACGAGGTAGACAGGTTTGGCGGCAGACGCGGACATTGCGAACAGAGGGAGAAAAGAATCGACCCGCCGGAGGACGGCTCAAGCGCGATCGCTCGGGCCGTCACTCAGCAAGTGCGACGCACAGATTTGCGGAAATATCTTTCTATCGGGAGAAATCGCCCCCGCCCTACTCCGACGACGGCGCGCGGATCCACTCAGTTTTTTGCCACAATTTGGCGGAGCACGTAGGGCAAGATCCCACCGTGTTGGTAATAATCGATCTCGATCGGCGTATCGATGCGGCAGCGCACCGGCGCATCGAACACTTCGCCGTTTTTCCGCGTGATGTGCAGCACGAGGTCTTGCTGCGGTTTGATATCCGGACTGAGACCGACGATGTCATAGGTCTCTTGACCGTCGAGCAGGAGCGACGCCGCGGTCGTGCCTTCTTTAAACTGCAGCGGCAGCACACCCAT
>SYGN01000141.1 GCA_005799525.1 Opitutaceae bacterium | reverse complement strand
CGAGCGGCAGGCCGGCCATGTAGAGCACGGCGTCGACGATGTGCCGCACATCGATCGTGGGCTCGATCGCGATCGAGCCGTCGGCTTGCGGAACTCCGTGTTTCATTTTTCCGGCCATCGGGCTGTCCGCGTTGCCGATGTCAATTTGGCCGCAGGCGATGTCGAAATGGCGACCATCAAGCGACAGCGACTTGGTGAGGCCGGTGATCGCATGTTTGGCCGCGCCATACGGGGCGGCATTGGGACGCGGGGTGTGGGCCGAAATGGACCCGTTGTTGATGATGCGACCTCCGCGCGGTTGCTGGGTCTTCATCAGACGAACGGCACCTTGCGCACACAAAAATGCGCCAGTCAGATTCGTATCGATGACGCTGCGCCAATGCACCAGCGAGAGTTCCTCGAACGGCACGCCCGGCACATTGACCCCGGCGTTGTTGAACAACACGTCCAACCGGCCGAACATTTCGCTGATGCGCGCAAAGAGCGCCCGAACCGAGGCCTCATCCGTGACGTCGGTCGGCACGACGAGCCAGAGCGCCGAGGGAACGCCGGACTCGTGCGCGGTGGCTTGGAGGGCTTCCGGTCTCCGTCCGGCGAGGACAACCGCATATCCGGCCCGCAGCAGACCGACGGCGCAGGCGCGGCCAATGCCAGATCCGGCTCCAGTAACGAGGGCGACGCGGCGTGGGGTTTCCATCCGCACAAGCCTTCAAACCCTCTGCGCCGTGCCGAGCCAATTCGCAGCTTACGGTGGCGGGACCGTCGCTGGGCTCACGGGAAGAGCGGCGAGCTGTTCATAATGGAGACGCGCGGCCTGCCACATGTAGGCGGGGCCACCCTCGGCCGTGCGCCCCCACGGACTCGCGACGGCCTCGCGAAGGAGCGAGAGCGCTTGCGCACGGTTGCCCAGGATTTCCTCGTTCAGTCCGGCGTAGTAGTTCGCGAAAAATATGACCTGCTGGCTGTCCGTCACCTTGCGGGCTTGGATGCCTGTGAAGAAAGCTTCCGTGGATTTCGTACCCGCAAACATGGCGTAGAGGTCGGGGAACGGTTCACGGTCGAAGCGCCGATATTCCAGCATCGCCGTCCGCGCAGGTTTGAGCCCGAGCACTTTGCAGTCAGCGAGAAACTTCCAGATTCCGTTCTCCCGATCACCGCCATCATAAGCGTGATATTTTTCAAACTGCTTCGCTGATTTGTCGAATTGCCCCGCAAAATAGTAAGCGATACCCAACCGCCAGTGGGGCGCGTCCTGTGCGGGATCCAGCAAAATCATGCGCTCGAAATCAGCCACTGCGGGCGCGAAGTGCCCAAGGAAGAGGTGGCGGTCGCCGCGACGAGAGTGGAGCGCAACATCGCGCGGTGCGGCGCCCAAGGCTTGGTCCAGCACGGCGATTTGAGACGAGAAGACCGCGAGCATCTGCGTTCTTTCCGCCTGGGGAATGGGCGGCTCGCCAGCGACGGTTGCGACGGTTACGATTAGCAAGAGGAGGGAGGCGAAACGGTGCATGGCGGAAACCCTGGCGAGACGCGCCGAAATGCCGAACAGGAAAATCAATCGCCCTCGTCGGCCTGCCGGACTGCGAAGTTTTTTTATAACGAGCCGACAGAATTGCGCTTTCGGCGTTAGCTCGGAGGCGTCCGATAGTGGACGAAAAAGCTAGGAGAAATCTCCCCCGACGTTCTCCCCTTCCCCCTTGTCCACCGAGATTCAGCAAAAACCCCGTTGTTCATCATCAACCCGTAACACATCCATAAACGAGAACGAGGGGCCCCCTGCTCGATCTCGTTGAGCTGCGGGGACCCCGCATCCACCGACGCACGCTCCCAGCGCACGCTTCCGATAAACCGGGGGAATTTTTCACTCCAAAATCACAGGTTGACAACCGAGAGTGTCACCTCAATTTCGCCATTCCTTCCAAGCCATGAGCACCACCGAACAGAAGCAACAGACACCCACGCCCGCGGAAATTCCGTTCACCACTCCGCAGGTGATGAGCCACTACGTAACCGACACCGGCAAAATTTTGCCGCGTAAATACACCCACCTTTCAGCAAAGCATCAGCGCGCCGTGACGAAGACCATCAAGCATTCGCGCAACATGCTCTTGGCTCAGTAAGCCAGAAACAGTAGCCGTTCCTCTAGGACCGGAGTATATTTACTCCGGTTTTTTTGTGCCCGCGTGATTCGGCGCAGAACCCCCGAATCCGGCGGTAACGGCCCAAGCGGTCAGCCCGGGGCTCCCGATCCGGAACCCCCGCGAGTGATGTGACCGCGTATGACCGCGTGGGAACGCTCACGCGGGACTCCGCAGTGCGCTGAGCAGCGACCTTTCAATCTGCCGAACCCTGAATCCGCGGGAAAAATCAGTGACCGTTCCTCGCCCGGTTATTTCACCCTTTTTGTGAGGATTTTTTTCCACAGGGCACAGAGGTGGAACCTCAAGCCATCTGCTACGGGAAGCAGCGAGGAATCTCAAAAAGCGTTGGGGTCACGCCTCACCGGAAGTGATAACTCAACTGCGGTGGGTAGAGGTAGCCCATCGTTTGGAGGGCGACGTCTTTGCGGTAGAGCGGGTCTTGCAGGAGAGTCCCCACCCCAAAACAAGTTTTGGCCCCGACTTGGAGAAACAGGGTTGCCACCGGTCGGGCGTGCGCGAAAGTGCTGCTGTGATTACGCCGCGAGGCAAGCTACACACCGACGCTACATGGTGCTTTCAAGCCCGTTTAGGAGCTTGGTGTTGGAGGCCGTGTTAACCGTCATTGGTGGCGAGTCCGCGTAAGCGGTTCCGACCCCGTTCAGGAGATTGCCCAACTTTTTCCACCCTCCGGGCCGCCGCGGCGCTAATCACATTCCGACGATGGCAGAACCTCCACAGGATGCGTATGCGGTAATCACATACAGCAAGTACCAAGCAGTGGGCTGTTTCTCAGGAGCGCGCCGCGACCATCGAGCGGTCGAGTTTTTCGACGGCGAAGGCCGTCGCGGCAGTCACAGCGAGCCACGCGACGGAAACGAAAGAGCGAAGTGACTTCATAGGGTAATCTCCGTGGGGAAGGTCATAGCTGTCATACACTCGAAGTCGAACCAACGCGCGAGTGAAGCGCGACCGGACAATCACATCCCGCCGAAGGCGTGGTCGCGGCTCCCCACCACGCACCGAAGCCGGGAGGTTTTCCCGGCTGCCCCTGAGGCGGCTCACTGCATTACACCGGTGCGCCGCAGCGGTATCACCGCACCGCTCGCCGCCCGGAGAAGTTCGCGCCGCAACCAGTCGAGCGCGGCGTTCACGGTGCGCACTTTCACGGTCTCGCGCGGTCCCGGATAGTTGAGCTTCTTCGACCACACGCCGTGCGGCGCATAGAGCGCAATAAAAATGGTACCCACCGGATGTTGCATCGTCCCAGTGCAGGGGCCCGCAAATCCCGTCACGGCCATGGCGTAGTCAGCGCCCAAGGTTTCGGCCGCGCCGGTCGCGAGCGCGACGGCGCACTCGTCACTCACCGCGCTGTGCTGCTTGAGGAGGCATTCCGGCACATCGAGGAGCTGCATCTTGGCGTCGTTGGAGTAGCAGACGACGCCGCCGGCAAAAAATTTGCACGCGCCATGCACTCCCGTAAACGCGTTGGCCAACATTCCACCCGTCGCAGTCTCGGCGAGGGCGAGTCTCTTTTCCTGCGCCCGGAGAAGGTCGCTGACGACTTTGGCCAACGAGTCGTGCCCGTAGCCCATCAGGTCTTCGCCGAGCAGGGCACCGCATTCACGAGCGATGGCTGCGAGCTGCTCGTAGTTGAGGCGACCACTGGGCGAACTGACGCGGCAGTCGACCGCGCCTTGGTGCGCACAAAACGCCACGCTCAGGGCGTCGCCGTAGTGATCGAAGATCGGTTGCAGGCGCGTCTCAAGCATCGATTCGCCGACCCCCGCCGTCCGGAGCTGCACATACGCCTCGCGATCGAGCAGCAGTCCGCGCTCGGCGAGGCGCGGCACGACTTGCTCGAGAAACATCGGCTGCAATTCATTCGGCGGACCCGGGAGCATCACGAGCACTTTGCCATCCTGCTCGACCCAGAGACCGGGTGCGGTGCCGTTGCCGTTGATCATGACCTCGCCGCGTTCGAACCTGTCGGCCTGCTTGAGATTATTATCCGTCATCTTCCGACCGAGGTGGCTGAAGCGGTCCGCGATCGACTGCACAGTGCCTTCATCGCGCACGAGTTTCTGTCCGAGCACCGCAGCGATGGCCTCGCGCGTACGGTCGTCGCAGGTCGGCCCGAGCCCGCCGGTGGTGATGACCACGTCGGCCCGCGCCCAGCTGTCGCGAAATTGAGCGACGATCACATCGGCCTCGTCGGTAATGGTGACATTGCGCCCCAACATCACGCCCCGACGCCCGAGCTGCGCGCCGATGAACGTGAGGTGGCTGTTGGCCGTGAGCCCGAGCAGCAATTCGTCACCGAGCGTGAGGAGCTCGTAACGGATTTGGGCAACGGGCTTGCGCGCGGCGGAGCCCTGGGTGTCGGGATTTTGTGAGGAGACCATGCTTGCGAGCGTGGAAAATAGGCAGACTATTCCAAAATGCCAGCACCCGAACCGGTTAATCTCAAAGAGAAAGTGCGTCACCTGCCCGACAAACCCGGTGTTTACCTCCTGAAAGACCGGCTCGGTCGCATTATTTACGTCGGCAAAGCGAAATCCCTTAAGAAGCGCGTCTCGTCCTATTTTCAACGCGGGCGCGCCCGCACCGTGTCGCAGCCGAAAATCCGCGCCCTCATCGAGATGATTGCCGACCTCGACACAATCGAGGTCAAGTCCGAGCCCGAGGCCCTGCTCCTCGAGGGCAAACTCATCAAGCAGTGGCGTCCGCGCTACAACACCGATTTCACCGACGACAAACGCTTTTTGCTCGTCCGCGTCGATCTCGGCGAAGAACTTCCCCGCTTCCGCCTCACGCGCCTGAAAAAAGAGGACCGCTCGCGCTATTTCGGCCCCTTCGCCCACAGCGGCCTGCTCCGCAAAACCCTCACGCGGATGCGCTGCCAGTTCGGCATTTTGCTCGCCGACGGCACGCCCGAAAAACTCCCCGACGGCACGTGGCGCCTCTACGACGATGTGCGCAGCGAGCTCTACGGCGCCGACACCATCGTGACAGCCGAAGCCTACCTTCGTCGCGCCGAGGCCGCGTGCACGTTTCTCGAAGGCAAGTCGCAGGAATGGCTAGAAAGCCTGCGCAACGAAATGGTCTCCGCCGCCGGCCGCCAGGAATTCGAGAAGGCCGCCGAGCTCCGCGATATCGTTTTTGCCCTCGAGAAAACGCTCGCGAAGACGCGTACTTTTGAGCGCACCGACCCCACGCGCCCCGTCCGGGACGACGGGGCGCTCGCATCGCTCCAGTTGGCCCTCCATCTCTCGTCTCCGCCGATCACCATGGAGTGCTTCGACATTTCCCACATCTCCGGCACCTTTGTCGTCGCCTCGATGGTTCGCTTCACTGACGGCCGCCCCGACAAGGACAACTACCGCCGTTTCCAGATCAAGAGCTTCATCGGCAACGACGACTACCGCGCCATGGAGGAAGTCGTCGGCCGCCGTTACCGTCGGCTGATCGCGGAGGGAAAACTTTTCCCTGACCTTGTCGTGATCGACGGCGGCCGCGGCCAGATCGGCGCCGCGCTCAAGGCTTTTGTCGCCCTTGACGCGATGCCTCCCGCGATCATCGGACTCGCGAAGCAACACGAGACGATCATTTTTCCCGACGAGCGACCGCCGCTCAATCTGCCGCTGAACCATGCCGGCCTGAACATCCTCCAACGTCTCCGCGACGAAGCGCACCGCTTTGCCAACGCTTACAATGCGGACCTTCGCTCGAAAAAAATCCGCGAGAGCGTGCTCGATGATTTTTCCGGCCTCGGCGAAAAACGCCGCACCGCCCTCCTCGCACATTTTGGCAGCATCGAAAAACTCCGCTCTGCGACCACCGCCGAAATCTCCGAGGTCCCGGGCTTCGGGGGAAAGCTGGCCGAGGAACTGCGCGCCTTTCTGCAGCCACCGTCGTAGCAGCTCGTTCACTCTCTCGTTGGTCATCGCGAGCCCGAGGGACGGCGACCTGGCGATCCGCCTCGCTGACTCGTTTCGTTACGGTGCCTCTGCCCCTGCACCCACGAGGGTTGTCATGGCAACCCCGGCTCGGCGAGCTCGCATCCGTGTTTATCGGTGTCCATCCGTGGTTAAACACTCCGTACCTTCCGCATCCGCCCTCCCCTCCTGCACCCTCGCGATCAAAGCTGTCCCTAACCCCCGCGCAGCGTGGTGTGCGGCTGGCTCGGTGAGGCCCTGAAGGTCAAGGTCCACGCTCCGCCCGCCGAGGGCCGCGCCACCGCCGTACTCTGCGAATTTCTCGCCGACGAACTCGGCCTGCCGCGTCGCGCCGTCACCGTCCTCCGCGGTGATCTCTCCCGCCAAAAAATCCTCCGCATCACCGCCCTCACCCTCGCTGAAGTGAAAACCAAACTCGGCGTGTAGCCCAAGACCGCAGGTCGCTTTCACCACAGAGACGCCAACGCACAGAGAATACCCGAGCGCACTCCCAACCTCAGCTCACTGCCTCCGCGCCCCTGAGGTACAAACAGTCCGCACCGCTCTCGCCCCCACTACGCCAACACCCCAGTGCGAGTGGGGCCACCTCGCCGTAGCTTCAGCGCGGACGCGTCAACCGCGCAAACCGCCACGGCAGCAACACCGCCGCGAGCGCCAAACCCGACGCGATGCCCACCCAAATACCAACCGCGCCCATGCCGCCGCGGATGCCCAGCGCGTAGCCCAACGGCAGCGCCACCACCCAGTACGCCGCGAAGGTCAGCATCGTCGGCACTTTTAAATCCCCGATGCCGCGCAGACACGCCGCGCCGATCACCTGCACGCCGTCGACTCCTTGAAACAGCGCGCCCACCACGAGCAACTGCGCCGCCAACGCGATCACCGCCGAATCGGTCACGAACCACTCCGCAATCACGCCGCCACCCAACCAAAACACGACGCCGAACGCGCCCGTGATCGCCAACCCGAGTCCGATCGCACCCCAGGCGATGGGCCGCCTCAAGGCCAGGTCGCCCGCACCCACCGCGCGACTCACGCGCATGCCCGCCGCCATCGAAAGCCCCAGCGGAAACATAAACGCCAACGACGCACAAGTGATCGCGATCTGATGCGCCGCGAGCGGCGCCGCACCCAGCCAGCCGACCATCACACCCGAAAACCCAAACGCCGTCGTTTCAAACAACAACATCCCCGACGCCGGCAGGCCGATCTTCAACATCTCGCGAAACCGCGCGGTCGAATAATTCCCGAACCACCGCTGCGGCCACGACGCCCGCACCGCCGGATCGCGCCGCAACCACACAAAAATCACCAGCGCCCCGAGCGCCCGCGAGACGAGCGTCGAGATCCCCGCACCCGTCAGCCCGAGCGCCGGCATCCCGAGATTTCCATAAATAAACACCCAGTTGAGTGCCGCGTTCAGCCCCACCCCCAGCAGCATAATCACCATCGGCACCCACGGGCGCCCCATCGCTTCCGCAAACTGCCGCAGCACAAGATAAACAAACACCGAGGTGAGCGACGCTGCCATCATCAGATAAAACGGCATCACGACCGCCAACAACTCCGGCGGTTGCCCGAAGCGCGCGAGCTGCGTGCCGAGCGCCACCATCATCAACGTTTCCACCGCCCCAAAGATCAGCGCGAGCGTCATCCCGTGGCGCAAATACTCACCCGCCTCCTCCGGCTTCGCTCCGCCCCGCGCCCGCGACACCAAAATCGACACGGGGATCATGAGTCCGATACCCACGACAAAAAACACGTTGAAAACATTTCCACCAAACGCCGACGCCGCGAGCGGCACCGTGCCGGCGCGGCCAATCATCACGCTGTCCGTGACGCCCATGAGCGTTTGGCTCACCTGACCGACAATGATCGGCACGGCGAGTGTGAGGGTCGGGCGGATTTCGCGGAGGACAGCGTGCACAGAATGAGGATCGCGACGATGCTCCCGCGTCCGTCCAGCGCACGCCGAATCGCACCGCCCCCCGCACAGCGCCCCAGCCGGCGGTGAGAAACCGCCGCTCCTCTTCTCTCAGCCGCCCCCCTCCGCGCTTCCGGCTCCTTTCTCCGTGCCCTTCCCCACCGCACCCGTCAACGTCCCAACCATGTCCTCCCCCTTCGTCCCCCGTCTCGCGCTCCTCTTTATTTTCGTGTTTGCACTCTCACTCCACGCGCAAACGGATGCGGCCTACCGCCAGCCGTCCCCCGCACTCGCCGCACTCGTCGACGCCCCCGCGGCGCCCGCCGTCAGTATCAGCCCCGACCGCACGCACCTCCTCCTGCTCGCCCGCACCGAGGCTCCTTCCATCGCCGAACTCTCCCAACCCGAACTCCGGCTCGCCGGCATCCGCCTTACTCCCGCCAACAATGCCACGAGCCGTGCGCTCACCTATACGGGCCTCGCTCTGCAACCCGTTTCCGGCGCGGCGGAGCGGCGCGTCACCGGTCTGCCCTCCGGCGTGCGCATCGCTCACTACGCGTGGTCCCCCGACTCCCGCCACGTCGCCTTGACTCTCCTCCGCGAAAGCAGCCTCGAACTCTGGCTCGCCGACACCACTTCCGCCATCGCCCGTCCACTCGCCCCGAACCTGCACCTCAACGCAGTCCTCGAAACACCTTTGGTGTGGCTCGACGCTACCACCTTGGCCATCCTGCACGTCCCGACCGGCCGCGGCCCCGCGCCCCTTGCTCCGCGCAGCCCCAGTGGTCCGGTGACTCAAGAGAATCGGGGCAAAAAAGCCCCCGCCCGCACCTACGACGGCCTCCTTACCAACGCCCACGACGAAGCCCTTTTCGATCACTACGGCACCGCCGATCTCGCCCTCGTCTCCATCGCCGGAAAACTTTCCCCGCTCAACCTTCCGGGCCTCATCACTCGCCTCGCACCCTCGCCCGACGGCCAGCACCTCATCGTGGAGACGCTCCATCGCCCCTTCTCCTATCAGGTCCCCGCCTCGCGTTTCCCCAAATACACCGACATCATCAATCGCACGGGCGGCCGCGACTATCGCGTGGCCGACACCGGACTCGACGATGCGAGCGACGCCACCGCCGGCGGCGTGCGCGCCGGTCCGAGGCAAGTAGCGTGGCGCGCCGACCAACCCGCGACGCTGAGTTGGGTCCAATCCATCGATCGCCGTCCCGCCGCCGCTCCCGCGTCGGCGACCGGAAAAAAATCCGCGCCCGTCCGCGAGCGCGACGCGTGGTTCACCTTGGCGGCCCCCTTCAAGGGCTCGCCCATCGAACAACAGCGATTCGAATATCGGGTCACGTCCATCGCGTGGGGCGACGACTCCCTCGCCCTCGTCACCGAGAGTTGGCAAACCACGCGCGTCGTCCGCACTTGGCGCGTCGCCCCCGACAAACCGTTCGGCAAACGCGAACTGCTCTTCGAACGTTCCTCACAAGACCGCTACGCCGACCCCGGTCGTCCGGTCAACGAGCGCAACGCCGCCGGCCGTCTCGTCCTCCAGCGCAGCGCCGACGGCACAAAACTTTTCCTCAACGGCCTCGGCGCCTCGTCTGAAGGCGACCGCCCGTTCCTCGACGAGCTTGACCTCGCGACCAAACAGATCCGCCGCCGCTGGCACTCCGCGCCGCCGCACTATGAAGAATTCATCGCATTCACCGATGCTACGTTGACGCGCGCCCTCACTGCGCGCCAATCCGCCAGCGAGCCGGAAAACTATTTTGTGCGCGATCTCACCACCGGCGCGCTGACTGCGCTGACACAATTCCCCAATCCCTATCCCCAATTCTCCCACGTAAAAAAAGAGCTCATCCGCTACCAGCGTGCCGATGGCGTCGCCCTCTCCGGCACGCTGTATCTTCCACCCGGCTACACGCCCGACCAAGGCCCCCTCGCCACGCTGTTGTGGGCCTACCCCCGCGAATTCCTCGCCGCCGACACCGCCGGGCAAATCACCGCCAGCGGGACGCCGGAAAAATTCGTGCGCCTGAGCGTCCAAGGTCCGCTCCCGTTTCTCCTCGCCGGCTACGCGGTGTTCAACGATCCCACCATGCCGATCGTCAACCAAAAGGGCAAACCCGGCAACGACACCTACGTCGAGCAACTCGTCGCCAACGCGCAGGCCGCCATCGACGAACTTACCCGCCGCGGCGTCACTGATCCGCAGCGCGTCGCGGTCGGCGGCCACAGTTACGGGGCGTTCATGACGGCCAATCTCCTCGCTCACTCGCGACTGTTCCGCGCCGGCATCGCCCGCAGCGGCGCCTACAATCGCTCACTCACGCCCAATGGCTTCCAGTCCGAGACCCGCACGTTTTGGCAGGCCCCCCAAGTCTACGCCGCCATGTCACCCTTCAACTTCGCCGACAAAATCAAAGACCCGATCCTCCTCATCCACGGCGAAGCCGACAATAATTCCGGCACATTTCCCATCCAGAGCGAACGCTTCTACGCCGCACTCAAGGGCCAGGGCGCGACGACGCGTTTCACATCGCTCCCCCACGAAGCGCACGGCTACCGCGCCCGCGAAAGTCTGCTCCACACGCTCTGGGAAATGGAAACCTGGCTCGACGCCCACGTGAAGATGGCGCCGATCGAAAAAAAGTGACCGCTCTGCTCCGCGGTGGGCGGGCACATCTCCGTGCCCCCAAGACCACACATCCGCATCACGCAACACGGCGGACTTCCGTCCACCGGTTCTTCCTCAGCCGCGGGGGACACTGAAATTCTCCCTCGCCACGACGACTTCGTGCCCTTGGGGGCACGAGCCGCGATCCCTTCACTTCTTACCGGTCAGCATGTCTTCCATCAGCGCTAACGCGGTCGCTTCCGTAATGTCACGCACCCCAAATTGCCGCATGATCGCGCCTGCCTGGGCGTCCCGCCCAAGGATGTCGCTCGCCGCCGCTTGGCCGATAATCACCGAGTCCTTCAAGCGTATCGCCGTCGCTTGGATGTCCGGCACCGCGTAGGTCTTGTCCCCTGAAACTTCGGGGACCGTCAGGCTCCGACTCGTGATCAGCACCTCAATCGCCACGTCGGCAATCTTGCCCAAGGCCTCGCGATCCTTCGCCGCTTGATCGCCGACCAGACGGTGCCCGGGGCGCTCCTTGATCAGCGCCACAGCAGATTTTTGGTCGGCAAGCGTCGCACCCGCGTTGCGGAAGGCGCGGCCAAAGAGCCGCTCGATCTCGCGCACCGTCTGCTGGTCGGCGAGCGTCGGTGGCGTCGCCTCCTTCAGCGCGTAGGTGTTCTCGCCGCTGGTTTTCACCGTGCCGTTCTCTTTGTAATATTTTTCGCTGTACGCGGTGAGCTTGAGTCCGGTCACCGTATCGACGAGCGCGCGATTAACGTAGATAACGATCCGCGGGGTGCCGTCGGTTTTGTTCACTTTGCGGAAGCCTTCGAGGATGCCTTCGGCAGACTGCCGGGCGATCAGCGTATCACCCGACGGAGCGTACACCCGCTGCGGACCGGCCTGCGCGACCGGCGGGAGCGGGGCCAGAATCGCTTGCACCACCGGCGGAGGCGTGGGCGGCTGGCGGTCGGCCTGCGCAAGGAGAACGGGCATCAGCAAAAGGGAAAGGGGACCGAAGAAAAATGAGCGGGAATTCATGACGGATGGGTTTCGTGATCTTTCTTTTTCTTGTTTCGCTTACTTTTTCTCCGGATCAAAACGGAACGGGAGCGGGAGAATGGGGGCAACGCAGCGACGATCGGGTGGTCACCGCGCCTGACGGACGCGGATGGTATATTTTTTAGCCGCACTATTCATGGCGGTAAAGCGCACGGCTTCGGTCGAATTCTCCGTGAGAATGAGCGTCTGAAACGGCGTCTCGTCCCCAGTCGCCGCATTCAACTCGTCCTTAAACACACAGTTGATTTGGACCTCGAGCCGACGGCTTTCCCGATTCTTCACGTTGGCCACGACTTCAAGGCGGCCGTCAGCGAGGATCCGTTCCTGCAGACCAGTACAGGTGACAGAGAACTGCGCGGGCTTGTCGAGCAGCACAAATTTCTCGGTGTTCTCGAGCGTGTATTTCGTGGTGTCGAGCGGTTGGAAGGGACCGGGTGCCAACATGCAGCCCGCGAAGAGCGTGAGCGCCGCAGTGGCGGCAAGGATCAAGAGGGGTGTGGTGTTCATAGTCGAAAAGGCGCGGGTGTGATCACGTATGACTGCGGTTCAGCGTTTAAGTTCGCTCAAAATTAAGACGGTGTCTTTGGCGGGATCCGCCACCGAAATTGTGAGGCGGCGGGCGAGATCGGGCACCGCCTGGCCGTTGGCATCGTAAAACTGTAAAATAGCGGCGTGATCTCCGACCGGCAGCTGCAGCGAGCCAAAGCTGAGGTATTGGGGGAGGTTGTCCCACATCCGGACGTCGGCGCGGGTCTTCGTGGCAGCAGCGGCAATCTTGCTGAAAATCCCGATGACCCCGAGCGCGATCGCCGCCGTCTCGGCTCCATCGCTCTTGTCGGTTTCGGTCACCACGCGCTTGCGGCCCTTTTCATCCGTGACGACGCGGCGCTTTTCCTGATGGATATTGCCGGCCGCGATCACCGCACCGACGAGGGCAATATCACCGATGGTATCGGTGGTCTGCTTGAACACGGCTTTGTTGCCGAGGACGTGATCCATCACGCGACCACCGCGCGTCACCGCTTGATAATTCAAATTATCCCACGGCAGAAAATGCACACTCTGTTCGAGCACTGAGAGCGACGCGGAGCGAATGCGCGAGGGCTCAGTGCGGAAGCGGAGCAACTCGCCGTTTTCCCCGCCGGCGTATTTGCGCGGGCCGCGGCCAAACTCGACGAAGAGTAGTACGTTCCCTTGCACATCGTAGGGCGGCAGCGTGTTCTTCGTCAGCTTCTGCGCCCTCGCGAGGGCATCGGAGCCGTCGGCCGCGAGCTTCGCCGAGGCGAGTCCGTCGAGATAATCAAGCAACACGTAATCGCTTTTGTAGGTGTCTGACTCAGCGTCGGTATCGAGGAGCTGGGCCGAACGGAAACACGCGCGCGCATTGTCCGGCTCCCCATCGCGCCAATACAGGAGCCCGCGGTAATAAAACACCATCACCCGCTCATAGGGCTCGCCGATGAAAGTTTTTTCACGCTCGGCCGTGAAGAGGCCACGCGAGCGCTTCGCCGCATCGTCGGGTCCCGAGATCAAACCCCCGATCCGCGTAATCGCGTCGTCGAACTTCGCCTTGGCCAGATTGAAATTACCCATCCGCAACGCCATGATCCCGAGTCGATATTCGAGCAGCACGCGGTCCTTGTCGAGGCCATTGGCCAGATCGGCATTGCCATCAATCAACGGATCGCCGGTGCGCGTCACCGGGCGGCGCGCGGGCGGGTCGGGCATGGTGGCACAACCGGCCAGCGTCAGCAGCAGGGCAGTGGATATGACGAAGAGCGCGACGACAGAAGGGCGGCGCTCGCGGCTCGGCGGTACGGGTCGGGAGTCAGTCATAAGGCTGGCGGCACGCTGGCGAGCGCCGCAATCCAATCACCAGATTACCGATACGCGGCGTCTTCCAGCCCCTGTTTTTTCACTTCGGCCGAATCCTCCCAGACGATCTCGCTCGTGCGGGCGTCGGTGAGGCGGAAGCTGTAGAGCACATAGTCGCTCGTGCCTTGCGAGGTGCGCGTGCTCATGCCCTCGAGTTTGCCCGTGAGAAAATAATCGGCGCCGCGGAACTCGACGACGTTGGGATCGCTGCTCGCCGTGACCTGGCCGGATTGCTTGAGCGCGCGTTCACGCTCGAGCGTCTTCATCATCTCGCGGTCGAGAAAGCTCACGCGACCCACCGCCTTCGAGTTGAGCTGCGTACGGATGCGCGTGAGGAAAATATCTTTATTGATCGGAAACCGCGTGTTGTTGACCACCGGCTCGAGGACGATGCGCGGCTTGGTCTGCGCGCGCGCGATCTCGGGAATGCCGAGAATGCTCCGAGACATCTTGTCGGTCACCGCCACGAGATCCTGTGGCTCGACGCCGGTGCCTTGGACGAAGCCTTTTTCGTCGGGGCGCAGCTCAGTGACCGCGACGCCGGAGGGATTTTTTACGCCCTGCGTAGTTTCGCAGCCGGTAAAAAGCACCGGAGTCGCGGCAAGGCTCGCGAGGACGATGAAACGGGAGGTGGTGTTCATGGATCGTGTCAGAAAAAGCTGCGTCGGAGCGGGCCGATAAACAAAGGCCTCAGCGGCCAAACAGTCCGTTCGCTTGGCTCATAGGAGCGGCGTTACCGTAATAATTATTGATGATCGTGATTTGCTGCGGCTGCGCGGCGGGTTGCCCCGGCTGCGGCGGTGCCGGGACGACGACGGGCTGAGCCTGCTCGACATAGACGGGGGGGCGTTCCCAAATCACCGCGCGCCGGTTGGCGTCGGCGATGGAGCCTAGCAGCCAGCCGGCACCCGCACCCCAGGCGGCACCGTGCCAGCCGTTGTGGCGAAAACTTCCGCTCGAGTGCCCGATCATGCCGCCCGCAAGCCCACCCAGGAAAAAACCGTCCGCTGCTGCGCTTCCGCGGTAGTAGCCCCCAGCGCCATCATAGCCGGCCCGATAAAAACCGCCCGAGCCAGCGCCATAATGAGCGACACGGGGCACAGCCCGGTAGACATAAGGCGAGTGGTCGTGAGCCGCCCTGACCGGCGTGTCACGCCGCCCGTCGCGATCATGTCTCACAACGGAACCCACCAACGCGCCCACACCGGCGCCGATCGCAGCACCCTTCCACGCGCTGTGGTTCAAGCTGCCGCTATTATGACCGATCACCGCACCGGCAATTCCTCCGACGACCGCACCATTGACCGTCGCCGGACGAAAGACCTGCGCCGAACCGGGAGCGGCGGCCAGCAGGGCAAGGCAGAGTGAAAAGGACGTTTTCATTAGGATGATTCAGCGTGTGCGACACCACGGTCGGCGCAAGGTTTCAGCGCAGGGCCGATCTTTTCGCGCCCGTTGCGGACCGATCAAACGCCTATTACCCCCCGTCCGCCAACTCCGCGTCACCACACCTCCGGATTAAAACCGCAGCCTCGTCCCACCTTTCAAAACACCCCGATGATCACCGCCAACGTCACCAACGACGTCAGCACGCTCAGCACAACCGCCCCCGAAGCAAGGCCTTCGTCTCCCTTCATTTCTAGCGCCATCGTGTAGCTCACCACCGCCACCGGACACGCCATCAAAATCATCACGATTTTCAGCTCCGCCGCACCGAGCCCGAGCCAACACCCCACCCCCCAGCCCAGCGACGGTGCCGCCACTGTTTTTACCAGCGCCGACGCCAGCGGCCGACGCCACGCCCCACCCAGCTTCGACGTCACGATCGATCCGCCCACTCCCAACAACCCCAGCGGCAGTGCCATCTCGCCCAGCGCAGCAAAGGTCTTGTCCAAGCTCGCCGGCAGCTTCCAGCCCAGCAGCGCACAACTTACCCCCGCGACCGTCGCCACCAGCGGTGGAGTCGTCGCGAGCTGTTTCAAGAATGGCCGCGCCATCTTCCAGCTCAAGGGATGCTGGCTCAACAACAGCACCACCACTGCCGCTACATTATAAAAAACCATCATCGGCGCGACGACGATCACCGCCGCCGTCCGCGTCGAGAGCCCAGCACCCAACGCCAGCTCGGGCAGCGCATAGATAATCGGCAGCCCCACAAACGCCAGATTCCCGCGAAACGCCCCTTGCACAAACGTCCCCGTTGCCCCCTCCGGCACGCGCATCACCCACGCGACTCCATACGCGACCACGATCCCCGCCAGCGTCGCGCCCCACATCGCGCCCAACATCGGTCGCGCCCCCGCCGCTTCGTGAAAGGCCCCCGCCAGCTGCGAAAACAATAACGCCGGCAATCCGAGGTAATACGTCAGCCGGTTCCCCTCTTTCAAAAAATTCACCGACACAAACGCCGTGCGCTGGAGCAGCGCCCCAAGGGCCACGAGCAAGAAAACCGGCGCGAGTGTATTCAGAATCAGCACTCGCGCAGCAAAGCGCCCCACCTCCCGCACTCAAGCCAGCGCTGCACCTTTCCCGAGACCTTTCCCGAGCGCATCGTTGACAGCCCACGTCCAAAGCGACCTCATATTTTCCTCGTCTCGGTTCCACGCAAACCCGCCCGCAGCGAGGCGTCACTCCGCCCTCGCCCCGCTTTTTCCCTACTCTCTCCGCTCTCCGCTCTCCGCTCTCCGAAAAAATGAATCTCGTCCGCCTCGCCTTGCGCTCCCCGTGGTCCGTACTCGTTCTCGTTGTCGCGGTCTGCCTCGGTGCCACGCTCGCCCTCCAACGCATGGCGCGCGATGCGTTTCCCCCGCTCGGCGTCCCCACGATTTACGTTGCTCAACCCTTCGGCGGCATGGACCCCGCCCAGATGGAGGGCTACATCACCTACTACTACGAATATCACTTCCTTTATATCACCGGCATCGAGCACGTAGAGTCGAAGTCCATCCAGGGCGCGTCCCTGATGAAACTCCAGTTTCACCCCGGCACCGACATGGCCGCCGCTATGTCCGAGGTCGTCGCCTATGTGAACCGCTCCCGCTCGTTCATGCCCGCCGGTACCCCCGGCGCCTTCGTCACCCGCTTCGACGCCGGCAGCGTCCCCGTCGGCTATCTCGTCTTCTCCACCGACGACCCCAACGTCACCGTCGGCCAGATGCAGGACGCCGCCCTCAACCGCGTGCGCCCGCTCTTCGCCACCCTCCCCGGCGTCTCCGCCCCGCCTCCTTTCGGCGGCAGCGCGCGCACCATCGTCATCAACGCCAAACCCGACCGCCTCCGCGCGTATGGCCTGTCCCCGGACGATCTCGTCCAAGCCATGACGGCCGCCAACATCCTCAGCCCGTCGGGCAACATGAACCTCGGCGACAAATACCCGATCGTCCCCGTCAACGCCGTCCCCAAAAACATCCAGGATCTCGCCGCCGTCCCGCTCCGCGTCACCCCGCAGGGCGCCGTCTTCCTCCGCGACGTCGCCACCGTCGAGGATAGCGCCGACCTCGTCACCTCCTACGCCCTCGCGAACGGCCGCCGCACCGTCTACATCCCTGTCACCAAACGCGCCGATGCCTCCACACTCTCCGTCGTGAACCTCGTCAAGTCCAACCTCGCGAAATTCCAGGCCGCCGTTCCCGATACCGTGAAAGTCAGCTACGAGTTCGATCAGTCCCCCGTCGTCAACCAGTCGATCGCCACGCTCACCAAGGAGGGCGCGCTCGGCGCCTTGCTCACCGGCCTCATGGTACTCCTCTTCCTGCGCGATTGGCGCAGCGCGCTGATCGTCGTCGTCAATATCCCCATCGCCCTCCTCGCCGCGACGTTCGCCCTCTGGATCACCGGCCAGAGCCGCAGCCTCATGACGCTCTCCGGCCTCGCTCTCGCCGTCGGCCTTCTCGTCGACGAAGCGACGGTCGCTGTGGAAAACATCCACGCCCACCTCGCCCGCGGCACTCCCCTCGCCCGCGCCGCGCTCGAAGCCACCCGCGAAACCGCCCTCCCGCGCCTCCTTGCGATGCTGTGCATCGTCGCCGTTTTTATCCCCGCGTTCTTCATGGTCGGCGCCGCGAAAGCCCTCTTCACCCCGCTCGCCCTCGCTGTCGGATTTTCGATGATCGCGTCGTTTTTCCTCTCCGGCACGCTCGTCCCCGTGCTCAGCGTGTGGTTCCTCCGCCGCCACCAACAAACCGCCACGCACGCCGACCCCGCTTGGCTCGTCGGTCTCCAAAAATTCTACACCGCCCTCGTCCGTCCGTTCATCGCCGCCCGCTGGCTCGTCCTCCCGCTCTACCTCGCCGCCGCCTTCGGCCTCATCTCCGTTTTCGGCCCGCACCTCGGACTCGAGATTTTCCCCGCCGTCGATTCCGGCCAGCTCGCCATCCGTTTCCGCGGTGCCGCCGGCACCAAGGTCGAAAAAACCGAAGCCGTCGCGAAACACATCCTCGACACCATCAACCGCGAAGCCAGCGCCACCAACGTCGCCATCACCATCGGCCTCGTCGGCGTCCACGCCTCCAATTATCCCGTCAACCTCATCTACCTTTTCAACACCGGTCCCGAGGAGGGCTGGCTCGCCGTGCAGCTCAAACCCGGCTCCGGCGTGAAGATCGAAACCCTCAAAGAAAAACTCCGCGCCGTCTTCGCCGCCGAGCTCCCCGATATCCGCGTCTCCTTCGAGCCGAGTGATCTCGTCTCCCGCGTCATGAGCTTCGGCTCACCCACCCCCATCGAGGTCGCCGTCAGCGGCCCGTCGTTCCCCGCGAGCCGCGAGTTTGCTGAAAAAATCGCCGCCAAACTCCGCACACTTCCGAATCTCCGCGACGTCCACATCGCCCAGTCGCTCGATTTCCCCACCGTCGACGTCCAAGTCGACCGCGAGCGCGCCGGCCTCCTCGGTGTCCGCACGAGCGATGTCACGCGCTCCCTCGTCGCCGCGACAACCTCAAGCCGTTTCACAACCGCCAACTACTGGGCCGACCCCGGCAGCGGTATCAGCATGAGCCTCCAGGTCCAGATTCCCCAGTCTCAAACCAACTCCCTCGAAGACCTCCGCAACATCCCGATCTCGTCTTCCGCGCCCGGCGGCAAGCCCGTCCTCCTGCGTAATGTTGCCAACCTCACGCCCGGCACCGCCCCCGGCCAATACGAACGCTACAATCTCGTCCGCGTCGTCAGCGTCACCGCCAATCTGCACAACACCGACCTCGGCACCGCCTCCCGCCAAATCGCCGCCGCCGTCGCCGAACTCGGCGAACCGCCCGCCAAAGGCCGCGTCGACTACCGCGGCCAAGTCGGTCCGCTCACTGAACTCACCGAGGGTTTTAGCTCCGGTCTCCTCATCGCCATCGCCGTCATCTTTTTGCTCCTCACCGCGAATTTCCAATCCCTGCGCCTCGCCTTCGTCGTGATTGTTGCCGTACCCGGCGTGCTCGCCGGCGTCGTCCTCGCGCTAAAGTTCACCGGCACCACTCTCAACCTCCAGTCCGCGATCGGCGCAATTATGGCTGTCGGCGTCGCCATCGCCAACGCCATTCTCCTCGTTACCTTCGCCGACCGCGACCGCCGCCGCACCGCCGATCCCGCCGCCTCCGCGCTCTCCTCCGCGACTTCGCGCCTCCGCCCCATTCTCATGACGACCTGCGCGATGGGTGTCGGTATGCTCCCCCTCGCCCTCGGCCTCGGCGAGGGCGGCGATCAAGTCGCCCCACTCGGCCGCGCCGTCCTCGGCGGCCTCGCCCTCGGCACCCTCGCCACGCTCTTCATTCTCCCGCCCGTCTTCGCGATTCTCGCCGGCCGCAACACCGAGAGCCCCTCTCTCGACCCCGACGACGAAACCAGCCCCCTTCATCAAGCAGCCCAAACTCTGAACCGCTAATCCACGCTAATCCCAAACCCAGTCTTGGCCGTAGCCGATTAGGCGAAGGCCTCCGAAAAGATTAGCGAAGATTAGCGGTTCCCCTCTCCGAACTTCTTCCTGCGCCTTTTTTGGTCCCATCTCCGCGCTCTCCGCGCCCATTTCATTTTCCGAATCCGTGTTCATCTGTGTCCATCCGTGGTTAAAAAATAAACCCTCCATGCGTTTCCCTCTCCTCCCGCTCGTCCTCGCTTTCACCTCCACCATCGCCCCCGCGCTCCGCGCCGCTGCCGCGCCCACCGAGGTCAAATTCACCCGCCCCACCCGCGGCGACATCGTTCGCTACGTGACCGTCCCCGGCACGCTCAAGGCCAACCAACAGGTGACCCTCTACGCCAAAGTCGGTGGCTACCTCAGCAAAATCGCCGTCGACAAAGGCGACGCCGTCACCGCCGGCCAGCCGCTCGCCGAACTCGAGGCCCCCGAGCTCCTCGCCGACCTCGCCCGCACCCGCGCCGAGGTCAACGTCGCCGCCACCGAGCTCTCCCGCCTCGAAGCCGCCGCCGCCAAATCCCCCGACCTCATCACCCCGCTCGCCCTCGACGCCGCCCGCGGCCGCGCCGAAATCGCCCGCGCGAATAAATCCCGCTCCGAAACGCTCCTCACTTTCGCGAAGGTCAACGCGCCCTTCGCCGGCATCGTCACCGCCCGCTACGCCGACGTGGGTGCCTACATCCCCGCCGCGTCCGCGAGCAGCACACCTGCCTCGGCCGCGCTCGTCACGATCGCCGACCTCCAAATCGTCCGCGCCACCGTCGCTCTGCCCGAACTCGAAGCCGTCAAAGTCAAAGTAGGCCAGCCCGTCCGGATCTCCCTCGAGGGCGTCACCGGCAACGCCGTTGAAGCCAAAGTCTCCCGCCTCGCCTACGCCCTCGACGAGGCGACCCGCACCATGCTCGTCGAAGCCGACGTCGCCAACCCCGGCCTCACCTTGCGCCCCGGCCAATACGCCACGATCAAAGTCGGGGTCGAGAAACACACCGACGCCCTGCTCATCCCCGTCGAAGCCCTCGTGATGGAAAAGACCAACGCCTTCGCCTACCTCGCCATCGAGAACCGCGCCAAAAAAACTCCCCTCACGATCGGTTTCAACGATGGCATCCGTGTCGAAATCCTTTCCGGCCTCGAATCCACTGCGTCCGTCATTCTTGTCGGCAAACTCGCCCTCACCGACGCCCAGCCGATCAACGCCGTCGAACAGAAATAATTCCAATCCGTTTGCACCGCTAATTCACGCTCATCTCCGCTCATCCAATCCCACCGAGTCTTGGCCGGAGCCGATGAGGCAAAGGCCTCCGCTCCGAAAAATCAGCGAAAATTAGCAGTTCAAAAACTGCTTTGGTCTTCCCTCCCATGTTCCCTTTCCGTCCTCTCGCCCTCCTCCTTACGGCACCCTTCCTCGCCGTCGCCGCGCCGCAACCCATCGACCTCGCCACGACTCTCCGCCTCGCCGGTGCCGACAATCTCTCCGTCCGCATCGCCCGGGAAAAACTCGCCGCGGCCCGCGCCGACGCCGATATCGCCCGCGAACGCCTGTTCCCGTGGGTCACCGCCGGCCTCTCCCTCCGCCAGCACGAAAACAACATCCAGACCGTCGAAGGCCGCATCATCGACGCCGACAAACGCTCGTTCTCCGCCGGTGTCGGCCTCAACGCCCAATGGGATTTTGGTGACGTCTACTACCAAAAACTCGCCGCCCAACAGCGCGTGCGCTCCGAGGAAGCCGCGCTCACCACACAGCGCCAAAATACCGTCACCGACGCCGCCCTCGCCTATTACGAACTCCTGCGCGCCACCGCCACGATCGGTATCGCCACCGAAGCCCTCGACCTCTCGTCGCGCCACCACGCCCAACTCGTCGCCTCTGCCTCCGCCGGCGTGACCTTCGCCGGCGACGTCCATCGCGTCGCCACCGCCCGCGCCCGCAACGAAACCGCCGTCCAGCAAGCCCGCGAACAAGCCCGCATCGCCGCCGCTCGTCTCGCCGAACTCCTCAAACTCGACCCCACCGTCGACCTCACGCCACTCGCCTCCGAACTCATTCCCACCACCCTCGTTCCCACCTCGTCTTCCCCTTCAACGTCCGAACTTAATCCGGCGGCGCGCCCAGCCGCCCCTGCCCCGGACCTCGCCGCCCTCGTCGCACGCGCCCTCGCCGCTCGCCCCGAACTTACCCAAGCCGACGCCCGCCTCGCCGCCGTCCGCGAACTCCACAACGGTGCGCGCAACGCTCCGCTCATTCCCGTCGTCAGCGCGCAAGCCACCCTCAGCGGCCTCGGCGGCGACACCGGTCTCCGCAGTTGGTCCCGCGGTTTCGATTCCTCCAACGACTACGGCGTCGGCCTCAGCTGGCGCATCGGTCCCGGTGGCCTCTTCGACCGCAGCCGCGTCCGCAGCAGCGAAGCCCGGCTCCGTCGGGGCGAACTCGAACTCGAACAAACCCGCGACGCTATTCGCCGCCAGGTCGTCGAGTTTTACGCCCGCGCCCAATCGCTCTCCGCCCAGCTCGCCTCGCTCCGCACCGCCCTCAACTCCGCGACGAAAACCGCCGAGGTCTCGCGCGAGCGCCGCGCCCAATCCGTCGGTGGTGTCCTCGAAGATTTGATCGCCGAGGAAGAACTCACCCGCGCCCGCCGCGACTACGTCGCCGCCGTCGCCTCCTTCGACCAGTCGCAACACGCCCTCCTCCGCGCCCTAGGCGGCGACGCTTCTGAAAAGTCTCCCTAGCCGCCGACCTCAGCCGCAACGCCGCAGCGGAGAGTAGGGCCGTCGCTTGCCGACTCATCTCCGGCTCTCGTAGCGGCGAGCGCCAGCAAGCCGACCGGACCTGCCCGCCCCTCTCCGGCCCACGGCATTCGCGCTATCCGTGAAATCCGCGGTCAAAAATTCCGCGCCTCGTTGGTTCACCCGCCCACCGTCCCCCAGCTCCCGCGCTCCAGCGAACCCCGCGCTTGCCCTCCCCTCCCCTCTCACTCCCCCTTTCACTTTCACGCTGCCTTTCACTCTCACCATTCATTTACCATGTCCTCCCTCCCAACCCAATTCGCCGCCGTTACCGTCGTGACCAAAGCCAACGTCTACTTCGACGGCAACGTCGTCAGCCACACCGTCCTCTTCACCGATGCGTCGAAGAAGACCCTCGGCCTCATCCGCCCCGGCTCGTATTATTTCGGCACCGGCGCGGCCGAACGCATGGAGATCGTCGCGGGCGAGTGCACCGTCACGCAAAAAGACAGTACGACAACCACGACCTACGGCGCCGGCACGTTCTTCGACGTCCCCGCCAACAGCGGCTTCACCATCGCCGTGCCGTCCGGCCTCTGCGAATACATCTGCTCCTTCCTCCCCTGACCTTCCACGGACCGGCGGTCTCCCCACCGCCGTCAGCATCCTTCATCGCACGGTCCACCCGACCGTGCTTTCTTGTGCCCACTCGCTTCGTCTTCGTAGTAGCCCTGCTCGTGAGAGCAGGGATCCTCCGCGCAACCTCACCCCAAACTTCCCTTGTCGCCCCGCCGACCCACACCCACCGTCCCTCGCATGTCTCCCCGCCCCCTCCGCCTCGCTAGCTCAATCGTTCTCGTTCTCCCAATCGTTCTCGTTCTCGGCTCCCCCTCCGCCCTCCCCCTCCGCGCCGCTGAGCCCACGCCCACCACTCCGCTCCCCGACGGCCTCTACGCCGAATTCTCCACCCCCGGCGGCACCACCACCGTCGAGCTCCTCTACACGCAGGCCCCGCTAATGTGCGTCAACTTCACCGGCCTCGCCGAAGGCACGCTCGCACAAAAAAACGGGAAACCCTTCTACACCGGCCTTACGTTCTACCGCGTCGTTCCCGGCTTCGTCATCCAGAGCGGCAACCCTGGCCTCAAGGACACGGACGCGCTCCCCTCACCCGTCACGCCCCACTTCCCCGACGAATTTGTCCCCAGCCTCCGCCATGACGCCGCCGGCATCCTTTCGATGGCCAACGCCGGCCCTGACACCAACAGCTGCGAATTCTTTCTCACGCTCGCGCCGACCAATCGCCTTAACTACCTCCACTCCGTCTTCGGCCGCACCATCCGCGGTTTGAATACGCTCGCCTTGATCCGCCAAGACGACCCCGTCTCGATTAAAATCCTCCGCATCGGCTCCGCCGCGAAAGCCTTCCGCGCCGACCCCGCCACTTTTGTCGCCCTCTCCGCCGCGCAAAAGAAATACGCCGCCGCCGGCCCCGCCCCGACTGCCCTCGCTGCGAAAGACCCGAGCCCCCTCGCTCACTTCACCGACCCCGATAAGCTCCTCCCCGCAGTTCCTCCCCGCGCGGAAAATTTCAACTACAAGCTCGCCAACTTCGAGCGCACCACCGGCCTCCGCATCGCCGCCCGCGTCTTCGCCAAATCCCCCACCGCCGCCGAAGACCACGCCCCCGGCGCCTTCATGAAAGCCCTCGCCGCCCAACTTGGCGTCACCCAACGCGGCGCCGTCGCCGCCTACTTCGCCGACGACAACGACTGGCGCGTCTGGCTCATCGGCGATGCCACCACCCACTTCTTCGGCCGCGTCGCCACGCCCGCCGAACTCGGCGACGGCGCCGCCTTCCACGACGTAAAAGAAGCCTTCACGAAAGCCGCCCAAGCCGAAGGCGACGCCGCCTACGAACTCCAAAAGAAATCCGCCCCCGCCGATAACCCGCCCCCCGCCGGCCAGCGCATCAAACTCCAAACCGACGCCATCCTCGACGGCCTCATCCACAAACTCGACCCGAAGTAATCCAATCCAGCCATGCCTTGCCGGTCATCGTTGGTCGGCCTCCCTCTCCATGAACTTTCGCCGCTTCCGGACCACCGTCCTCGCCGCGCTCTCCCTCGCGCCGTTCGCCCTCGCCGCCGCCGACCCCGCCCTCCGCGACGCCGTCGCGAAAAAAATCGCCTTCGAATACCCCGCGCTCGAAGCCATCTATAAAGATCTTCACGCTCACCCCGAGCTCTCTTTCATGGAGATGCGCACCGCTGCCCTCGTCGCAAAAGAGCTCCGCGCCCTCGGCTTCGAGGTCACCGAAAAAGTCGGCAACACCGGCGTCGTCGCCGTCCTGAAAAACGGCCCTGGAAAAACCGTGCTCATTCGCGAAGACATGGACGCACTCCCGATCCTAGAAAAAACCGGCGTACCCTACGCCAGCAAAGCCACCGTAAAAGACCTCGCCGGCAAAGACTCCCCCGCGATGCACGCCTGCGCGCACGACACCCACATCACCTCCCTCCTCGGCACCGCGCGCGTCCTCACCTCCTTCCGCGACCGTTGGTCCGGCACCCTCGTCCTGATCGCCCAACCCGCCGAAGAAATCGGCGCCGGCGCGCTCGCCATGATCACCGACGGACTCTTCACGCGTTTTCCCGTGCCCGACTACGTCATCGGTATGCACGTCTGGGCCGGCCTCCCTGCCGGCACCGTCGCCTACGTGCCCGGCCCCGTCACCGCCAATGTCGATTCCATCGACATCCTCGTCCGCGGCGTCGGCGGCCACGGCTCGCGGCCGCACACCACTAAAGACCCCGTCGTCCTCGCCAGCGAAATCGTCCTCGCTCTCCAAACTATCGTTAGCCGCGAACTCGAGCCCGGCATCCCCGCCGTCGTCACCGTCGGCACCTTTCACGGCGGCACCAAACGCAACATCATCTCCGACGAAGTGAAACTCGAGCTCACCCTCCGCTCCTACGACGACGCCGTCGCCGCCCACCTCATCGCGTCAATCAAGCGTATCAGCGAAAACCTTGCACGCGCCGCCGGTGTCCCCGCCGACCGCCTGCCCGTCGTCACCGCAGCAGAGACCAACACCCCCGTTTGCTCGAATAACCCCGCGCTCACCGCGCGCCTCGCCGGCGTGTGGCGCGAGTGGCTGGGCGAGACGAACGTCACGCTCGGCAAACCCCTCACCGTCGGCGAAGATTTCGCCCGTTTCGGCCGCACCACCCACCGCATTCCCATCTGCCTGTGGCTCATCGGCGCCACCGCGCCCGCCGAGATCGAAGCCGCCCACCGCACCGGTGCCGTCCTCGCGTCCAACCATTCCCCGCTTTTCGCCCCCGTGCCCGAACCCACCCTCAAGGGCGCGATCACTTCGCTCAGCGCCGCCGCCCTCGACTTGCTGGCGAAGAATTAGCCCCGCATTCCGGCGTTGTCCCGTCGGCAATCTCCGCTCTCACTGATCACTATGCGCAGTTTTTTATATCTCCTGCTCCTCGGCGTCGTCCTCGGCTCCATCGCACTCGTCGTGCGCTCCGGCATTTTCGCCCGCAAAGACCCCGGTCGCCCCATCAACGCCGCCATGCGCGAGGCCATGAACGCCAATCAGCCCCAACTCAGCGGCAGCGATGCCCAACTGATCGACCAAACCTACGCCAACGCCCGCAAGACACCCTCCGGCCTCCGCTTCGTCGTCCGAGCTCCCGGCACGGGCGATCAAACCCCGAAGAGCGGTGATCAAGTCATCACCCACTATGCCGGCCGTCTCCTTGATGGCACGACCTTCGATAGCTCCTACCAGCGCGGCGCGCCCTTCACCTTCCGCGCCGGCACCGGCGCCGTCATCAAGGGTTGGGACGAGGCCTTCTTGACCATGAAAAAAGGCGAGAAGCGCACCCTCATCATTCCACACTGGCTCGGTTACGGCGAAAAAGGCTCGCCACCCAAAATCCCCGGCAAGGCCACGCTCATCTTCGAAGTCGAGCTGATCGACTTCCGCTGAACGCGCCAGCGAGCGCCCTGGGTCGCGGCGAGCGGCCCTGAGGCGTTTCCTGCACACGCCGTTCATGATCGCTGGCTCGCGATCATGGGGTTGGTTCCGTAGTTCCACGTTCCGGCTCCCCGCACGCGCCAGGCTGCCAACCAACGTTCAGCTCGCCGTGTTGAGGATCGCTGTCGTAAGTTCGGCGCATGTCCCCATCTCGCATCATCACGGTTCTCTTTCTCGCCCTGACTGCGGCACTCTGCAGTGCCGCGCCCACACTCCCCGGCATCGGTGCGGCGATCAACGCCCTAGTTGCGCAAAATGAAATCGCCGGTGCCGTCACCGTGGTCGTCACCCAAGACCAGACACTTCACCTCGAGAGCAACGGCCACGCCGACGTCTCCACCCGGCGCGCGATGACGCCCGACACCCTCATGTGGATCGCGTCGATGACGAAGCCAATCACCGGCGCTGCGATCATGATCTTGCAGGACGAGCGCAAGCTCAACGTTACCGACCTCGTCGCGAAATACATCCCCGAGTTCGCCCACCTCAAGACGCCCTCCGGTCAGCCGGCCAACCTCACCATTACCCAAATTCTCACCCATACCTCGGGTCTCGGCGAAGCCAGCGGCCCGACGGCCCAGGCCGCCAAAACGCTCGCCGACCTCGTGCCGGTGTGGCTCGCGGCAAAAATGCAATACGAGCCCGGCGAGAAATGGAAATACACCCAGTCCGGCATCAACCTCGCCGGCCGCATCGTCGAGGTCGTGAGCGGGATGACGTTTGATGCGTTTCTCCAAAAACGTGTGTTCGATCCGCTCGGCATGCAGGACACGACGTTTTATCCAAGCGCCGCGCAGCGGGCCCGAATGGCGACGGGCTACCTAAAAACCAAAGACACGGGCGCCCTGGCGGCGGCACCCGCCCGCGTGGACTTCGGCACGCGCGACCGCCCGCCCCAGGGCAACGGCGGACTCTACTCGACGGCCAACGACTACGCGCGCTTCTGCCAAATGTTGCTCAATCGTGGCACTCTCTCCGGTCAGCGCATCCTTTCCGAACTGGCCGTCGGCGTGCTCTCCGCGGTGCACAGCGGGGCGTTACCGACAGGGTTTTTCCAAAACGACACCTACGGCCAACGCGGCCTGAACTATGGCTGGGGTATCGGCACCTGTATCCTGAAAACCCCACACGAGGGCCTCGCGGCGATGCTTTCCCCCGGCACGTTCGGCCACGGCGGCGCGTGGGGCACGCAGGCGTGGATCGATCCCGTCAAGGGCGTGGCCTATGTCCTGATGGTACAACGCGCGAACTTTCCCAATAGCGACGCGAGCGAGGTACGGCGCGTGTTTCAAGCGACCGCCGCCGCCGCGCTAGCGAAGAGCGGTGGCCGGTAGTTCCGCCGCAGCGTGCTCCGTCCCCACAGCGGACGGAGCGCTCGCCTCGTCGCCGCAGGCTCAACGTTTCACGCGGCCCGCTACCTCTTCGTCGGCGGCTTGAGCGTGATCAAAATATTCGCCGCCGTGATCAAGCCGCCACCCACGAGCAGGTGAAACGTCGCGTGCTCGTTCGCGTAGTGGATTCCTGCCCACACCGATAACATCGCCGGCAAAAACAACGCCATCAGCGACCCGAAGATCGGCTCCACGCAATAGACTAACCCTGCCTCCGTCGCCGTGATCTTCCGCTGCCACGCATTCATCAGCGAAAACGAACCCAGCGTGCAGAACACCGTCAGCGTCATCGTCAGTACCAACCACGCCGGCGAGGTCCACGGCGTGACGAGCGACGCGACATCCGGCGCCGTCGCACCCGCGAGCACAGTGAAGACGAGCGCCTGCGTCACAAACATCACGAGCGTCAGCCGCTCCGGTCGGTTCGCCGCAAACGCTTTGTTCTCCAACCACAGGATTTGCCCCATAAAAAACAGCGAGGCGACCAACGTCTCCCATTCGCCGCGCCCGAGCGACAGCTCGCGCCAATCGAATTTTCCGAGGATCGCCACACCCGCGAGCACCAACGCACAGCAGATCCACACGGTCCAACCGGGATGTCGCCGCGCACGCACCGCGACATAGATCGGGATGAGAATCGCGTAGGACTGCGTGAGAAACGCTGACGTGCTCGCCGAGGTGAATTGCATCGCATCGTTCTGGAGCAGCATGCCCACGGAAGAAAAAAGTCCGATGATCACTCCCTGTTTCACCTCGCTCCGCGTCACCTTCCAGAAATCAAACGGTCGCAGCGCCATCAACACCGCCGACGCCAATAGGAATCGCGGCGCGACCGTGTAGATCGCCGAAAACCACGACCCCGCGTGCGGAATCAGCACGCCGTGCAGCAGCATCACCGCTTTGATGACCGGAAAACTCAGTCCCCAGAATAAATTCGCGAACAAGAGCATGAGAATCGCTCGCGGGCGTTGGGGATGATGAGCGTCGGACATTCGAAATTTTTCGGCGTGGACACCGCAGCCGACTACCGTGCCGCCCGTTCCCCGCACGCCAAGCGAATTGCCGGATGCGCCGCATTCGCATGGGCACTTCAAAGGTGAATGCTTCGAGATCGAAAAATCAGCGAAGATCAGCGGCTAAACGCCTGACCGCATTTATGTTCATCCGTGAATTCCGTGGGTACCCCCCCCGACCCCGACTAGATCCTTTGCGTAGGGAGATTGTAACAGCAGAAAGATTTCTCGGAATTCCAGCGTGGCGGTTTGCTGCGGGAAAATCGTTATACCTCACGAATCTTCCTCCCCCTCCTTCGTGATTGCGCCGCGCCCGAGATCTTTTTACCCTCACATATCTGTCGAAAAAATTGCGCTCGCGCCCGCGTAATCTGCGGCGTCCTGAATCTGCGGAGGAAAATCCTCCACCCCCGCGCTGTCGGTAGTCAGCGCAATCGGGTCAGTGGAATGCAGAGCCTCGACCCGTGCGATGTCGCGCGGTCCCCAGCCCACGAAGCAACTCCCCAAAAATAACTCCCGAGCCTCGACAACTCCGGCCCCCCCCGCCACTTCTCTCGATCATGGCGAAGGCAAACGGCGCACGGCGTCTTCCAAAAAAAGATTACGAGGCCCGCGTGCCCGCCCTGCGCGGTGCGCTCGTCCAGATGCAGGTCGCGCTCCAGCACGCCCCGTTTCCCATCCTGCTCGTCGTCGCTGGCGACGAAGCCTCTGGCAAGGGCGACGTCGTCAATCTCCTCAACGCCTGGCTCGACCCGCGCGGAGTCGAGACCTTTGCTTTTCACGAGCCCACCGACGAGGAGCGCGAGCGCCCGCCCATGTGGCGTTACTGGCGCTGTCTCCCTCCGCGCGGCCGCATGGCGATCTACGCGGGTGGCTGGCACGCCGACGCCCTTCGCGCCAATCCCCACACCCCGCACGAACTCGATCATTTCGCCGAGCGACTCCGCCTCTTCGCCCATTTCGAACGCCTGCTGGCCGACGGCGGAGCCCTCATCATCAAAGTCTGGCTGCAACTCTCGGAGGCTGCGCAACGCGAACGGCTGCTCTCGTTGGAGAGCGATCCCGATACCGCGTGGCGTGTCACCGCCGACGATTGGCAGCACAACCGTAACCACGAGCACCACGCCCGCCTCTCTGAACAGATGCGGCGCGCCACCCACAAGCCCGGTGTTCCGTGGCACGTGATCGACGCGACCGATCCCCGCGCGCGTAACCTCGCCGTCACCGAGTGCGTGCTCGCGAGTTTCCGCCGGCAGCTGGCCACACAATTAAAAATCGGTCCCGCCTCCAAGCCGCGCCGCACCGTCTCGCTGCGCCCCGCTGGCCTCCGGCGTCTGCTCGCGCTCCGCCTCGATCAGCCCCTCTCCGAGGCCGCCTACAGCGAAAAACGTGACAAATGGCTCGGCCGCCTCCACCGCGCCGTCCGCACCGCCGCCGAGCGCGGCCGCTCGATTGTGTGGGTCTTCGAGGGTTGGGACGCCGCCGGCAAGGGCGGCGCGATCCGCCGGCTCACGAGCGCGCTCGACGCTCGCGATTTTCGCGTGATCCCCATCGCGAAGCCCACCGACGAGGAAAAAGTGCACCACTACCTCTGGCGCTTTTGGCGCCACGCGCCGCGCGCCGGCCGCGTCACCATTTACGACCGCTCCTGGTATGGCCGCGTGCTCGTCGAACGGATCGAAGGCTTCTGCCGCGACCCCGAGTGGCGCCGCGCCTACGCGGAATTGAACGACTTCGAGGCCCAGCTCACCGCCCACGGCATCATCGTGCTTAAATTCTGGCTACACCTCTCGAAGGCGGAACAGTTGCGACGATTCCGCCTCCGGGAGGAGACCGACTACAAGCAGCACAAGATCAACGCCGAGGATTGGCGCAACCGTCGCCAGTGGGCCGCGTACGAGACCGCCGTCGGCGACATGCTCGCCCTCACCGACCGCCCCACCGCACCGTGGCACCTGGTGCCCGCCGACAACAAATGCTTCGCGCGTCTCGAAATTCTCAAGACTTCCTGCAAACAAATCGCCGCCGCCCTCGAAGGGTAATTCGACGAGGCCTTCAAGTTTGGGCCAACCGAACTGGAGGCCGGAAACGGCTGGCGGGCAGGCAATGGGGAGCGCCTGCCTCCAAGCCGGTTAAACTCACCTTGAAAGCGAATGAGCATAAAGATTCAGGACTCCGCAGAATTCTGAGCAGCGGCCTTTCAATCTGCCGAACCCGGAATCTGCGGGAATAAACAGTGCGGCCTCTCACCGAGTCCGTTCCCCGCGGCCCGGCTGGGCATAAAAAAACCGCCACGGAAAAATCCGGGGCGGCTTGAAAATGAAACAGGCGACTTACTTGGCGACGTGTCCGGAGACGAGCTTGGTCATCTCGAACATCGAGACGGCCTTCTTGCCACCGAAAACGATCTTCAACTTGTCGTCGGCATTGATCTGGGTG
>SYGN01000140.1 GCA_005799525.1 Opitutaceae bacterium | reverse complement strand
GGCTTGGTGATGCTTGCCGTGATGGATTTCCATTGTCTTCGCGTCGATGTGCGGAGCGAGGGCGTCGAGAGCGTAGGGCAGGGCTGGGAGGGTGAAGGGCATGGGTGTGATTTATTTTTCGGATGGAACGGGAACGCAGGATGCGGGCAGAAACCAATGCATCGGCTGGGCAAGGCGTCAACTTTACGATGTGACTCACCGTTGGCGCGCCCCTTCACTCCGCCGCGCGCTTGAGTTTAAAAAACGTCTGCAGCAACTCGCGGCATTCGGTTTCGAGGACGCCGCCAACCGTGAGCTCGACGTGATGATTCACGCGGGGCAGATCGTTCAGGTTGGTCGCTCCACCGAGGCAGCCCATCTTCGGGTCGGGCACCGCGTAACACACGCGCTTTACCCGCGCCATCAGCATGGCCCCAGAGCACATGGGGCAGGGTTCCTTCGTGACGTAGACGGTGGCTCCGGACAGTCGCCAGTCGCCGAGTTTCGCGGCGGCCTGCGTGAGGGCGAGCATTTCGGCGTGGGCGGTGGGATCTTTCGCGCCCTCGACGGTGTTGTGGGCTGAGCCGAGGACTTCGCCCCCGATTTCAATGACGGCGCCGATCGGGACCTCGTCCTCCCGCCACGCCTCGATGGCTTGATTGTAGGCCAAGCTCATGAAAAACGCATCGTCGCGCACGAGTTGCGACGGGAAGCGTTTCTCGAAAGGGCATAGGGGTGGGAGCTCGGGCGAAGCGGGCATGGCGTCAGGCGCGGGAAGGCGTGGATCAGGAGGGAAATCTTGACTAAGGCGGCTGCGTTCTGCCTTACAAGGTGCTTTTGAAGACCGCACATATGATGATTTGCTTCGCGCACCAACTCCACGTTAACCATGGCTGACACCAATTCGATTGAAGTGGAGGGCCGCGTGATTGCCGTGCTCCCGGGCACGATGTTCAAGGTCCAACTAGCCAATGAGCACGTGGTCCTCGCGCATATTTCGGGTAAGCTCCGGAAAAATTTTATCAAGATCGCCGCCGGGGATATGGTGAAAATGGAGATGAGCCCCTACGATTTGGAGAAAGCGCGGATTACTTTCCGGATGAAAGAGACGAATTCCAACTACGTCCCGCCGCAGCGCCGCCGCAAATACTGAGCGGCCTCCGCGCATTTGAAAATCGACGCCGCCCTTCCGCGACGTCTCTTTTTATTTTCCGCCATGCGCGTCGACCACAGCCAGGCTCCGGGGGCGTTTGCCCACGATATCGATACCTTTCTCGCGTTCATTGGCCTCGAGCGCGGGTTGTCCCAGAACACGATCGCGGCCTACCGCCGCGATCTTGATCAGGCTGCCACATTTCTCGCCCGGAGCAAGGTGACCGACTGGCGCGGCGTCACGCGGGCGGAGGTCGGAGCGTGGATTCACTCGCTTGACAGCAAGCGCTACAAGACCGCGAGCCTGGCGCGCAAACTCACGGCGGTCCGCATGCTCGCTCGGTTTTTGGTTCGCGAAAAAATCCGCGACGATGATTTTACGGCGCTGTTGTCTGGACCGAAGCTCGTCCGGAAAATTCCCGGCACGCTCTCCGCCGACGACGTGGCGCGGTTGCTGGTGGCGCCGAGTGGTGGCACTCCGCGAGCGCTCCGCGACCGGGCGTTGTTGGAACTTTTTTATTCGAGCGGTCTGCGCGTTTCCGAACTCGCCGCGTTGATGCTCCAGCAGGTTGATCTGGAAAATGGACTTATCCGGGTGTTCGGCAAAGGCTCGAAGGAGCGGATCGTGCCGGTGGGCGGCAAGGCCCGGGACGCGCTGACGACGTATCTGGTTTCGGGTCGCCCGCACTTGGTGAAGCTCAAGACGGGCAGCCAGTTTTTTCTTAATAACCGCGGGAGTGCGCTCTCTCGGGTGATGCTGTGGATGCTCGTGAAAAAATACGCCCAGCGGGCCGGTATTGCGAAAAACGTGAAACCCCACGGACTGCGCCATTCATTCGCGACGCATTTGTTATCGGGCGGTGCGGATCTCCGAGCCATTCAAGAGATGCTCGGCCACGCGAGCATCTCGACGACGCAAATCTACACGGCGGTGGAACCGCAGCGGCTGATCGAACAGCACGCAAAATTTCATCCGCGGAATCGCGAGAAATAGTCCGGTGGTCCTTTTTTGGACGGCACTCTCGCCATACGCCTCGTGAAAGGAGAGCCGGAGTTATGATGCATTTCACCGCGCGGCCGGTTTTCGCTGGCGAGTGGTGCGACAAGAAAGATATGCGACGTCTGACTCGCGGTTCAGGCGGCGGAGTTCAGGCGGTAGTTCAGGCGGTAGTTCAGGCGGCGAAACAAGTTCAGGTGGCGTAGCCCTGCTCGTGAGAGCAGGGAATCGGGAGCAGAAGCGTGATCCCTCCCGCCGCTCACGAGGCGGATTACCACGAGCGGGCACCTGGCTCGATTTGTGAGTCGCCGCGCTCGGCCTGCACTTGGCCCACAATTCGAACGTAGTACAAGCGGTTCGCGCAGAGGGATCGCCTGGAGGGTGAATCTGCGAGTTGTCGACTGCGTGGCGAGTGCCCGGTGAGGTTGCGAGGAAAAGGGGAGGGACTTCAGCCCCTCTGCCGCTTTTCGCGGGGACTGAAGTCCCTGCCTCTTTCGGCGGCGGCTCGGAGCTGCACCTTGCCCGGAACCCTGGTCGAAAGGCGGATTTGTCGGCGCAAAATTGTGGGCCAATCGCGGCGGTAGGCGACACTCAGAGCCGGAATAACGTCTTCGCGTTTGCGTAGAGCATTTTTCGTTCGGCGGTTTTGTTGGGTGCGTAGGCTCGAACTTGGGCGAGTTGCCGCGCACCCGAGCACACGGCAACATCCGCCGTGGGGTCGACGCAGTCGCTGCCGAACATCAGTTTGTCCTGATGGCGAGCGAGGAAGGCGCGCGCGTGATCCGGGTCACGCTTGAAGGCGTTTTCTCCGGAGCCGGCAGACAGATCGCCGAACATATTGGGGTAGTCGCTGAGATAGCGGTCGGTCAGGCCCCCGGGGGTCAATTTGCCGCGAGGATAGAGATTTCGCGGATCGTTGTCACAGGCCTTATCGATGTTGGCCCACCACGTTTGCGCGTGGCCGATAAAGTTTACCCTGGGATATTTCTTCAGCATCGTGTGGAAACGATCGAAGCCTTGGTTGTAGCTGCCGATCTGCCAATGCATCAAAATCGGCACGCGGTAGGCGTCGGCTAGTTGATAGAGTTTCTGCATTTCGGCCGAATCGCATTCGACGTTAAATTTTTGTTCACCGATGAGCACCGCGCCGAGTTTAAGATATTTTTCGATAACCGCGGTTGCGTCGGCGAGGTCGCTGACCTCGTTGGCACCGAAGACGAATTCGTCGGGGAAGGCCCGGACGAAAGCGAGACAGTCCTCGTTGCCGGTGATCGTGCTTTCGAGACCGTTGGAGCGGCCGTTGATGGTCGAGGGGCGAAAGGCGTCGCGGCCTGACGGGAGTAAGATGGTCTTGGTGACGCCGAGGCCGAGTTGGTGAGCCCGGAGTTGGGCGTGAGTGCGGGCGGGAGAGATTTGACGGAACGCGGCGTCGCGGGCACCGCCATAGTTAGTGTGTTGGTGAATATCGATAATCGGCTCAGTGGTGGCGGGCGAGTGCGCGGGAGCGGCGGCGTGCGCGATGCCGGCGCCGGCGAGGGTGGCGGCGGAAAGGAGGAAGTCGCGACGGGAGAGGTGGCGGAAGATATTCATCAGAGAAAGTATTGCCAGTGGAGGAATGAAATGGAAAGCGAAACGCGCGGGTGGCCGCCGGGGGGGATTCTCGCGCTGGATTGAGTCTCCCAGGTTCCTTCGTACATCCTCATCCCCTGTACATCTCGGCGCTATTGGTTGCCTTTGTGCTCGGTTTTTTTCCTGTGACGGCGTCGGAGCTGAGTCCGCGACCCGTGCGTGGATGGAAACGAGCGGGGAAATCTTCAAGGGCGAGCCGGTGGAGGCGCTGGGCCCCCTCGCGCTCTTTCCGTCGACGCAAGGGCGGTTGGGAAACCGCCGTTGAGTCAATATGCGGCGACAAGAGTGTCCCGGTCCGTCGGCCGCGTGACTTCTGTGGAGGCCGCCAGACCGGCCGATACGCCGGTGGTTGGGTGGCGAAAGGTCCGGGTTGCAACGCGGTGATTCGGTGTGTTCAACCTCAGCGTTGTTCCTCCCCGTCGGTTCAATCGTCAGCAACTTCGACTCCGTAATAGATTTTTCTCATGGCCACCATTCAAGGCGCAGGCACGAAACAAAACACCTACGATGCGATTGTCATCGGCTCCGGTATCAGTGGCGGCTGGGCCGCGAAGGAGCTGAGCGAAAAAGGTCTTAAGACCCTCGTGCTCGAACGGGGCCGCGATGTGAAACATGGCGACTACCCGACGGCGATGAAGGAGAGCTGGGAATTTGAGGGCCGCACCAAGATCTCGGCAGCGGACGGCGCGAAGCAACTCAAGCAGGCGCGCACGGGCTACACGACGCACCCGGCGTCGGCGCACTGGTTCGTCAACGATCTCGAGAACCCCTACTCGGAAGAGAAGCGATTCGACTGGATGCGCGGCTATCATGTCGGCGGGCGATCGTTGCTCTGGGGGCGGCAATCCTATCGGTTGAGCGATCTCGATTTTGAGGCCAACGCCAAAGATGGCATGTCGATCGACTGGCCGATCCGTTATGCCGACATCGCGCCGTGGTATGACTACGCGGAGCGCTTCGCGGGCATTAGCGGCAGCAAAGAAAACTTATCGCATCTGCCGGATGGCGAGTTCTTGCCGCCGATGGATATGAACTGCCTCGAGAAGGACGTGAAGCGTCGCATCGCGGATGCTTTTGGCGGACGCCCGATGATCATCGGACGGGTCGCCAACCTCACGAAGGAGCTCAATGGCCGCGGGAGTTGCCAGTATCGTAACCGCTGCATCCGCGGCTGCCCCTACGGTGCGTATTTCAGCAGCAATGCGGCGACGCTGCCGGCCGGCTACGCGACGGGAAATCTCACGCTGCGACCCTTTTCGATCGTCAACCAGATCATCTACGACCAGGACAAGGGACGGGCGACCGGCGTGCGGATCATCGATGCGGAGACGAATGAAGTCATCGAGTATTATGCAAAGGTGATTTTCTCGTGCGCGTCGGCCGTTGCCTCGACGTTCATCTTGATGAATTCGAAGTCGGAGCGTTTTCCGAACGGCCTCGGCAACGACAGCGGCGAACTCGGGCACAACCTGATGGACCATCACTTCAAGGTGGGCGCCAGCGGTATTTCCGAAGGGTTTACCGATAAATATTTTCGAGGTCAGCGCGCGAACGGCATCTACATCCCGCGCTTCCGCAATCTGAACAAGGAAACTATGCGCAAGGATTACGTGCGGGGTTTCGGTTACCAAGGCAGCGCGAGCCGCCTCGATTGGGCGAGCAATATCAAAGAATTGGGTCAGTTTGGTGGAAAATTTAAGGCCGACCTGATTGCGCCCGGCCCGTGGCGCTTCGGCATCGGTTCGTGGGGTGAGTGTCTGCCTTATCATGCCAACCGTCTCACGTTGAACCCGGCCCTCCGCGATAAATGGGGCCAGCCGACGGTCACGTTTGACTGCGGTTGGAAGGAAAACGAATACGCCATGCGCAAAGACATGCAGGCCTCGGCGGTCGAGATGTTGGAGGCGTCGGGACTGAAGAATGTCACAGGCTTCGACGACGTGGTGAACAGTGCGCCGGGCAACTGTATCCACGAGATGGGCACCGCGCGCATGGGCCGCGACCCCAAGACGTCGGTGCTGAACCAGTGGAACCAAGTCCATGCCGCGCGGAACGTCTTTGTCACCGATGGCGCTTGCATGACCTCCGGCGCGTGCGTCAACCCCTCGCTCACCTACATGGCGCTCACGGCGCGGGCCTGTGACCACGCGCTCAGCGAGTTGAAAAAGAATAACCTCTAAGCCGAAAAATCCGGACCATGAATCTCTCCGCTCCCTTTGAATCTACCGAGGCGCGTGCCCTGACCCGCCGTGAGGCCATCCAGCGCGCGACCTTGTTTCTCGGCGTCGCGCTGTCGCCGTCGTTGCTGACCAGCGTCATGCAGGCCGCGACTCCCTCCGGGGGCGTGAATGCGAAGCCCGTTTACCTCTCGGCGCAGCAGTTCGAAATCGCCGGCGCCGTGGCGGAACGCATCCTTCCACGCACCGATACGCCGGGTGCACGCGACGTGGGCGTGCCGGCGTTTATCGATCTCATGTTCGGCAAATATCTCGCGGCGGAGGACAAGCAGGTCGTCGCAACGGGCCTGGCAGAAGTCGAGGCGGCCAGCCTCGCCGCGCACAAAAAGATTTTTCTCCAACTGACGGACGCGCGGCAGGACGCTTTGCTGACAACGCTCGCCGAGGCTTCGAAGACCAAGGTCCGAACGTTTTTTCATCAGTTCAAAGAGCTGACAGTGCTCGGGTATTTCACGTCGGAAACGGTCGGGAAAACGGTGCTGCACTATGATCCGGTGCCCGGGCGTTTCGAGGCGTGCATCCCGCTGGCTGAGGTCGGCAACAAGGCTTGGACCAGGTAATCTACCTACCGATCGACGCTCCTCATTTCGACTGAAACGTAACGGCTCAACCAACCAAAGTTCCCTTTGAAAATCCTCACCCCCTTCATTTTTGGCTTGGCCTCGCTCTGCGCGGTGACGAGCCAAGCGCAAACCGCACCGGCGACCAAGGCTGCGTCCGCCCTCGCAGCCGAAAGCAATTTTGCGCTGCCGGCGACTGACGATGGCTTGGCGGGCACGGGGCCGATTCGCCGCTACGACTGGTTTCAGAAACTTTGGACGGAAAAACGCAGTGGGTGGGCGAAGCGGGTGAAGCAAGATCAGGACGGCGTCGTGTTTCTCGGCGACTCGATCACCCAAGGTTGGGCGGCCAATCTTAACCAGCTTTTCCCTGGAATTAAGACAATCAATCGCGGCATCAGCGGCGACACGACCCGCGGCGTGCTGCTCCGCTTGCAGGAGGACGTTATTGCGCTGAAGCCTCGCGGCATTGTGTTGCTCATCGGCACGAACGATCTCGAAGAAGCCGCGGCGCCAGAATCCACGGCGAGCAATCTCAAGCTGATCCTCGCGGCACTGAAAGCGCACAACTCCGCAATGCCGGTCGTGCTGTGCAATGTGTTTCCGAGTTCGGCGACGAAGAAGCGTCCGGCCGACCAGATTAAAAAGATCAACCAGCTCTGCTACGCGCTGCTAAAGGATGAGCCCCAGGTCACCCTGGTGGACACGTGGTCGTTGTTCGCCAACGCTCAGGGCGACGCGAAGCCCGAGGAGTTTCCCGATCTGCTGCATCCCAATTCGGCGGGGTACATCAAATTGTCCGCCGCATTGCGGCCGATCATGGAAGCCGTCGGGCTCGCACCGGCGTGGCCCGATGATTTTTCGCCCGAGCCCGGATTCGAGAGTCTGTTTAATGGCCGCGATCTGACCGGCTGGGGCTACTTGGATAAGTCGGCCTTTGACGGCAAGACGATGAGCGACGATGGACGGTTTGCCGTGCGCAACGGTCGGCTGATCGTCACGGTGGCGCGCGAGGAACGGGCCCACCGGAAGCTCATGACGACCCGGAGATTCCCGAAAGACTTCGTGTTGAAAATGGAGTTCCGGGCTAGTCCCAACGCCGACAGCGGAGTCTTCGTGCGTGAGCCGCAACTCCAGATGCGCGACTTTCCGATCGCGGGGCCGTGGCTCACTTTGAAGCACTATCGTCCGCTGGATTGGAATGAGATCGTGATCACGGTGCGGGGCGGCCTCGCCCGCGCGACGTGCAACGGGGAGGTGCTTGTCGATGCGTTTACGGTGCCGGCCACGGGTCCCATCGGAGTCGAGAGCGACCACGGCCAGATCGAATATCGGCGGATCCGCGTCCAAGAATCCCGTTGAGTTTCGCCGACCGGCTCATCTGCTGATCGCCCTTATGGATACACCACCGAATCACTGCACGATGGGGGAATATTTTATGAAAGGTATTGCCGGCGGCTCCGTCGGGGCTACCGAAGTCATCGCGTGGGCTGACGAAGTCGTCGTCGCGGCGGCCAAGACCGAGGACTGGATGATCGAGATTTCCTCTTCGAATCCGGACGACCACACGGGCGTGCTGCATTATTTACATGCGGTGCAGGGCGAAATCCAGCCGGAATTGCTCGCGGCGTTGTTGGCGAGGAAGGGTTGAAATCACGTCGCGTTCAAGAAGCGCCGCATGACGGTCTTCTGTCGGCTGCTGAGAGGAGATTCCGTAAGGGACAATCGCCTACAAGCAGACGCCTGCCGCCGCGCCTGTTAAGTGCATCTCGAACACGAATGCGGTTGAGTCTGGCGTGGCGGCGGTGAATCCCGGGTGTACGGGTTTGGCGAGGTTGCTACCGCGAAGGAAGGAGAGGTCGCGGAGGGTGGGTACGGGTGCAGAAATGCGGAGAACGAAGGGGAGTTTGAGTGTGGTCGCGGATAAGCGGTGGCGCGCCGCCATGGCCACACGTGGGCTTGCGAGGCCCGACGGAGGCGACTTCTCTGCTCACCATGTTACGGCACAAAATAAATCCCGGCCTCGAGGTGCGACTGCTGCAGCCCGAACACGCGTCGGAGTTGTTTGCGCTGGTTGATGCCAACCGCGCGGCTTTGCGTGAGTGGCTGCCGTGGGTTGATGCGACGCGTAAGGTGGGCGACTCGGATAAATTTATCGCGGAAGCGTTGCGGGAACGGACGGCGACACGGGCGTATCAGGCCGGGATTTGGTCGATGGGCACGTTGGTCGGTGTGATTGGCCACAATCGTATCGACGCGGCGGCGCGGGTGGCGTTTCCCGGTTGGTGGCTCGTGCCGGCGGCGCAGGGGCAGGGGCTTATGACGCCGTGTTGTCAGGTCGTATTTGCGCACGCGTTCACGCAGCTGCTCGTTGCCCGGATCGTTGTCGGGGTGGCGACGGGCAATGCTCGCGGGCAGGCGATTGTGAAGCGGCTGGGATTTAAGCAGATTAGTACGTTGAAAAACGCCGAGGTATTGGGGAATCGGAGTGTGGATCACTTTATTTACAGTTTGGTCCCGGGCCAAGCGCAGCCGAGTGCGAGGCGCTAGTTCGGGGAAACGCGGACGAGTCGATCGTTCACGCATGATCGTTTCGATTGCTCCCGCCGGCCGACATCTGCGTCAGCGGCAACCTATTTTGGCTCGCCGCCGCAAACACAGGTGTTGTTCTCAGCTCAAAGGCTGCGGGCAATCTCGATCCCTAAAGGCGCCTCCCCCATGAACTCAACCCTCGCGACCGGCACCGATCCGGCCCACCTCACCCCTCCGTTAAGTTTGAAATCGTATTTTTGCCGACCGATCTCCGTCAACGCCCGCGGCGTGTTTCAACGGGGAGTGGCGCGGGTCGGGCTCGCCGTGATGTGCGCACTCGGCATCGACGTTTCCCTACGAGCGCAATCGCCGTCCACGGGGAGGATCATCGGTCGTATCTTCAATCCGGCTACCCAGGAATACGTGAGACATGCGGAGATTGCGGTCGACGGCACAAACCTCACGACCGTCTCCGGCGACGATGGCTCTTATGTCCTTTCCAATATTCCGGCCGGAAACGTGAGCGTATCGGTCACCTACACGGGTTACGATCGGGCCATCAGCCAAGTCGTACTCCCAGCCGGTCAAACGGCGACGCGTGATTTCGAACTAAAGGGTTCGACCTATCGAACCGGAACCTCGGCCGGCGGCGACAGCGTGATCAAGCTCGCGAAATTCGAGGTCTCAAGCGAACGCGAGGGCAATGCCAAGGCGATCATGGAACAACGCGCGGCGCTGAACATGAAGAACGTCGTGGCGTCGGACAATTTCGGGGACGTCACGGGCGGAAACATCGGTGAGTTCATGAAGTATGTGCCCGGTATCGTCATTGATTATAACAATGCCGACGCCCGCGCCGTGCGTATCGGCGGCCTCGCTCCGAAATACGCGGCGGTGAGCATTGATGGGATGCGCATGGCCACCGCGGCGTCGGCCTCGTTCGGCGGCACCTCGCGGCAGTTCGAATTCGAGCAGGCCTCGATCACCAGTATCGAGTCCATCGAGGTGAACAAGACGTCGACCGCGAGCATGGACGCCGACGCGCCGGCCGGCACGATGAACCTGCGGAGCAAAAATGCCTTCGAGCGCCGGGGCCGCGAGATCACCGCGCAGGCTAGCCTCACGGCGAATCCCTACGAATTCACCCTCGCCCGCACGCCGAGCCCGGGCGATGGTGCGCACCGCAAGATTCGTCCCGGTCTGCTCTTCACTTATGCGGATTCGTTCGCCGGGCGCTTCGGTATCCAGCTCAGCCTTTCGGCAAATAGTCTTTTCAACGAGCAGGTCGCGTTGGTCCAGACCATCGACAACACTCTCGCTGCGCGAGGCCCGGTCATCAACCTGCTCACGTTTCGCGATAATCCGAAGATCACGACCCGCGCCGCGTTCGGGCTGAATCTCGACTACAAATTCACCCCGCACCTAGTTTTTTCGCTGCGCACGGCCGGTTCTTATCTCAACGACGAGATCAATGCGCGCACGCTGACGTTTCGCGCCGCCACCGCCCAGATCGATCCCTCCTCGACGCTGACCTACCTGCTGGCCCAGCCCACCGCCAACATCAACACGAGGCTCGAGCAAAACATCGGCCACAGCCACAAATTCAACGAAACCGCCACGTACACACCTAAACTCGAATACAAGCTCAACGATATCGTGGTCACCGCCAGCGGTGGCTATTCGCGCAGCAAGACGCACTACGAGGACCTTCGCTCCGGCTACTTCACCGCCGCGATCAACCGGCTCACGCGCATGAGCTGGAGTGCGCGCCGAAGCGGTCCGACGACGACCGACTGGCAGCTGACCCAATTGTCCGGACCGGCCTGGACCGATCTCGCGAACTACAACCGCGTCGACGCCAACCCCAACAACATCGGCAGCTCCGCCCGTATCGGGAAGAGCCAGGTGTTTCTCGGCTACCTGGATGCGAAGAAGACCTTCACCCTCGGATTGCCGATCACCCTCCAGGCTGGCGTGAAAACCCGCCTGACAACCTACGACCTCAACCGGACCGGTGCGCTGACCTGGACTTACGTCGGGCCGAGCGGAAACCAGCTCAACCCCGCCACGGCCATGATTCCCCATACGACGCCGGGGCTGTTCGACTCGAAACAGGGCGACAACCTAGCGGCGATGAACATCCCGATTCCGAACGACACCGAGATGCTGAAACTGTATAGGGCGCATCCGGAATATTTCGCCGAGAACACCTATGGCAATTTTGTCATCGACCGCACGACCGGGCGCGGGATTAAGGAGCAGATCGACGGTCGTTATGTCGAAGCGAGTACCCGCTGGAGCCGGCTGCGGTTGAATCTCGGAGTCCGCGAAGAGCGCACCCGCACGCTCGGGCAGGTGTTCGACGTTCTGCCCACGGCGCTGGTGCGCGCCGCCGGCTTTACGGCGAACACCATCCCCTATCTCACGTATCAGTATCGTAACTTCGAGCGGCGTAAAAAATACGGCGGCTACGACAATCTCTTTTTCAGCGGCGGGGCAAAATATGCCCTGACGAAAAACCTGAAACTGCAGCTCGCCGCCAGCCAGTCGATCGGCCGTCCCGATTACAATAACCTCGCGGGCATCATCACCGTCAACGAAACGAACTTCACCGTCACGATTCCCAACCCGGACCTAAAACCGGAGACCTCGGACAAATACTTTGCGAGCGTACAATATTTCATCGAGCCGGCCGGCACCGTGACGGTCTCGGCCTATGAGCTCTCCGTGAAAAACATGGGCACGGCTAATACCCAGGTGTCGGCGGAGGCCGCCGGTTACGGCGACGACCCGGACTATGTCGGCTATCGGTTTCTGCAGCCCACGAACCTCGACGGCATTCGCAAAATCAAGGGTGTTGAGGTTGAATACAGTCAGCAGCTCGTGTTCATGCCGGGTTTCGCGCGCGGTTTGAGTGTTTTCGGTTCTATCTCCCGAGCGGCTCCGGATATCCGGCTCGCGGCGGTGGTGCCGAAAGCGGTCAACGGCGGCATCCGTTTCAGCAACCATAAGTTCAACCTGCAGCTGCGCTCGACGTGGGCGTCGGCCCGGATTACGTCGATCGCCGCCACGCAGACCCAGTGGCAATATGAACGACTGATGTTCGACGTCAGCGGCGGCTATAAACTTAACAAAACCTACGAAGTCACCCTCAGTGGACGCAACATCACGAACGCGCCCATCCGAGCCTTTGTGAACGAGCCCGGCCTCCTGCTCAGCAATCAGGAATACGGTGCGGTTTGGACCGTGGGAGTGCGCGGGAGGTTTTGAGTCGGACCCGCGCAGTGGGAATCACCCCTAGTTCCACGTTGCCGCCTTGCGCGACAACGGCGCCAATCGCTTCTTCGGCAACGGCATCGTATTTGCCTGCGATGTCATTGGCTACGCCTATGCGACCGGGGTTTACTGATCGGCTCTGCGCACGACCGCACCCAGAGCATCCTCGGTCTCATCCCAACGTCTCGTGATATTTGGACGATAGTCGAAACACCACTCGCTCACGGTCGCCGCTGCCAGCATTTAAAAACTCCAAAGACGTTGGTTTCCTCAATCACGTCCTGGCCTTGACGTTGAGGGGCACCGCGTTCAGCAGCGCGATGGTTTCCTCTCCAGCGTCCGCCATCCCCGAGCCGGCGACGAACGCTGCGCACGACGGCGCACTCGTGCTGGGGCTGTTCCGACGGCGGCACTGTGTTGAGAGCGTCCCGCCGGAAGTGCGCTCGGTTCGATCCGGGGAGATAGGTGACACCTAATCCGGAGCCCTGAAATGGGGTCAAAGTTTGCACGGTGCACTTGTTATTCGGCGAGGGTGCAGGCGGCTAATCAGACCTCAGCGTTTGCCGCTGTGGTCGGCGGAAGAATTTATCGAAGGCGGCGACAGGCCAATCCACTCGTCGCAGGCCCCACCGTAGGCCTTGCGGGGAGTTCACATTCTAGAGGTCGTTAACGGGTTAGCCCACCTCGGCGGCGGCCGGGTGTCTCAAGGAATTCAATGAGAGATTCTCCACCCCGTTTACTGCCCTGAATCCGTTTGCTGCCCTTAGCCGCGTCCATGCAATAGGGGCGCGGTTTTGAGGTGATTTTTCGATTGGTGCGCTACGCGAAGGCCGGACGATTTCCGGCTGCATTGCAGTTAGGATTGGGCGCGAGGATTTTTCTCCAAAGCGCGAGCCACCAATCGCGTTCATGTTTCGGCACGGCGAGTTTGATGGTCGTCTGGCCCTGCGGCCGGCTGATG
>SYGN01000139.1 GCA_005799525.1 Opitutaceae bacterium | reverse complement strand
GCGGTCGGGGCACGGTGTGGGGCGTCATCTTCGGCGCGCTCATCATGACCGCCCTGCTCAACGGCATGACCCTCCTCGCCGTATCCCCCGAGGCAAAATTCATCGCCCGCGGCCTCGTCCTCACCGTCGCCGTGTGGATGGACGTAAAACTCAGCCGCTAACCCGTATCCATAGGATCGAGTCAATCGCCACCGCGTGTTTCGACCATCATCCGCCTATCACGAGAATCAACCGCGGGCTGGACTTCTCCCGGCCCCCACCCTTCGTACAATCATGGAATCGCGCTCACTCGTCTTGTTCCTCGCCCTGCTCTCGTTCGCCGTCTGCAACGCCGCACCCGAGCCCCCACAGGTCAACCGCACCGGTGATCTCGTTTACTGGGCCGCCGAACAAATGTCCGGCGGCACCGTCACGGTGCGCGCTGGCGCACTGGACATCCAAGACGCCGGCGGCTCCACCATTTGGCTTCGCGAAAAAATCACTGCGCCCGTCGAGATCACCTACGAGGCCACCGTCGTCATGGCGGGAGGAGCTCACGACCGCCTCTCCGATCTTAATTGCTTCTGGATGGCGGTCGACCCACGCGCAGTCGACACGCCGCCATTCGCTCCAACCCACGCCCGCACCGGAAAATTTTCCGACTACGACTCGCTCTTCACCTACTACGTGGGCTACGGCGGAAACAAGAACGCGACGACCCGCTTCCGTCGCTACGAAGGCAGCTCAGAGCGTCCTCTGTTGCCCGAGCACGACCTCAATGCGAAGAAATTTCTCCTCGAGTCCAATCACGCCTACCGCATCCGCCTCGTCGCCTGCGACGGTATCGCCGAGTATTGGCGCGACGGTGAAAAGATTTTTACCTTCCGCGACCCCGCCCCTCTGACCGGCGGATGGTTCGCGATTCGCACCGTGCGCGCGCACCTCGTCATTCGCGATCTCCGCATCACGCCGCTTCGCTAACCTTGGCGCTCCGCGATCGGCATCGACCCTCCCTGCGGTCAGAATGTGCTCTTAACCCCAAAGGTCCAGAGCGACGCATAGTCGATGCGCGTCCGGAATCGGGCCACCTCCGGCGTGCCCGGGCCGAAAATCTTCACGTCTTCCGTCGCGTCGCCGACATTGCGCAGGTTGAAGAAGAACGCGGTTTGCTTCCACAGTTTGTATTCGCCGACCACGTCGACGTAGAGCCGCTTGGACGTCCAGTTGAATGTGCCGGGTTCGATGCTATTGCCCGTGACGAGCGCGTTGCGCGACCGACCGCGATAATTCCAGTTCACCCGCACGTTATACTTCGGCCGGGTCACACTGACGCCCCAGCTGCCGCTGCGAGGAATGAAGCCGGCGAACGACACGGTGTCGTCGCCGGTCACGCGCTGCGCGCTCCCGTTGGCGAAGACCTGCACCCCACGCGCCCACGAAGGCAGAAACGTCAGCGCCTGCTTGTAATTGAAATCCCAACCCTCCGTCCGAACCGTGCCCGCGACATTGTGCCGGGTCGTCACGTCGTAGCCGCCATACACCGTCGGGTCTAAACCATAGAGCCCCAAAAACTCGGGCGTAGGCGTGAACACGGTCGCACCAAAAAAATTCTGGATCTCCCGCCGGAATGCACCGACCGCAAATTGCCCCACACCCTCGAAATAACTTTCCAGCCGCACATTTACCGTGCGCGCATTCCACGCCTTGATCCCCGCGTTGTTCACACTGATCTGATTGCCGGGGGCCGGAGGATTACCCGTATCCGGCAAATTCACACCGCCCGAGTATTGGATGAAATCGGGCCGCCCGACTGAATGATAATAGGCTACCCGGGCGATCATATTCTCCTTGAGGTTGTAGCTCGCATTGAGACTCGGGAAGAGCCGCAGATACTCTTTTTCCGTGCGGGCGCCCCGGTCGATGAACGTCAGCTGCGAGACCCCCAGCGCGTTGGTCGTCGGCACAATCAGGAGGGGCTGCCCGGCGGCATTGCGGAGAATTTGGCCGCTCGTAGTGCGCTGATAGTTGCGGGTGGGGTCGCTAAGCGAGCCTTCACCTTGCGCGTTCGTTTGCTCGGCCCGCACGCCGCTCACCAGCTTCACTCGATTCTTAAGCAGACCCACATCGCCGCGAAGGTAAATCGACGAAATGATCTCCTCCGAATGCCGTGACGCTGACACCAGCGCGCGGTAGTTCGTGTTCTCGTTCCGCGTAAAGTGCGTGGGATTGGCGACCGCATACTCGTAGATCTTGCGATTGCTCGGCGTCTCAATCTTCGGAAACCCAAAAGGCAGAATTCGCTGCGAGTAGATCGGATCGAAGAATTGCACCGGGCTATCATCGTTGCCCAACGGCACGACGCTCCCGCGTCCGTCCGGGCCGACGTAATTGCTGGTCAACGTGCCGCCGCGATTGTCGCGGATCGTCTGCCGGACATCAAAGCCCGTCTTCAAGGTGAAGGGGATCGGCGTGAAAAAATCTCGGCGCAAGCTTCCGTAAGCCGTCTTTTGCCGGTCGATGTTGGTATCGACCTGCGTTGTGGCCGACACCAGCGAATACGACGAAAGCACGTAGGGGTCCACCGGCGCACCGGTCGGACCGTCACGCACCGTGATCTCCCGGGGCCGCAAGTAGAACATGTCCTTAAACGCGATCGTCACGTTGGACCGCTGCATCGTGACATTCCGAAAATAGCCCTGCTCGGTGTCCGGATTGCCGTCGTCCTGCAACGAATAGCCGAGGCCGGCGTCCGCCTTCCACACCGGTCCGTCATGCCGCCACACCATCGTCGGCATGCGCGTCCGGTTAAAACGATTCCGCTCTTGGTGCAGGGATTGGAGAATACCGGCACCCGCTCCTCCTTGCGTCGCCGTGGTCGTGAAATCGCCGACGCGCACGGACCCGAGGTTGAAGTTGGCGCTCGATACAATGTATTGCCCGTCAAACGAGGAGTACTGGAAGCCGAATGTCACCCGGTCGTGCGGCGTAAACTTGTAGTCGATGCTGGCGCCGATGGAGCGGCGGGTAGTGACCTTGGGTGCATCCTGCACTTGATAACCCGTGAGGTAAGGATTTCCCGGGGTCGTGTGCGGGAACGTGGTGCCGTTGGTGGCCGTGCCAACACCGCGCCAGGCATTGTTCTGACTATTGTCCTGCGGCGAGTAGTTGGTCGAAGTGCCGGCGGAGAGCGTATAACCGAACGTCGTGCTGACGGGTGCCACATAGGCGAAGTCGAACCCCGGATGCACATTGCGCGTCGCACTGGGCCTCGGACCAGGAACTTTATCGAGGTCGCGCGCATTGTCGCGGGTAATCACATACACACTGGCATTCAGCAGCGGCTTCACGCGCTCAAACGAACTCCGCGGCACCATGTTCACCGACCCGGCCAGCGCCGAGCCCTGGGACTCCGGCGTCGGCGAATACGACACTTCGATCCGCGAGAGATTATTGATCGAAATCATGTCGGACGCGACCGACCGGCCCGTCGCGTTACCCGGAGCCGAAGCGATGCTGAAGCCGTCGAGCGTCACCGGCACATTGTTCGACGGCACGCCGTTGATGGAAATATCGCGGGCATTGCCACCCGTGTAGTCGATCGTGACACCCGGCAAAAATTTCAAAAATTCTGCGACGTTGCCCTCGGCGACGTTTCCGAACTCTCCCGTCGAAAGGACATTTTTGATGCTCGATGCAAACCGCTGCTCGTTGATCGCGAGGGCCGAAGCGTCCATTTCTCGGCTCGTGGCCACGCGGAACTCATCGAGCTTCACCACGGCCCCATCCACCGCCGAATCCGGGCCACCTAGCGTCACATCCAACCGCGCCGTCTGCTCGGCGGCCACGGTGATCGCCATCGTCTGCGGCAACAATCCCGTGTAGAAAATCGTCACCCGCGCCCTCCCAACCGGCACCCGGGACAGGCGAAACGATCCATCCGCCTCGGTCAGAGTTTCGAGCGCTGCACCCTCGACTGTGATGCGCGCGCTCGCCACGTATTCGCCATTGCGCGCATTCAACACGCGCCCCTTGATCGTGCCAACCGCGGCGCTCTGCGCCGACAACGACGCGGGAGCCAGCCCGGCAGCGGCGGCAAGCAGCAAGTTCAGGAGAAAGCGATACACAGAAACAGAGACAGATTTCATAGAAAAGTGGGGTTGCGGGTCGCGTTGAGGACACTCATTTTCCGAGCCTTTAAGAAAGGAAGTGAACGACAAAGGACTACAACACTCTTTACGCATTACTGGACAAAAAACCCTCCAGAGAAAACCAGTCGACCGAGGAGCCCAGCCAAGCCTCCGTGCAATTCGATCTTGAGCTCAGACAACGTCCTTTGAACTCTGGACTTTTCGGTAGCCGCGAGCGCCAGCGAGTGGACGGATCACCACTCGCTGGCGCTCGCG
>SYGN01000138.1 GCA_005799525.1 Opitutaceae bacterium | reverse complement strand
GGTCTACGACCGCCTCGTCGCCGACGGTAAAGCCAAGAAACTCGCCCTCATCGCCCTTATGCGTAAACTCATCGTCCTCCTCAATCACCTCCTAAAAAACCCAAACTTTAAGCTCGCCTGAAAGACCGTTGCTGACCCCATGCTTGATCCCACGCTCGGCCAAGGCACCGTCGTCGTCATCCTCAGGGAAAGCCTCACCATCGGCGGCTGGGTCGGGATGTGCGCCCGCTGGAAATCTACCTTTACGACTGGTGGCCTGTCCGCGACGAGCGCCGTGTCTTCGAGCGCCTCTCCCGCATGTCCGTGCGCGTCGAAGGCAGCGGGTTCTAGCTAGCGCGCCGCGTGCGCCATCATCGACCGCCCCGGCGGGACCACCCGTGGCGGGCGCAGCACACTGTGATTGATCACGCGCCGCTGATCCGCCGTCAGCGGCGGCAGCTCGGGCAACGCATCCGCCCGCGCCTCGTGCAACCACGACCGCGCCAGCGCCCGGAAATTCTCCCACCGCTCCGCAATAAAATGATCGCGCCCGTTCATCGGCGCGCCGTCGCCCACCAGCGGACCGGCCGCGACCACCTGCCGCAACAGACTCCGCCACTCCGTCAGCAGCCGATCCATGTCGCCCTTGCCCGCGGTCTCACACTCCGCGAGCGCGTCGCGCGCCCGCGCATGATCCGCCACGAGCGCGTGGACCACTTCGCTCGCGCCGTAGCCGTAGTGGATCGGCACGCCGTCCTTCAACCAGCCGTCGATCGTCAGTCGCCGATACGCCTTCTCGCACACGCCCGCCAGTCGTCCGAGCCCGCGCGGATTCGTCCCGGAAAACCGATCACCCGCGAACAGGTTCGCCGCATCGAACAACAAATCGTCGAGCGGATAACGCCGGTCCTCCAGCGCCGCCGCCAGCGCGAGCCCTTCCGCCCCGAGAAAAACTGACACGATTTCCCCGCGCACCGTCAGCTTCAGTTCGCGATCGAGCACGCCCGTCCGCTGCCACTGCCAGAGCAATGTCGCCTCTGGTGACATCGCCAGACACTCCGCGCGGTGCGCACACGTCACGCATCCGGGAAACGGATCGCGCTCCCGCCGCACCAGTCGCGCGCGTCCCGTGTCCGTCCGTTGTCCGCACGGCAGCATTTCGCGTCCGAGTTTCGACGTCTGTTCCGCCCCGAGCGCCACGGGCTCATCCGTGAAAAACCGTCCCGCGTCTTCCGCCGCCACTTCCGCCGCACCGCGCCCCGCCCGCAGCTCGCGCAGGAAAAACGCCCACGGCAGCGGCGCCGCGCGCTTCAGCCGCAGCGCCTCCGCCCGTCGCATCCGCGGCGTGTTGCTACTCACCAGCACGTAGCCGCAGTCGTCCAGCCCGCGCCGCCCCGCTCGCCCGATCATCTGCAAAAGATCGTGCGGCTCGATCTCCTGCTCGAGGTGATTGTGCCGATACGCCCCTGCCGTGATCATCACTGAGCGCAGCGAAAAATTGATGCCCGCCGCCAGCCCCAGCGTCGCCACCACCGCGCGCAACTGCCCGGCCTTCGCCAGCGGCTCGATCACGCCCGCGCGCTGCGCATACGTGAGACCGCTGTGGTGATACGCCACGCGCGCCTTCAAAATCTTCGCCAGCGCCGGCCCGCACAACTGCTCCTGCTCCGGCGACAACGTCAGCGCATCCGCCAGCGGCAATTCGCGTGCAAACTGCCGCGCCAGCCGCTCTGCATCGTGCCGGTGCGGCGCAAACACGAGCACCGGCCCCAGCCCTTCGCGCAAGGCCCCCGCCACGCGCTTCGACCAAAATCCCTCGATGCACTTCGGCAGCCCGTGCACGAGATCGTCCGTCTCGACTTCCTCCAGTTGCACCGGCCGCTCGCGATGCTGGATCACCTCCGGCTCGCGCCCCAGCCGCCGCAGCCACGCCGCCACATTGTCCGGATTCGCCACCGCCCCCGACAACAGCAGAAACTGCAACTCGCGCGGCGCCGAGAGCATCACGCCCTCGTAGTGATTTCCGCGGTGCTTATCCGCGAGCCAGTGATATTCGTCCACCACAAGCAGCGCAAACGGGTCGTCGCTCCCATCGGCCGCGCGCACCCGCGTCGGCCCAAGCGCCCGCGCGCCGATTTGCCCCTGCACCGCCTCCAGCGTGGCCACCACGATCGATGCCCCCGGATCGACACACAGATCGCCCGTCGTGATCCCTACGCGCCACCCGCGCGCCTTCCACTCCGCAAACTTGTCGTTCGCCAGCGCCCGCGTCGGCACGGTGAACAGCGCCCGCCGCGCAAAATTCGTCTGCTCCGCCCACCGCTCAAACACATAGGTTTTTCCTGCACCCGTCGGCGCATCGACGATCACATCGCGCCCCGCCCGCAACGCCTGCACAGCCAGCGCCTGCCACCGGTCGGGTAGCATAAGCTTCTGCAAACCTGCAAACGCGTCGGACAACACGCCTCCACGCTGCGCCACGACTCCCCCGCGTCAAACCGCTCCCACCGAGTTTGCCCCCGCTCGCTCCCGACAGAGGTCGCTCCGAATGTTGCGCCACAGAGGCCACCGAGGAGGCGCGGAGTTCACGGAGCCTGAGTCGTCGCCGGCTTTTCCTCCGTGCCCTCGGATCGGGCTCTCCGTGAAGGCTGTGGCAAAACTCCGTTCTCTTTGCTCCTGCCCCACACCTCGGTGGCAGAAAAACAGACGAACGGAAACAGACGAACGGGGTCTGGCTTTGGGGTTTGGGGTCGATGCGAACGGCGAGGCACTGCCACCTCGGGCGCCCGTCGTCAGGTGGTGGCTCCGCCCTTGGCGTGGAGGGAGCGAGAAACTATTCCGTAGATGAAGGGTGGTGCCGTTGGAGCAGCGCGTCGATTTGCGCGCAGCGGTGGGTGTGGGCGACGTTGACGCCGGGGTTTCTGGACCAATCCGTGGTGAGAAAACGTCGAGGTTTGCTGTTTTCATCGACCTCACGTGTCGACTAGCTTTCCAACCATGAGCACTCCTGACATCCGCTGGATGCAACGCTTTTAGAATTTCCGGCAGGCCCTTTCTCGCCTGACGGAGGCGGTCGAGCTGGCCGGACGGCGTCCGCTTTCCGAGCTCGAGCGACAGGGCCTGATCCAAGGTTTTGAATACACGCACGAACTGGGCTGGAACGTGTTAAAGGATTATCTCGAAGCGCAAGGTTTCGTGGGCCTCATCGGCTCGAAGGGGGCCACGCCAGAGGCGTTCAAGAACGGATTGATCACCGAGGGCGAAGCCTGGATGGACCTGATCAAGGCGCGCAATCGTACGTCGCACACCTACAAGATCGAAGTCGCGGAAGACATCGCGAAGGCTATTTTGGGCCAATTCCATCCCGCCTTGGTCACGTTGGAGCGACGCATCGTGGATTTGGAAAAGCAGGAGCGTGGCGGAGCATGAAGCACGGACTCCCTGTCTCCACGATGGCGCAAATTCACGGGGTGCTGTCACGTCATCCGGAAGTCGAACGGGTCACCCTTTATGGCTCGCGCGCCAAAGGAAACTTCAAGCCCGGATCGGACATCGATCTGACTCTGTCCGGCACCGGGCTGGATGAACGTATTCGTGGCCGCATCGATGAGGAACTCGATGACCTCCTGCTGCCGTATCAATTCGATCTTTCCGTTTTCACCAGCAGCACGCATGCAGATTTGATCGACCGCATCCGTCGCGTCGGCATGGTGTTTTATGAGCGAATACCGGCTGAAACGAAGTGTTGATTCATGAACGAAGCCGACCCCCCGCAGCGTTGGGACCCCGGCATTCTGCGTCGACCGGTCAACGGTGTTTACCGCGCGGGCGTCGCGGGGCGTAACTGAAGGACGGCGTCGATTTGCGCGGAGAGTCGGGCGTGGTCGGCGGTGGCGGCGGGGGAGGTGAGGTCGATGTCGAAGGTCGGAACCATCGCTTTCATGCGGGCGTGACCTTCGGCCGTGCGGAGTTTTTCCGGGAAACAGGTTTGGATGATTTGCAGTGCGATGTGGGCGGAGACGGAGGCGCCGGGGGACGCGCCGAGGAGCGCGGCGAGCGAGCCGTCGGGGGCGGTGACGACTTCGGTGCCGAAGGAGAGTCGGCCGGCGTCGGATTTTTTCAGCGCTTGCACGCGGATGCCGGCGTCGACGAGACGCCAGTCGGCGGAGTGGGCTTCGGGGTAAAACACGCGGAGGGCGCGCAGGCGCGTAGCCATAGTTTGAAGCGCCTGCTGCACGAGGAAGCGCAGGAGGACGCGGTTGTGCAGGCCGGTGCGGAGGAGTGTGACGAGGTTGGCGATGCGGAGGGACGCCGGGAGGTCGGTGAGGTGCCCGGTGCGTTGGAGGAACTTGGTCGTCCACGTGGCGAAGGGTCCGAAAAGCAGGATGCGTTGGCCGTGGAGGTGGCGGACGTCGAGGTGCGGACCGCCGAGGGCGCCGGAGTCGGGCGGGGGCGGGCCGTAGACTTTGGCGAAGTGGCGGGTGACGACGGCGGGGTTTTCACAGACGAGCCATTGGCCGGCGATGGGGAAGGCACCGAGACCTTGCGCGACGGGCAGGCCGGTCGACTGGAGGAGCGGGAGTGTGCCGCCGCCGGCACCGATGAACACAAAGCCGGCGCGGGCGGGATGGGATTCGCCGGTGGCGGTGTCGCGCGCGGTGAGTCCCCAGTCGGTATCGAGGCGGCGGAGACGCGTGACGCGGTGGCCGGTCACGACGCGGCAATTTTCCTGCGCGCCGAGCCACGCGAGGAGTTGGCGGGAGAGCTCGCCGAAATTTACATCGGTGCCGGCGTCGATTTTGGTGGCGGCAATGGGTTCGTCGGCGCGGCCGTCGATCAGGAGCGGCGCCCAGCGGCGGATGACGTCGCGCTCGGTGCTGAAGGCCATGGTGCGGAAAAACGGATGCGCAGATAGAGCGGCGTGGCGGGCCTGGAGGAAGGCGATCTGCGCGGCGCCGCGGACGAAACTCAGATGCGGGACGGCGCGGATGAAGTCGGCGGGGCGCGGGGCGAGTCCGTGGGCGACGGCGTAGCTCCAGAACTGGCGCGATTGCTCGAAGCGCGCGAAGATTTCGACGGCCTTGGTGACGTCGACGGGCGCGCCCGGAGTAGCGGGCGGAGGGGTGTAGTTGAGTTCGCAGAGGCCGGCGTGACCGGTGCCGGCGTTGTTCCAACCGTCGGAGCTTTCGCGGGCGAGATCGCCGGACGCTTCGTAGACGTGAATCGAGAGGCGCGGGTCGAGCCGCTTGAGCATGGCGCCGACATGCGCGGACATGATGCCGCCGCCGATGAGGATGATGTCGGGG
>SYGN01000137.1 GCA_005799525.1 Opitutaceae bacterium | reverse complement strand
GGCGTAGACGGCGGCATTGGCTTGGGAGCCGGAGTGGGGCTGGACGTTGGCGTATTCGGCGCCGAAGAGCTTTTTGGCGCGCTCGATGGCGATGACCTCGACTTTGTCGACGTGTTCGCAACCGCCATACCAACGGCGGGCGGGGTAGCCCTCGGCGTATTTGTTAGTGAGCACGCTGCCCTGCGCCTGCATGACGGCGGGGTTGGTAAAATTTTCGGAGGCGATGAGCTCGAGGTGGCTCTGTTGGCGGGCGAACTCGGCGGAGATGGCCGAGAAAATCTCAGGATCGAGGGTCGGGAGCGGAGTGGCGTTGAGCATAATAGGCGGCGAAGGTGGCGATAAAGGGAAACGACAAGGGGCCGACAACTCGGGCCGGACGCAAAGATTTTCTGCGTCAACGCGGCGGGATTTTGGGCGACGGGCGGTGTACCGCGCGCACCAGATAAAAAAACGCGTTGATGACCACGAACAGGCCACCGCAGATCACGACGATGCGCCCAAAGGCTGCGGGAGTGCGCTCGGATTCAAGGAGAGGGCGCTTCGTCAAACCGTGGGGCTGTGCGACAACGCGAAGAACAAAATAACAGAGGGCGGAGACTGTGACTGCGACCCACGGATAGCGCGTGGCCAGCGCGAAGGTTTGCTTTAAATTGGAAACCGTCGCCATGGCGGGCTACTTGGCGAGGTGCGTCTTGATGAATTCTAAGAGGCTGGGGATGGCCTCGACCATTTCGTCGCGGGTGGATTCGTAGAGTTTGAGCGGGCCGCCGAAAGGATCGCCTATCTGTTTGTCGCCGAGTTGCGGCAGGAACTCGCGGAAGAGGAAGAGGTTTTTCGGTGGCGGTTCGGCTTGGAGCTGAATCATCGCGCGGTGGGATTCGGTCATACCCAAAACGAGCGAGGCGTCGTCCATCATTTTTTGGGTCAACGGGCGGCTCGTGTGTTTCGAGATATCGAGGCCGACTTTTTTGAGGGCGAGGACGGAGTTTTCGGAGACGGGATCGCCGGTGCGGGCGGCGACGCCCGCAGAGATGATCTTGAACGAACGCAGAGGCTCGGGTTGGGCGGCTAGGGCGTGTTGCAAGAGGGCGGCGGCCATGGGGCTGCGACAGATGTTAGCCGTGCAAACGACGATGATAATTCCGGGCTCGTTCATGGAAACAGACAGCGAAAGGACACGGTTTTGAGGGAAAAGCAAAGCCGGAGTGCGGCGTGCAGCGCGGTGCGCGCGAACGGGCCTGAACTTCGGGGCGGAGGCGACGGGCTCAGAGCTTTTTCAGGGCTTTTAACGCGCGGTGCAGGTGGACGGCGCGTTGGAGGGCGGAGTCGATGGGCGGCACGACGGGCTTGGTCGGCGTGGTCGACGGAGGGTCATCGGGTGGGTCGTCGGAAAAGGGATAAGCGGGGGTGGGACGGCTGCGGTGTTCTTTGGCGAGCAGCACTTCGTCCTCGCGGATTTTTTCCGGGCTGTCGTTAAGCACGGACTCGACGGCGGCGCCGGCGGCGAGTGCGTCGTAGGCGCGACGCTCTTCGTCGGGAGCGAGTTTCAGTGCGAGGTCGGGCGTGAGGCCCGGCGAGGCGGTTCCGATGACGACGAGGCCAGTCGAGGGAAGACGCGCCGCGAGGGGCGCGAGGACGGGGGCTGCGGTTTCGGCATTAATGAGGAGCAAGACGGGTGCGCGCGAGGTTGCGCGGAATTTCAACCACGCGTCGAGTGCGGTGCCGGCGGCAGCGTTACCCTGGACGAAACGGAGATCGAGGACGCAGGGCAGTTTGCGGGCGGCTTCGGCGGTGGGCAGATCGGTAGGGAGAGTCGTGATACGGTGATAGACGAGGCCCTCACCGAGGTCGCGAGTGAAAGGCGCGGCGGGGGCGGTGGGCACGGCGACGGCGACCGGGAGCAAGATTAAGAGAAAGAGGAAAGAGAAAGAGGCGGAGGCGGAGGGGCGAGGATTGAAGCGGTGAGCGGGAGGTGTTTTCATCGGCGGTTCAGCTGACGGGCACCGATGTCGCTGCGGAAATATTTGGAGGCGCACTGGATCGCGTCGCAGGCGGCGTAGGCGCGGTCGGCGGCGGCGCGGAGCGTGGGAGCGAGGGCGGTGACGCCGAGGACGCGGCCGCCGTTGGTGACGATTTGGCCCGTGGAATTCCGGGTGGTGCCGGCGTGGTAGACGGTGGTTGCAGGCGGTAGGGCGCCGGGCGAGGGGAAGGTGATGACATCGCCTTTCGGATACGCGTCGGGATAACCGCGGGCGGCGATGACGACGCACAGGGCGTAGTCGGGTTTGACGGCGAGCGGGCCGAGCGCGGCGAGTTGACCGGTGGCGGCGGCCCAGAGGAGTGCGAGCAGATCGGTGGCGAGGCGAGGGAGGACGACCTGCGTCTCGGGATCGCCGAAACGAGTATTGTACTCGATGACCTGCGGGCCGGAACGCGACGGGGGCGTCGCGTTTCCTGCTTCGGGCGTGAGCATAATGCCGATGAAGAGCGTGCCGCAGAAGGCGATACCCTCGTCGGCGATCGCGTGGACGGAGGGTCGGACGATTTCGTTTTCAATGCGGGCGAGGAGGGCGGGCGTGACGACCTCGGCAGGTGAGTAGGTGCCCATGCC
>SYGN01000136.1 GCA_005799525.1 Opitutaceae bacterium | reverse complement strand
GCGCTGCTCCGCACTGCGAAAGTCATCGATGCTCTCGTCCTCGAGGGCGATGAGAAGATCGGTTCCCAGATCGTACGTCGCGCGATCGAGCACCCGATCCGCATGCTCTGCCAAAACGCTGGCGTCGAAGGCGCGGTTGTCGTCGGCGAAGTCCTCGCCGCCAAGGGCAACCACGGCTACAATGTTGCGACTGAAAAGTATGAGGACCTCGTGAAGGCCGGCGTGGTTGACCCGACGAAGGTCACTCGCACTGCGCTGCAGAACGCGGCATCGATCGCCGGCTTGCTGCTGACGACCGAGTGCATGATCACCGAGATCCCAGAGAAGAAGGAAGCGGCCGGCGGCGGTGGCCATGGTCACGGCGGTGGCGGCGGCATGGACTACTGAGCAAAACTCCCGCGCGGATGCTGATCCGCACGTTTTTGAAAAGGCGCATCGCGAAAGCGGTGCGCCTTTTTTTATTCCTAATGGGTCGAGGACCCCGATCTTTGCTTCGGCTCGGTTTGAGCGTTCTGGGGCGAGCTTGCTCGCAGCTTGCTCGCGCGATTGGCGAACGTGTCGCGGCTAAGCTCGCCCCGTCTAATGTCGAATGAGTCGCGAGCAAGCTCCCCTCCCGCACTCCGCTACGCAGTGGTGACCGCGAGGTGGTCGCGGAGGCTGGAATGTTCGTCACTGCTGCGGTGATCGCGTGACCGCATCCGGATCCTGATCGCGTGGGGATCTGCTCCCGAAGCACGTAGGTACAGCACCGCCTCGACTTCCGCGGTTTCGCCGGTTCAGTTGGCGCGATGGAAGTGGTTTTTCTTGGTACTGGCACGTCGCAGGGCGTCCCGATAATCGCGTGCGATTGTTCGGTCTGCACCTCCGGCGATCCGCGCAACCGTCGGACACGCGCAGCGGTGCACGTCGTCATGGACGGGCTGCACGTGCAGGTCGACGCGCCGCCGGAGTTCCGCCTCCAGTGCGTCCGGGAGAATATTCGCCGCCTCGATGTCTTTATTCTCACCCATGGTCACGCCGATCACATTGCCGGAATGGATGATCTTCGCCGATTCTGCGATCTGATCGGAGGCGCCGCCCTGGACGTTTACACGACAGAGGAGGGCATGAGTCGCGTGCTCGCGATGTATCCGTATGCGATGGCGGAAAGGCCGATCGCGCGGGGCTACGCGGCCTTTAAACTCGTCGATATGCCGACGCTGCTGGAACTGACCCAAGGGACGATCCGCTCGACCCTTTTGCCGCACGGCGGAATCAATACCCTCGGCTTGGTCTTCACCGAACGCAGCAGTGGGAAGCGCGTTGTCTACTATACGGATTGCAAACGCGTGCCCCGCGAGGCCGTCGAGTTAGCGCGCGGGGCAGACGTCGTCATCCTCGACGGCCTGCGGCCCGAGCCGCATCGTTCCCACCTTTCCATCGCCGAGGCCTGCGAGGTCGCCAAGGAAATCGGGGCTGCAGAGACGTGGCTGACGCACCTGACCCATCTGACCGATCACGGTCCGGACGAGGCGTTGCTACCGAGCGGCGTTAAGCTCGCTTACGACGGTTTGCGCCTTCGGCTCTGAGGTGCGTCTCGGGCACCGTCGGTCGGGTGCGTGCAGGGTGCCGCGCGGGATCGCGGTCCGCTTTTCCTTGTTGTTGTGGAACTCGGGCTTGTCACACGCGTCCTTCGCGCCTGCTGTTAACCCTTCCGTTTTTCTCTCACGTCATGAATCGCCTGAAACTCACTCTCGTTATCGTCGGCGGCTTGGCCGCACTCGTCTTGCTCATGGTGATCCTCGCGTTCGCCCCTTCGGTCCAAACTTGGGCGGTGCGACGGGCGCTTACCGGACAACCCGGCCTGACGATGATCGTGGGCAGTGTTGCTGCTGGCCTGACGTCGGCAGAGATCCGCGATGTGCGGGTCGAGCAGGACGGCGTGATCATTGTCGCTCAGCAAGTGAGTGCCACGTACTCGGCCATGGACTACCTATCGGGCAGTCGTATCACCATCGAAAACGTCGCCGTGAAGGGACTCGAAATCGATGCGCGAAAGCCCTCTGCGAAGCAATCGACGGCACCCGCGCAGGTCGCGCTCGCGCCTTTCGCTGGCATCTTAAACACAATCAAGCTTCCGGGTGAAATTAGCTTAGGCCGACTCGACGTCGACGCGAAGGTGCAACTGCCGGGCAACCAAAGTGCCACGCTGACATTGTCCGGTGGTGGGCTCACGCCGGGTAAATTCGCCACGATCACGTGGAAAGCCGCCTTCTCCGATGTGAGCAAGGGAGCCCCGCTGACAGCCGCGCAAGCCTCCGGCGAAATCAAGCTTCGGACTACGGCCGACCTCCGGGTCGATGCGGTGGAGTTTACTGGCGACGTCAGTGCGACTGGTCCGAGTCTACCGAGCGATCGGGTCAAGGTTGAGGTGAAGCTGGCGCAGGTGGAAGCCAAGTCCGGCGAGACTATGTCAGCCCGCGTCGGTCTCGTCCGCGGAGCTGAGGTGGAGCCGCTCTTCAATACCCAAGTCGCTTACGCCGCGGGTAAGCCCACTCTCAGCGGCACATGGGGGCTGGCGGTCCGCAGCGAACAACTCGCCGCGGCGTTGAGCGGCTTCGGCTTGCCCGAGGTCGCGTTGGCGGGGGAGGGGAGCTTTACTTTCAATATTGAGACGAGCGCTGCCACGGCTGCCGGCACGCTGGATGGTCAAATTTCCAAACTCGAAAAACTCGGGGCCGAACTGGCCGCGATCGGGACTTTACAGATCCAGGCCGTGTTCGACGGTGGCAGCGGCAAAGATTCCGCGCAGCTCGGTAAACTCGAGTTTGCAGTGGCCGCCCCCGACGGACGAAAGTTCGTCACGGTCGCGGCGCAGCAAAAGCTCTCGTTTACTTTCAAAGACCAACGCCTCTCCGCCGAGCGACCCGGGTCTGAACTCCTGCGCGTCGCGTTGATCGGCGTACCGCTCGCCTGGGCCCAACCCATGCTGAAACCTCGCACGATCACCAGTGGAGAACTGGCCGGCGTGTTCGTGGTCGGTGCCGAACCGGATGGCAGCCGCGTAAAGCTCAGCACGGTCGAGCCGCTCACGTTGCGCTCGGCGACGGTCCGCGAGGGACAGAAAATCCTCGTTGATCGGCTTACGGTGGCGCTGAGTCCGCGCGTGGATTACACGGCGGCGCGTATCGTGGCCGAGTTGGAAAAAATCTCGGTCTCGACGGGGGACGGTGATTCGCTCGCCGCCTCCGTATCCGCTGATTTGCTGACGGGGCCGAAGCCAGCCACTGCGTTTTCGGCGCAACTTGAGGGCCGGATCGCGGCACTGGTGAAACCTTATTTACCCGCCGAAGTCGGGCCGCTGACGCTCGCTCTCAAGGCTCAAGGCCGACTGGAGGGCAACGCACTCCAACTCTCGGCGCTCAAGCTCCAGATCGATCGTGAGGGCGGGGTGGTGCTTGCCGCTGTCGACGCGCTCCAACCGCTCGCCCTCGATGTTTCGACGAAAAAAATCTCCGCGCCCCAAGCCGCTGCGCCTGCCGCGCGCGTTCGCTGGGGCGAGATCCCTCTCGGGTGGGCCGAGCCCTACGTCGCGCAGTCGAAGTTGTCGGGCCAGCTCGTGGCCGGGGCGCTCGAGATCACGCTCCCCGGAGGCGAAGCGATCGGCCTCCGTGCGACCGATAAAATCGCCGCGCGCAACGTGAGTGTGGCGATGAGCGGGCAGGACTATCTTCGCGGAGCAGATTTTGCGACGGATCTGAATGCGACCTGGACAGGCACCACGCTCACCGCCGCGATCCGCCAACTCGAGCTGCGCCAAGGCTCGGTGGCGCTCGTGTCCGTGGCTGTCGCCGGTGAGGTGACACCGGGGAAAGCGCTGCGCGCGGCCGGTAAGGGCACGCTCAGCGCCGATTTCGCCGCGCTCGCAAAACAGCCGGCGCTCGCGGCTCACTTGCCGCTGCTGGGCGGAAATGGGAAGGTGACATTCGACGGTGTGATGGCAGATGGCGTGACGGGAAAAGTTTCCATTTCAGCGCAGAATCTCGTCGCGCGCGAAGGCTCGCTCGCGCTTGGCGCCATGGACCTCGCGATCGATGCCAAGCTCGACGCCACACATTCCGGCGCCGTGCGCAACACGCTCATCGTGACCAAGGACGGACGGAAATCCGATATCACGCTCGAAGGAAAATTCGGCGTAAAGCCCGGAGCGATTTCCTTCGAAGGCCGCGTCACTGGCGATCAGCTCATCGTCGACGACATGCAGGCATTCGCCGCGCTCGGTGCCCGGGCGCCATCATCCGCCGCCTCCCTCGCGAAGTCTGCTGCGCTCACGCCCGCACCTGCTCCGCGCCGGAGCGTCGCGGCACCGGCCGCACCAGCGCCGAAATTGACCGGTCCGGTCAAAGACACCGCGCCGGTTTGGGCCGGCTTCACCGGGCGGGTGGATCTCAACATCAAGGCGATCAAGCTCGATGCCGCCACGACGCTCGGGGATCTGCGCGGTGCGTTGGCCATCCGTGAAGACCGCCTCGCGGTGGAAACTGTTTCCGGAAAACTGAACGGCAATCCCTTCAAGGTTTCGACGCTCCTCTCGTTCGACCCGAAACTGGCGCGTCCTTATGCACTCGCCGGCACCGTGGAGGTTCCTGGTTTCGACGTCGGCGCTTTCCTCCGGAAAGCGGATCCATCGGCGCCGCCCGCGCTGGAGACGACCTTCACGATTGCGAGCAAGTTCAATGGCACGGCGGCGAATCTCCCGGAGTTTGCCGACCGGATTCGGGGGCAGCTCGATTTCAAGGGATCGAAAGGTATTCTGCGGGCGCTTAACAAAAAATCCGAGACGGCGTCGTTAGGGATGGGCTTGGCTGGCCTTGGAGCAGCGTTATTGGGCCAGCAAAAGCTGGCCGCAGGTCTCAATAGTGCCGCCGAACTGGCCCAACTTTTGAAGGATATGCCTTTTGACGGTATCGGGGTGCAGGTCGAGCGTGGTGCCGATGCCGCGATTGTGGTGAAGTCCATCGAGGTGCTCTCGCCCATGATGAGACTCACCGGCACCGGTCGCATTGACGCGAAGCCAGGCGTACCTTTTCCGACCAGCCCGTTGGCGCTCAATCTCCAGCTCGCCGCCAAGGGGCAGCTTGCCGACGGGCTAAACCAAGCCCGCCAGCTCGACGGAAAAACCGACGCCAAGGGTTATTATCCCATGGCAACACCGTTCGTGCTGGGCGGCACGGTCGAAAAGCCCGATTCGTCGGATTTTTGGAAGAACCTGACGTTGAATACGGCCAGCGGCTTCCTGCGGTAACCCGCAGGAATTAGTTGGCGGCAACGCATGCGCCTGATCAGCGCACGCGCGCTTGCAGGGTATTTATGCCACGTTTTTGAGCCGCATTGCGGCGGGCAACCTGCTCCGTTGGGTGCGAATCATTTCCCCCATCATGGCTAAAATCTACAACGACATCACTGAAACGATCGGCAACACCCCTCTCGTGCGTCTGAAGCGCACGGCTGCCGCGCACGGAGCGCAGGCGGAAATCCTCCTGAAGCTCGAGTTTTTTAATCCGCTTTCGTCCATCAAGGACCGCATCGGCCAAGCGATGATCGAAGACGGGCTTCGCTCCGGTAAGATCACGAAGGATACGGTCCTGATCGAGCCGACCTCGGGCAATACAGGTATCGCACTTGCATTCGTCGCCGCCGCGAAAGGGATTAAGCTGATCCTCACGATGCCGGAAACGATGACCGTCGAACGTCGCAAGATGCTCAAGATCCTCGGCGCGCGTGTGGTGCTCACGGAAGGACTGAAAGGCATGAAAGGCGCCATTGCGAAGGCTGAGGAGCTCGCAGCCAAAATTCCGCATGGTCTGATTCTTCAACAATTCTCCAATCCAGCGAACCCCGCGGTGCACCGCCGGACGACCGCCGAGGAAATTTGGCGCGATACCGACGGCAAGGTCGACATGGTCGTGTCGGGTATCGGCACCGGTGGCACCATCACGGGCATCGGCGAAGTTCTGAAAGCGCGGAAGCCGGCGGTGAAGATCGTCGCGGTGGAGCCGGATTCGTCGCCGGTGCTGTCCGGTGGCGCCCCCGGCCCGCACAAATTACAGGGAATCGGGGCGGGATTTGTGCCCGCCGTGTTGAACACCAAGATTTACGATGAAGTCATCCGCGTGAAAGAAGCGGACTCCGGTCCGGTATCGAAACAGGTGAATTCGCTGGATGGTATCGCCGTCGGCATCTCGTCCGGTGCCGCGGTCTGGGCGGCCATCCAGTTGGCCAAGCGTCCGGAAAACAAAGGCAAGCAGATCGTCGTGATCATCGCTTCAAGCAGCGAGCGCTACCTCTCGTCGTGGCTCTTCGCCGACGTGAGCGCCGAGAGCGATTCGCTCGACGATCTTTTCGCGGCGGTGGCGGCACCGACGCCGTGATTTGAATGGGCCGCGACCCTCTCGCGATCCGGACCGAGATTTAGGCGGGCTGCTTTGGCGGCCCGTCTTTTTTATTTCTTCGTATCGGCCGCGTGCGTCGCTTGGGACCAGCGAAAAAAACTTACGCCAAACGCAGTCAGCGCCACGGCTAAGCCGACGGTCTTCATGGCAACACCGGCCAACAATTGATCTTCGCCCGCCGTGAAATTAGCAAAGATGCGGGGGGCATATTCGTAGGTGGGGTAGAGGATGTCGTGGGAGAACGTGACGTAGGCAAACACCGGAGTCATCCCGATCAATACTGCGAGCATGTAGAGCATCTGGCCTCCGTAGCTGATCGGGGGAAAGACCCGTGAGGGACTGAGCAAGGGCCACCAGTAAAACAGGGCGGCCCCGAAAAACGTCACGTGTTCGGCGACGTGGAGGAGCTTGTTTTGCAGCGCCCAGTCATAGAGCGTTGGCATGTGCCAGAGGCTCACGACCAGAGTAAAGACAACGGCGCAAATGACCGGTTGCGTGAGCAAGCGGCCCAGTTTGAGGCAGGCGGGTCTGCGCAGCACGGCATCGACCATCCAGTGGGGGAGGCCGAGCAGAAATAAAATGGCGGCCGGATAAACGAGCAGCTGATGCTGTAGCATGTGCGCGCTGAACAAGAACCGTTCCCCGATCTGGTCCAGGGGTGAGCCCACCGCGAGGTAAAAGACGACGAGAGCGCTGAAAAACGACCAAGCTTGAGCGCGCGGAAACGGTGTACCGGTCGGAGCGAAGCGCCAGCGCAGCGGGCCGGCGAGCAAGGCCCAGAGCCAGCCAAAGAGGACGAGCCCGCCGATGAGATAGGGTTCGTTGTGCCAGTGGCGCCAGTCGATCATATGAAACAAGAAAGGCGGCCCGGAGGCCGCCCGACGTCATTGGAAGGAAGGCGAACCGGCTCAGCCGATTACGAAGTGGGGAGCGGAAGGCTCGCCTCGACACCAAAGAGAATGAGGAGCGCCCACATAGTGCCACCGGCCAGCACCAGTCCGATAAAAAACAAAATCGTGCAGAACGGTTTATCCCACCGCAGATGCATGAAGTAAAAGATGACAAACATGAACTTCACCGTTGAGAGGACGATGAGCATGGTGATAATCAGCCACTTCGGGAACGGCAGATAGACGCCGATGATTTCTACGCCGGTGATTACGGCGAGCAGCATCGCGATTTGGACGTAGATTTGATATTTACTGACGTCGTGCGAATCGTCGTGCGCGGCAGCGTGGGCGTGAGAGGAGGGTGCGCTCATGAGTAAATCAGGAAAGGTTCATTTCAGATACTCGAGCAAGTAGACGGCCGTAAAGATTACGATCCATACGATGTCGACGAAGTGCCAGTAGAGGCCCATGCCCTCCACGTCGATGGCGTGGCGCTCGTTGAAATCGACCGGACCGGAGTCGCGGGCGAAGCTGATCAAAATGCCGCTGGTGACCAATGAGCCGAGGAGTGCGAGATATTCAGCTTTGAGAAAGTGGCTGAAAGCGATGCCGAGCGTGGGTTCGACCTCGATGGCGTGGACGAGGCCCAAGGTGGCCTTGAGTGACAGTAGCAGCAGGGCGAAGAGCACGACCACGTGAATGAGGTTCTTGGTAAACCACGCCCGGGCTTGTCCGGCGACCGGAGCAGGTTTGAACGAGCGGACATACATGAGGCTGAGCCAGATCACACCGATCGCGACGTGACAGCCGTGGGTACCAGTGAGGGTATAAAACGTGGTCCCGAGCAGGCTGTTCGAGAGGGTCATCTTCTTCTCGAGCACGAAGTGATTGAACTCGTAGACTTGGCAGCCGAGGAAAATCATGCCGAAGAGAATCGTGGCGAGGAGCGACCAGCGGCAGCTCTTGACGTTGCTCTTCTGAATCGCGGTGACGGCGAGCGCCATCATGAGCGAAGACATCAGGAGGATGAACGTGGAGAAGGAGGTCAGCTCCGGACTGAAGACGATTTTTGGATCCAAGCCGCCGGCCGGAGGGTGGAGACGGTAGATCAAATGGGTCGAGATCAGCGTCGCAAAGAACATGCAGTCCGATGCGAGAAACGCCCACATCAGGAGTTTCTTATTCGGAATGCCCGTGGACGTGCTCGGGTCGTGATGGTGGTCGATGGTGCCGGCGTGGCTGCTCATGTAGAAAGGTAAAGGTTAAGCTGTCGGATCAGTGCTTGGCGTGTTTGTCGTCCACGGGATTGCCGTGCTCGTCGAGGTGCAGGTGGTAGCCGGCGTTGCCCTCGATAGCCCAGAAATAGATGCCGAGTAACGTGACCGCACCGCCCACGAGGACCGTGCCGAGTTTGGCGTGGATACCCGGTGACCAATCGGAATCGAAGTAGGTCGCGCCAACTCCGACAATCAGCAGACCGAAGCTCGCGATGAAGGGCCAGATGGACTGGTTGGGCATATGGATTCCGCCGCGATCGGCCTCCGCCTTGGCGTGTTCAGCCTGCTCTCTGGCAATTTCATCTTGGTGATGCTTCTCATACCAAAATGCGTCACGGGCATGCACGGTCGGGATGACGCGGAAGTTATGCTCGGGCGGGGGATTGGGCAGGCTCCATTCCAGCGTGCGGGCGTCCCAGACGTCTTTGCCGACTTTCCTCCCTTTGAAGAACGTGTAGGCCATGACGGCAAAGTAAGTGAACATACCGATGCCGAGGACAAACGCGCCGATCGAGGCGATGAAGTTGGGGGTGTTCCAACCCATGTTGGCATCGTAAGTGAACGTGCGGCGGGGCATGCCGTTCAGGCCGAGGAAGTGCATCGGGAAAAACGTGACGTTAAACCCGATGAAGATGAGCCAGAACGAGAGCTTGCCCCAGAATTCGCTGACTTGCCGACCAAACATCAGCGGGAACCAGTAGTGGATGCCGGCGAGGAGCCCGAAGATCGACCCGCCGATGAGCACGTAGTGGAAATGGGCGACGACGAAATAACTGTCTTGCTGCTGAGCATCGGCGGGAGCGGCCGAGTGCATGATACCCGAGAATCCACCGATCATGAACATCCAGACAAAACCGAGGGCGAACATCATGGGTGTGCGCATCATCAGGCGACCGTTCCAGAGTGTGCCGATCCAGTTGAACATCTTCACTCCCGTCGGCACCGCGATGCACATGGTGAGCAAGGAGAACGCGGCCGTGGCGACGGCACCCAAGCCCGTGGTGAACATGTGGTGACTCCAGACTGCGAACCCGAGAAAGCCGATGGACGCACCGGAGAAGATGACGATTGGGTAGCCGTAGAGGGGTTTGCGCGAGAAGGTGGGGAGAATCTCCGAGACGATGCCCATCGCGGGAAGAATCAGAATGTAAACTTCCGGATGGCCGAATACCCAGAACAAGTGTTGCCAAAGAACGGGCATACCGCCGCCGGAAACCTCAAAGAAGACCGTGGAAAAATTCCGGTCCATCATGAGCATGACGAGCGCGATGGTAATCGCAGGGAATGAGAGGATCAGCAGGAATGCGGTGAACAGCGTCATCCACGTGAAGACCGGCAGCCGCATCATCGTCATACCCGGCGCGCGCATGTTAATGATCGTTACAATAAAGTTGAGCGAGGCCGCGATGGACGCGACGCCGAGGAGCTGCAGGCCCATGACCCAATAATCGATCGAGTGCTTGGGGATGAAAGTCTTGGACGTGAGGGGAGCGTAGCCGAACCAGCCGCCGTCCGGGGCGCCGTGGTTGGGGCCGGGGATGAACCAGCCGATGTTCAGGATGATCGCACCGGCGACGAAGGTCCACAGCGAGAAGGCGTTCAGGCGGGGGAAGGCGACGTCGCGCGCGCCGATTTGCAGCGGCATAATGAAATTAAAGAACGCAGCCGACAGCGGCATCACGGCCAGGAAGATCATCGTCGTCCCGTGCATCGTGAACATGGTGTTGTATTGTTGCGCGGTGAGGACGGTGCCGTTCGGGAACATCAGTTGCGCGCGGATGAGGAGCGCCTCAAAGCCGCCCACGATGAAGAAAATCAGTGCAAAGAATCCGTAGAGGAAGCCGATCTTTTTGTGGTCCACCGTGGTGAGCCACATTATGAGTCCCGTCTTCGCGGTAGGAATCCACAGCACTGTGGGCTGCGCCGAGGGAGCGTGATCGTCTTTGGTGAGCGGGGCAGAGTGAGCCAGATCCATGAGAGTGTTTTTGTAAAGCGGTTCGGTAGCGGTGCTCAGAGTGAACGGGTGGTCCCGGTCATTTCAGGCTTTCGAGATAAGCGACGAGGGCGACTTCGTCCTCGGCCGTGAGTTTGATACCATCGATCGGTTTGCCGTAGTAGTCCGTCCGGGCGTAGCTGAGGGACATCTTGTTGCCGGGTTTGACCGACTCGGGGTTGCTGATCCAGCGGCGCAGTTGCTCGGAGTTGTTCTCCAAGCGACCGCCGGCAATCGTGGTGCGTGCGCCGACGTGGGTGAGGTCGGGGCCGGTGACGCCCGCTGCCCCGTGGCCCCGCACGGCGTGACAGGCCAAGCAGGTCTTGGCGGTGAAGAGCGCTTTGCCTTTCGCGACCAGCGCGGCGTCTTCGCCTTTTTCGGGATTCTGTTTCTCGCGCCACGAATCCAAGGGTGGGCGAGACGGAATCTCGGCATACTTATCGGTGAAACCGTATTCGTTTTGTTTAAAACTGCGGAGAGCGGTGAACTGGGTCTTGGGCGCACTGGCGATGGCCGGTTTCGGCGCAACGTCGCGGGCCGGCAGCTTTTGGGCTTCGAGCCATTCGTTGAATTCTTTGGGGTCGAGGGCGACGACTCGGAAACGCATTACGGCGTGGGAATCGCCGCAATATTCGGCGCACTGGCCCCAGAAATAGCCAGGCTTGTCGGCTTGCACCCAAAGGTGGTTCGCGCGGTTCGGGATCATGTCGACCTTGCCGGCGAGCTTGGGAATCCAGAGCGAATGGATTACATCGTTGGTGCGAAGGTTGATGCGCACGGGCCGGTTGCACGGAATCACGAGCTCATTGCTGGTGACGAGTGAGCCCACTCCGTTGATCTGCTCGAGCGGATATTCGAACTTGAACCACCACTGCAGACCGGTGGCGGTGACTTCATAGGCTTCGCCCTTCTTGATGAGGGCATCGAGCTGAGGCCGGGTTTCTCCACCGGGGATGTCGTAGGTATACCAAATCGATTTCAGCGTGGGCACAGCGATGATCACGAGCGCGAAAACCGAGCCGGCGATGAGGCCGATTTCCACGAGGGGGTTGCCGTGACTCTGCGGAGGCGGCTCCGCATGCTCGTCAGCCTCGGTCTTGGCGCGGAATTTCCACGTCGCGTAGGCGAGGACCCCGCCGACCATAACAAAGATCGCAAGGGTCACCCACACCGTCACCATGAACAAATCGAGTTGCGATTGAGCAACGGGACCATCGACCACCATCGTCGATTGGTGGCCGTCCATCCGCCAGAAGTTTAGGTCGCAGCCGGTAAACAAGGACAGGCCGCCAAGCGCGAGGGCCGCGCGGCCCCAAAGGGCGAGTTTCGGGAGAAGGGTGGTCAAACGCATGATGTGCTGTCGTGAAAAAAAAGTGGTGCGGCGTGGACGCCAAGGCGCAAGAGAGTTTGCTAACGCCTCGTCATTTCAAGCCATAATCAGAAAGTTTGTTTCAGCGTTACGCGCGGCGTGCAATCTTCAGCACGATCAGTGCCGAATTATTAACCGCGCTGCGTCCGACATTAGCGCAGGGCGTTTCTTCGGCTTCGGGTTTGCATGTTTTCCAGCGGCCACCCACGTTCCGCGTCCCATGAATACTCGTTGTTCTCTCTTGGTTTCTCTCCTTGCGATTGCGCTCTCGGGCTGCGGCCCGAAAGACGCTACTCCTGCTGCGGCGAAGGCTGCCGCTCCCGCGCCGGCTGCCGCGGCACCTGCCCCCGCCGCCCCGCGCGTGATCGAGATCACGGCGAATGACACCATGAAATTTAACCTCACGACGATCGAAGCCAAGGCGGGCGAGACGATCAAGATCGTGTTCACGAACAACGGCACCCTGCCGAAGGAGGCGATGGGGCATAACCTCGTGGTGCTGAAGCCCGGCTCGGATGGCGGGGCTTTTTGCGCTGCCGCCATGGCCGCCAAGGCCACCGACTACATCCCCGAGTCGCTCAAGAGCCAGGTGGTCGCCACGACTGCGCTGCTCGGGCCGAAGAAGAGCGAGGAAATTATTCTCAAGGATCTCAAGGCAGGCGAGTATCCTTATGTTTGCTCGTTTCCCGCTCATTTCGCTGTCGGCATGAAGGGCGTGCTGATCGTCAAATAACGCGAAAGGGGAAACCCGACGACGGCGTCGCGGTTTTCAGACATCGAAGCCGGATGGTCACGTCCGGCTTTTTTTGTGTCTGCATCCCACCCTGCGTTGAACGCTCGCCACGTCTCTCCGGTAACCCGTAATGTCGAAAGACGAGAATTCGATGAGTGCGAAAATTTTTAGTCTACAAGCTGAGTTGCTTTGGTTGGCGGTTCCCCCTCCGTGCGCCCGACGCTTTTGTGCAATGTCTGGTGCGGGCAGTGTCGCACGGCGGTCGAGAACGTGGACTACTCTGGGACGGAAAAAGCCGGTCACCTGATCTTGCAGGGTCGTTGCGCGGTGTGCGCCGGCCGCGTTGCGCGCTTGATCGAGACCGCTGACCGGCGGAACCCCATGATCAAACGGAAGCAGGAAAGGGCAGGGGGCGAAATCGCCGGCCGCTGTCAGCCCGGGGCGATGCCGTGTTGGCGGGCCTGGAGCCAGGCGAGCAGTTGCAGGGTGCGTTCGGCATCGGGGTGAGCGGTTTTCGCGACCAAGAAAAGATGCAGGCGTTGGCGGGAAACACCAAGCAGGCGCGCGAGTTTCGCTTTGTCTCCGCGCGGGCCGAGGGTCGCGACGACGGCGTTGGCGAGTTCGTTCCAGAGGGGAGTGTCGGGCCCCACGCCGAGCGCTTTGTAGCGGAGTGAGGTGCGGCGCTCGCGTTTGATTTTGCGGACTTGGGCGGCGGTGCCCCCCGCCGCGGCGACTAGGCCAGCGGCGAGCGGGATGAGGCGGTGGAGCTTTCCAAGGTGCGGTTGAATCATGAGCAGACGTTACGTGAAGGGCGGCGGTAAGTCATCTATTAAATGACAAGTGTGTATTTTAGGTCGATTGCTTAAAAATAAATGTCATTTTATAGATGACAAGTATCCCGGCGGATCGGCGGGGGAGATGGAAATGGTCGCACGGCCCTTCGGGGCGGGCGCGTCGTGTTTGCGGGGGGGAGACGGGGCCGGAGCGCGCGTGCCGTGTCGGGTGCGGGCGCGACGCGCGACGCGTGCGACGTGGGCGTACGCGACGTGTGCGACGTGGGTTTGCGCGACCCGTGCGGGGTGCTGCCGGGGGCGCGGTGCGACGTGCTCGCCGGTTGGGGGACTACGGCGCGGAGTGGGCGTAGTGGAATGAGCTGGACAGGGGGCGATGGAGCGTTCGCGGGGTCAGCGGGCCGCGGGCCACCACTGATACAGGAAAAAATAGACGAGGACGCCGGTCACGCTGACATACGACCAGATGGGAAACGTGAATTTTGCCCAACGCTTGTGGTTTTCGAAGTCACCACGGAGCGCAAAGAGGAAGGTGCGGGGCACGAGGTAGGCGATGCTAACGGCGAGGATGATGTGCGAGATCAACATCGTGTAGTAAGCTTTCGCGATGAGCCCCTGGCCACCAAAGGGAGTGTGCACTCCGCGGACGAGAATCTTGTGCGAGACGTAGCCGATAAGGAAAACCACCGAGACGAGGCACGCCGAGGTCATCACGCGACGGTGAGCCTCTTTGCGGCCCGTCTTGATCAAAATAAAGCCGGCAAGGAGGAGGAGCGAGGCGACGCCGTTGAGGGTGGCGTTGATGGCGGGGATGTCGGAGACGGTCATGGCGCGGGTGGAGAGGAGGGACGGAAATGTTTAGCGGGGAGGGCGGCGGGACGGGACGGACGGAGGTGCCGCGCCGATGGTGCGCGGCACTCGCTCAAAAATTGGTCATCCGGTCGGCGACGAGCGCGCCGAGGACGAGGGGGAGATACGCGATCGAGCAGCGGAATAGTTTACGAGCGGCGACGTCGCGGCCGTCGGCCCGCAGGAAAACGGCGGCGCGCCAGATGAACCACGCCCCGCCGATGGCGGCGGCCAGACCGTAAGCCCATGAGGTGAATCCGAAGTAGACGGGAAGCAAGCTCACCGCGACGAGGGCGAACGCGTTGAAGAGGGACCAGGCGGCGGCCTTGCCGCCGGCTTCGTCGCGCACGGGCAACATCGGAAAATGCACGACCGAGTAGTCGCGGCGGTAAATCCACGCGATGGCCATGAAGTGGGGGATTTGCCAAAAAAAGAGGATTCCGAAGAGAATCCAACCGAGCGTGGTGACACGCCCTTCGCCGGCGGCCCAGCCGATGAGCGGAGGAAACGCGCCGGCAAGCGCCCCGATCTCGGTGCTCCAAATGGACCAGCGTTTCGCCGGGGTATACCAACCGAGATACGCGAAAATGGTGAGGAGCGTGAAGAGGCAGGCTGGAAGATTAACCTTCGCGAAGAGGAGAAATAACGCGGCGATGCACATCAAGGCGCCGACCACGAACGCGGAACCGGAAGCGATTTTGCCGGAGGGGATCGGGCGGTCGGCCGTGCGCTGCATCTGCGCATCGGTGTCGCTTTCCAGCCACTGGTTCAGCGCGGCGACGCCGCCGGCGGCGAGGGCGGTGCCCAGCAGCACGAAGAAAAGTTTTACCGGGTTGGACGGGGGGAGCGTGGCCAAGTAGCCGACGAGTGCGGTGAGCACCGAGAGAAGGCTGAGCCGGGGTTTCGTGAGGTCGAGATAGTCCCGGAATTTCGCGGGGGTGGTGGGCGCGGCTGCGATGGTCATGGTGCGGGAGAACGTTGCTGGAGGGTATCGCGATGGGCTGTCCACGTGAGCCAAAAAGTCGTCGCGAGAGTGAGTGCGCCGACGATGACGTGAGCGGTCGTCACATCAGAACGGCGGAGCGTCCAGATGATCTGGGCACCGAGGAAAATTTGCAGTGCGAGGAGACTGATCAGCGCGGAGGCAGCAGCGCGCATGGGCAGCGTGGAAGCGCGGTCGCGGCGGACGAAAATGACGAGGACGGCCAGCGCAACGGTGAGCACGAGAGCCATGCCGCGATGCGCGAATTGGAGTGCAACGCGGAAATCCCACTGGGGCGGCAACAGCGCGTGTTGCGCGCTGGAGTAGGGAAAGAAGGGGATGGCGAGGCCAGCGTTGTTGTGACGAATAAACACCGCGATGGTCAATTGCACGAGCAGCAGAGAGGTGCAGATGAGAGCGGTGCGGCGCACGCGGGGGCTGATCGCGAGGGGTTGCTCAATCCATGATTTCGAGCAGGCGGCGGCAATGGCGATCAGGACGCAAATATAGATCTGAGCGAGGACGCCGTGGGGCACGCGCAGCATCTGGCCGAGCGACATTGCGAACCCCGGGACGTGGGTGGCGTCGAGCAAGACACGTTGGCCGCCAATGACTCCTTGGAGGCTGACGATCACGAGACCGACCCATCCGAGGCGGCGCAACCACGCCCGGGATTCCGTGCGGTAGAGCCAGATCGCCAGGGCGATGGCGATGAGCCCCATCGTGGCGCCGGACAGGCGATGCGAATGTTCGGCGAACATCGCGATATCGTTGAGCCAACCGGCGGGGTTGACCGAGCCATTCGAGAGCGGCCAATCGACGAACGCCATCCCGGCTCCGATGCTCGTTGTGAACGCCCCCAAGGCGACGAGAACGAATACCCAAACACTCGCGAAGGCGGCGAAAACCGCGAGCCGAGGCCGGTGCGTGGCAGTGCGTGGAGGGTGGGAGGACAGGGCCATGAATAATTTCACCCTATACCAGAAGCTCTGCAACTGTCGTCCGCAAACCCTTTGACAAACTTATCGGCGGGCGAATCCGTAGTGTGATGCAAACTTATGCCTCCGCCATGTGGTTCGGTGCGACGTGGTCGCTCGGCCTCGTGGCGTGCTCGCCAGCAGATAAGTCGGTGGACGTGACAGGGGCGGCCCGAGCGCCAGCGACGGTGGCGTCAGCGCCGGTGCAGTCGGGTAGGGTGGTGGAAAAAGGGGCGGCCGCGGAGCGCTATCCTCTGACGGGCGTGATCGTCTCGGTGGACTTGGCGAAGAAGGTGCTCGTTGTGTTTCATGACGAGATTAAGGGCTACATGCCGGCGATGACGATGGAGTTTTTGGTTTCGAGCGGAGATGCGGCCGTGGCCAAGGCGGGGCAAAAGATTCGGGCGGAAATGATCCCGAGCAAGGCCGGCGATTTTCGGTTGGAGAAGATTTGGCCAAACGACCTGGCATCGACGGCGGCGGTGGCGGCGGGGGCGATGCAGTTGAGGCAGGATACCTTTACGCGCGGCAAGAACGCCTATCGCGAGATCGGCGAGGCGATCCCGGATTTTTCGCTCTATGATCAAAATGGAGGGGTGGTGCAGAGCGGGCGTTTTCGCGGGAAGATGGTGATGATCAATTTCATTTTCACGCGTTGTCCGGTGGCGACGATGTGCCCGGCCTCGACGACGAAAATGATCTCCGCGCAGACGTTGGCGGCCGAAGCGGGCGCGAAGGAAATCGAGTTTGTGTCGATCACGCTCGAGCCGGCCTACGATACACCCGGGGTCTTGAAAGAGTATGCGGTGGCGCGAGGGATCGATACGCGGAATTTTTCGTTGCTCACTGGGCCGGAGGCGGCGGTGCGGGATTTGCTGACACAGTTTGGGGTGATCGCGGAGCTCAAGGGTGACCTTTTGCAACATACGCTCACGACGTTGCTGATCGGCGAGGACGGTAAAATCGTCCATCGCGCAGATGGTAGCGCGTGGGAGCCGAAGGAATTTGTGGCGAGGATGCGGCGGTGAGCACGGCAAGCGAATCGACAGGGAAGCTCGGCCCGCAGCAGCGGACGCAGGTCGCGTGGATCACGGCGGGGGCGTTAGCGGTGTTTGTGGGGATGCGATTTCTGCCGGCGGGCACCAATCTGAATCACATGGATTTCCGGGTGAGTGGGCAGAACGCGATCGATTTTTGCGATCCCTCCAATCCGCAATTTATCCCGGTGGTGGCGGTGCGCTCGCCGGTCGCGATGACGGTGCGTTGGGACCCGGGGTTGGAAGCCGGGCGAAAACTGCGTCCGGGGATCGACCTGCAGGCCGACTACGAAGGGCGGAACACGGTGATGTTGCGCACGGCGAACGGTAAGGTGATCGAGTCGCAGGACTTGCTCGTCGCCCACACGAGGAAATTGCATCTCCTGATCGTCGATCCGACCCTGGAAGACTATCAGCATGTGCATCCGGAACCGGGGCGCGTGCCGGGAGAATGGACGTTTTCGTATAAGCCGCACCGCAGAGGCACGTATCGGGTGTTTGCGGATTTTACGCCGGCGGCGACGGGGCGAGGACTTTATGCGAGTGCGGACCTTGAAGTGGCCGATGATCGCTCGCAGATCATCAGCCCCACGCGGCCGGGTGTGCCCGGGACGTTTCCGTTGCTGGCGGAGAAAAACGAGTTTCGTTTTTTGCTCGATGCGGTGGTGACGCCGCTACGGCCGGGGCAACCGGCGGATTTGAAATTTTCCGTGGCGCGGCACGATGGTGGCGTCGTGGTGATGGAGCCGGTGATGGCAGCCTACGCGCACCTCGTGGCATTTGACGAAGCACGGAGCGGATTTGCGCACCTCCATCCCGTCGAGGCTGATTTGACGAAAAAACCGGATGCGATCCGGCCGGAGCTGAATTTCAAAATCACGATTCCGAGCGCAGGTCGGTATGTGATCTGGGCGCAAGTGAACCTGGCCGGCAGTGAGATGTTCGCGCCGTTTTGGTTTGAGGTAGTGAAGTGAGATGGCTCGGACCGGCTGAAGCCGAGACGACGAACTCGGCCGGCGGGCGTTCGTCCGCTACCCACGAGCGCGAGCACGTTTACTGCCGACCACGGCGACGAAGCCCGGCACAGGCTCTCAAAACTTCAGGTGCTTTACGGTCACGCCCTTGTTGATGAGTTGCTTCAGCGAGGCGATGCCGATCTTGAGGTGATCGTTGACGTAGGTTTCGTCGATTTGTTGGTCGCTCTCGGCCGTCTTGATCCCTTCGGGCGTCATCGGTTGGTCGGAGACGAGGAGGAGGGCTCCGGTCGTGATCTCGTTATAAAAACCGGTGATGAAAATCGTGGCTGTCTCCATATCGATCGCGAGGGCCCGGATTTTTTTTAAATATTCCTTGAAGACTTCGTCGTGTTCCCAGACGCGCCGGTTGGTGGTGTAGACGGTGCCGGTCCAGTAATCGCGCGAGAAATCGCGGATGGTGGTCGAGATGGCTTTCTGGAGGGCGAACGCAGGGAGCGAGGGCACCTCGGGAGGGAAGTAGTCGTTGCTGGTGCCCTCGCCGCGGATGGCGGCGATGGGGAGGATCAGGTCGCCGAGTTCGGCCCGGTGCTTGACTCCACCGCATTTGCCGAGGAAGAGGACGGCCTTGGGTCGGACCGCGCTGAGGAGATCCATCACGGTCGCGGCGGTCGCGCTGCCCATGCCAAAATTAATGATCGTGATATCGCCGGAGGTGGCGCTCGGCATCGGTTTGTCCTTGCCGCAGATGGGGACGCGGTACCACTCGGCGAAGAGGTGGACGTAGCGATCGAAGTTTGTGAGGAGAATGTAGTCGCCAAATTTCTTTAGCGGGACGCCCGTGTAGCGCGGCAGCCAGTTTTCGACGATGTCCTTGCGCGATTTCATGGAGCGATTTTTGCCCACGAAACACGTGGAAGACACGGAAAAAGACGCGGCTTGGCGGGTTGGGTGCGGGATCGGTGGTGGCAGCATCGGCACGGCAGCATCGGCAGAGCTTGCACGTCAGCCAAAAAGCGTCAGCCCAAAAGGGTCAGGTTTTTATGTTTAAAGTCAGCCCAAAAGGGTCAGGTTTTTATGTTTAATATGTCGCCCACTTCTTTCGCAGGAGAGCTCTCGGCATAGCGCAACATTAAACATTGCCGACCCCGTTCGGCATGTCTCCAACCCCCCCCAAAAAAAAGCTGCCCCGTTTGGCTCGGCCTTCGCGGACGCCAATCCGGCCGCCTCTTCCCCGTCCGCCGTCCTGCCGCCGTCCTCGTTTCTTATCTCAGTTTTTTCGTTGTTGCGGGGTGCGGTCTGGGCCGCAAGCTTCTCGCACATTTGAAGCTGGGACCGTTCCCCGGCTGTCCACTTCGCGTTTTCAATTATTGTTGTCATGAAATCCCTCTCTTTGGCTTGGCGGCGCGGGTTTTTGCTGGGGGTGGCGAGTGTTGTCGCGGTGGGCGTGGGGATGCCGGCGGCGCGCGGGCAACCGGTGGTTACAAACGTGACGGCGGCGCAGACTCCGGGGCAGCGCGAGGTGATCATCTCGTATCAATTGAGCCACCCGCAGAGCGCTTGGTGTGAGGTGGTCGTCAAGGCCTCGCGCGATGCGGGTACGACGTGGGAAGTCCTCAACGCGGGTCTCTCCGGTGCCGTGGGGCGGGATGTCGCGACCACGCCGACGCCAGCGACGAAGACGATCACGTGGCAACTCGCCAGTACCCAGTGGCCCGCCAAACTGTTGCCTCAGGTGCAGATTGATGTCGTGGTCGACGATACCAACGGCATGGCCTTGATCCCGGCGGGTACGTATACGATGGGGAGCGTGGTGGCATCGAT
>SYGN01000135.1 GCA_005799525.1 Opitutaceae bacterium | reverse complement strand
TCCTTGGTCGAGTTTGTGTCTCCAGCTGAAATCTGAGCGCCCGCCCCATAACCCGCGTCCGCGACTTCGGTGGGCAACTCGCTCTTCGAATTTTTCGGTCCCCATTTTCCCTTGGACATCCGCCATTGCGGCACACCTCCCTCTGCCCAACTCTTCGCTCTTTCCATGTCCACACCCATCGCCACGATCCTCACGCACCCTGGCAGTGCCCACAAAGACGAATTCCTCGCGTGCGCGGTCCTCCTCGCGCTCCACCCCGCGCCGATCGTCCGCCGCGAGCCCGCTCCCGCCGACCTTGCCGATCCCGCCACCGCCGTGCTCGACGTCGGGCACCAGCACGCCCCCGAGCTCAATAATTTCGACCATCATCAGCTTCCCAAGGATCACCCGCCCACCTGCTCCCTCTCGCTCGTCCTCCAGCATCTCGGTCTCTACGACGACGCTCGCCAATTTTGTGACTGGCTTGAAACCGCCGAGTGGTTCGATTGCCGTGGCCCCCTCACCACCGCGAAACGGCTCGGCGTGTCGCCGGGCGCCCTCGCGAAACTCATCTCACCGATCGACATTACCCTCCTGCGTCGCTTCGCGCTCGCGACCCGTCTCGAGCCCGGCCAGCCACTGTGGGAAATCATGCGCATGATCGGCGAGGACCTGCTCGACTACGTGAAGTCCCTCCGCGCCCGCCTCGATTTCATCGGCGAACACGCGGAGATTTGGACCATCGATCTCGCCGGCACACCCGCCAAAATCCTCTTTCTCCCGCGCACCGATCCGCTGCCTGACGATCCGTCGATGGGCATCGATCGCTACATCGAAAATCGCGGCCTTGCCGACGAAGTCGTCGGCGCCGTGAGCCCCGATCGCCGCAGCACCGGTTACGGCCTTTCACGTTATCGGGATAGCGCGCGTCTCGATTTCACCCGCATCGCTGACCAACCCGGTATCCATTTCGCCCACGCCCGCGGCTTCGTCGCCAAGACTTCGGCGACCGACCTCACGCTGCTAAAACAATTTATCTCCCTCTCGGGCGTCGCACCGACAATCCCTTGAGTTTTTCCGCCGCTCTTGTCTCGTCTCCGGTTGCTCCGCCGCCGCCCATGTCCGCCTGTATCAATATCTCGACCTATAAGTTCGCTCCCCTCGGCGATCTCCCCTCGTGGCGTGAGCGGCTGCAACAGGTCAGTTGCGCCCGCCGACTGCGCGGCACCATTCTCCTGAGTTCCGAGGGCATTAACCTCTTCGTAGCCGGAACGCGCGAAGACATCGACGCTCTCCTCGTCGAACTGCGCTCCATCCCCGGCCTCGAGGATCTCACGCCGAAGGAGAGCCTCAGCGCTGAACAGCCCTTCAATCGGATGCTGGTGAAGATCAAAAAGGAAATCATCGCCTTCGGGGTCGAGGGGATTGATCCAGCTCGCCGCCCCACGGCCAAACTGACCGCACACACGCTCAAGCAGTGGCTCGACGAAGCCCGCCCGATCACGCTGCTTGACGCGCGCAACGACTACGAAATCCGCATGGGCACATTTCGTGGCGCGATCCCGGCCCACATTGACCACTTCCGTGAGTTTCCCGACGCGGTCGCCCGTCTCCCGGAGGAAATGAAAGAGCGCCCCCTCGTGATGTTTTGCACCGGTGGCATCCGCTGTGAAAAGGCCGGACCTTTTATGGAACGGGCCGGCTTCAAACACGTCCACCAACTCGACGGCGGCATCCTAAAATATTTTGAAGAGTGCGGCGGTGCTCACTATGACGGCGAGTGCTTCGTGTTTGATCGTCGCGTCTGCGTGGACCCCTCGCTGCGCGAGACAAATTCCAAACTCTGTTTCAACTGCCAGATGCCCCTCACCGAGGCCGAACAACGCGATCCCCGCTACGTGGCAGACATCAGCTGCCCGCACTGTTTCAAAGAACCATAGCCGCCGACGGGCGATCGGGGCGCGTCCCGCGAATGGCCGGCCCCTCATCCCGGACCGGCCGGGCCTCCTCCATCCTGCGCAAAAAAACTGGCCACCGCTGCCGCTCCCCGCTCCTTTGTTAGCGTGCCTGCTGAGCCCGCCTCCCCTTTTCTGTCTCCCACCCAGCGTCGCCTCGCCGCCTTCGCGCTCACGTTTCTCTCCCTGCTCGGCATCATCGCCTTGCTGATCGGCGCCGTTATGATGCTCGGTCAACTCGTCGGCGTCTTCTCCGGCGTGATCTGGCCCTTGGCCGTGGCCGGCGTGCTCGCACTGATTCTCCGCCCCGTCGTCGAACTCGCCGAGCAACGCCTCCGCCTGCGTCGCACGTCCGCGGTCGTGCTGCTCTACGGTATCTTTGCGCTCTGCGTTGGCGGCGCACTGGTGTTCATTTTTCCGCCAGTGATCGAGCAGGCGCTCGCCTTCATTACCAACCTGTCGGACTATTGGGCCCGAGCGTCCGTCTACGTGCAGGATCATTATCCGCAGTGGATGGAATTTTCGAAACGCCAGCTTGCCAACCCCACCATCCAGAAAATTGCCGATTCGCTCAGCGCCGAGGTCACAGGCGTGGCTGCCCTCGCAGTCCCCTCGCTCAAGGCCGCCGGCGGCGGTGCCCTCGGCGTCTTCGCCTTCTTCACTCACTTGGCCATCGTGCCGGTTTATTTGTTTTTCTTTCTCCTCGCCCGTGGCGAGCCCACCCGGAAGCTCGGCGATCACCTGCCCTTCCTGAACCCGGACTTGCGCGCCGATGTCGTGTTTCTCATCCGTGAATTCGTCATTATCATCGAATCCTTTTTTCGCGGTCAGATGCTCATCGGCTTCATCCTCGGCGTGCTCCTCTCGATCGGTTTCACGCTCGTCGGCCTGAAATTTGGTCTCCTCATCGGACTCGTCCTCGGTGCCCTCAACATCGTCCCCTACCTCGGCACGATCATCGGCCTCGCGACGGTCATACCGCTGGCATTTTTCCAACCCGGCGGCGGCTGGCAACTGCTGGGACTCGTCTTGCTCGTGAAGACCATCGTCCAACTCGTTGAGAGTTGGGTCATCACCCCGAAGGTGATGGGCGAACGCACCGGTCTTCACCCCGTCACCATTATCGTCGCGATTTTCTTTTGGGGCACCGCTTTCGGCGGCGTGCTCGGCATGCTCCTCGCTATTCCGCTCACTGCGTTCTTCGTGACGGCGTGGCGCCTCGCCAAACAGAAATATTTCGCCGCGCCTCGTGTCTGAGCCCCCGCCCCCCGACGAATGTGCCCACTGCGGCACGAGCCTCCGCCGCAACGCCCGCGCCTGCCCCGAGTGCGGTGCCGATGAGCGCACGGGCTGGCGCGAATCGTCCGACACCGTTTACGACGGCCTCGACCTGCCCGACTCGGCCTACGCCGACGACAACGCCTCCGATCAGTCACGCCGCCCCACGCTGCGCGCGGGTATCGCGTGGTATTGGTATGTCGTCGCCGCACTCCTCGTCGCCAGTCTCGTGCTCGGCATCGTGCGTTTCCGTTGATGGCAAGTCCTTGGCAAATTAATTTCCGCAAAGGCGTCCACCTCCCGCAAATCGGCTGGTCCCTCGATGCCCAATCCCGCGTCGCCCGCTCCTTCATCTCGCACGCTCACTCCGACCATGTGGCGCGCCATCCCGAGGTCCTCTGCACGCCCGGCACCGCCCATTTCCTCCACGCGCGCATCCCCGGCCAGCGCCTGATCCACGAACTCCCGTTCGGCCGTCCCCACGAACTCGAGTTCGGCGTGACCGCCACCCTCTACCCCGCCGGTCACATTCTCGGTTCCGCGCAAATCCATCTCTCATCCGCCGACCACGGCTCGCTGCTCTACACGGGCGATTTCAAGCTTCGCGCCGGCCTCGCGGCGGAGCCTTGCGCCACCCCACGCGCGGACACCCTGATCATGGAAACGACGTTTGGCCTCCCGCGTTACGTCATGCCGCCGGAGTCCGCAGTCATCGCGCAGATCATCGCGTTTTGTCAGCAGACCGTCGCCGATGGCGCGACGCCCGCGCTCCTCTGCTACAGCCTCGGCAAGAGTCAGGAAGTCCTCCGTGCCCTCGCGACCGCCGGTCTCCCAATCATGCTCCACGCCGAGACCCTCCGCCTCACGCGCATCTACGAAAAACTCGGAATGACCTTTCCTCCCTTCCGCGAGTTCGACGGCCGCGAGGTCACTGGCCACATCGTCATCTGTCCCGCGCATTCGTCCGGCCTCCTCAGTCGTATTCCCTCCGTCCGCACCGCCGTCATCACCGGCTGGGCGCTCGATCCGTCCACGATTCACCGCAGCCGCTGCACCGCAGCATTCCCGCTTTCCGACCACGCCGATTACCCGAGCCTGCTCAAGCTCGTCGAGCTCGTGCAACCCAAGCGAGTGCTCACCTTGCACGGTTTCGCCCGTGAATTCGCCGCCACGCTTCGGCAACGCGGCGTCGACGCTCTCGCTCTCGGTCACGCCAACCAACTCGATCTTTTCGCGCCACCCTCACGTTGACCGCGGCATGTTCGCACGGCGCAGGCCCCACTTCGTCAAACGTCCGGCGTCGCTTCGAGCCCATCCGCCACTCGACCGGCGAACCGCTGACTCAACGCGCAGAGCGCCCGGTCCCGTTTCTCGCTGCAGTCGGAATTTCCTGTGACCACCTTGGCGACCTCGGTCGGCCTCGTCGAAACCATCACCGCCACGGGCTCGCGCCCAGCGGCGGAGAAGAGTGCGAGGTGTTAGTGAAATCCGTTGAGGCGCATGGCTGAACTTCCCCAGACCGACGAACTTCCCCTGCGCCTTCGCCTCGCGACCTCTTCGCATCGCCCGCACGGGCGCACCTCCCGGTCGTTGGCCTCCGCTGAGGTTCCGCGTTCAACGGACCGGCGACATTCCTGTCGCCGCGCTTGGTCCGCGGGAAAGCCGCCCTTCCGCAAGACCACCTGCCGCGCGATTCCCCAATTCTGCATCGCCCTCTCCCGCTCGATCATTTTCTGTCCGCCCACGCCATGCGCCAGATTTTCGTCCTGCTCCTGCTAGCCGCCTTGCCCGCCATGGCCATGGCCCAGCTCCCGCTGCGCGACGGCGAGGCTTTCACCTTTAAGATCTCGTGGGCCATTCTCCCCGGTGCCGGCGAAATCAAAGTGTCCGCCGCCACCGACACGTCCGGTCCGGTCCCCCGCCTCGTAGTCTCAACCACGACCCGCACCCGCGGCCTCGCCCGCGCACTGCTCCCGTTCGACGCCCAGGCCAATTCATTTTTTGACCAAGGCACCGGCCGTCTCATCGCACTCACCGAGTTCAGTGAGCAGCGAAACAAAAAGGCCGCCCACTCTGTCACGTTCGACTACCCTGCAGCCCAAGCGCTCTACACCCGCACTCAGCCCACAGAGCAACCCCGACCGCTCGCGCTGCCCGCAGGTGATCCGTTGGATCTGATTACGTGCCTCGTGCAAACGCGTCTGTGGAATCTCCAACCCGGCCAGAAACAAGATGCCCTCGTGCTTTTCGACAGCGATTTTTACGAACTCACGATTCACGCCACTCGCTACGAAGAAGTCCGAACCTCGCTCGGCACGTTCCAAACCCTGGTGCTGGAACCGCGGATGGAAAAGACGCCGCCCAAGGGCATGTTCAAAAAAGGCTCCACGGTCCGCGTCTGGATTTCGCAGGACGAACGCCGGTTGCCCGTAAAATTTGAAGTCGAATTTAAAATCGGCACGGGCGTCGCCACCCTCGCGCACTACGACGCACCGCCCGCCGCCCCGACTACGGATGCGAAAAATCCTCGTCCTTAAAGGCGGCGCCCTCGGCGATTTTATCGTCACGCTGCCCGCGCTCGCCCTGCTGCGCCAACGTTGGCCCGCCGCGCACATCGAACTCGCCGGCAACGCCACCGCCGCCGCCCTTGGCGTTCATGCCGGCCTGATCGACTCCGTGCACTCCCAGCACGAGGCCCGCTGGAGCGCCCTCTACGCGAGGGCCCCGCTGCCCGCCGATCTCGCGACCCACCTCGCCACGTCCGATCTCGTCCTCAATTTTTGGCCCGACCCCGACGAAACCCTCGCCACCCATTTCGCCCATCTTTCTATTCCTATTTTTCTGTCCTCCTCCGCGCTCCCCATCCGCGCCCCCGCCGCCGCCCACTATTGCGAGCCGCTCCGCACCCTCGGCCTCACCACGGAAACGTCTTTTTATCTCCTCACCCCACCCTCGCCCAACCCGCACCTCGTCGCCGTGCACCCCGGTAGCGGCTCTACGCAAAAAAACTGGCCGCTCTCGCGCTGGATCGAACTCTGCCGCTGGCTCCACGCTGACCACCACGCCGAACTCCTCATCATCACCGGCGAAGCCGACGGCTCCGCCGCCACGGCCCTCGCCCCCTTCGGCACGTCCGCACACCAACTCCCGCTCGCCCAACTCGTCGCGCGCCTCACCCAGTGCCGCCGCTTCCTCGGCCACGACTCCGGCATCAGCCACCTCGCGGCGGCGTGCGGTGTCCCCAGTGTCCTCCTCTTCGGTCCCACCGATCCCGCCCTGTGGGCACCTCCGGCGCCGCACGTTACCGTGATTCGTCGCGGGCCGAGTCTCGCCGAGATTTCGCTCGCCGACGTTCAAGCCGCGCTTCGTCCCCTGCTCACGGTTCGAAAATAAAGCGCCACGGCTTCGCCGCCCACACCGGCCCCGCATCGTCGCTCCCGACGCGCGGTCCCACGGTCAGACTCTTCGCCCGCAATTCGTTCGCTTTAATTATCCGCCCCATGCCTATTTGCTTCGGCCCAAACGTATCGTGAAAGCAACCACCGCGCGCGCCGCCGCCGTCCAACACAAGGCCGACCTCCTTCGTTCCCTCCGCCTGTGCACGGCCGAGGGCATTATGGCCATGCCCCTTGTGACGATGTCGCTGCCGGTCAATGTTTTCATGACGGCCCTCGTGGCCAAGGCCTACCCGCTCCCGAAAACCACCATCGGCCTGATCTGCTCGCTCCCGTTTTTCGGCAACTTCCTGCAGATTTTTGCCGCACCGTTTCTCGCCCGCTGGAAGCCCCCCAAGACCATCACCGTCCTCGCCGCCACTCTACACCTCATCACCTGGGCCGCCGCCGGCATCTTCCTCCCCTTCGTCCCCCGCGATAATCCCGCCGTCGCCGGCCAGTGTTTCATCGTCTGGTTCCTCATTTCCAGCTGCTTTGCCGCCATCGCCGGAGTCTCGTGGAACGCGTGGATTCAGGAGTGGGTGCCAGCCCGCCTGCGCGGCAAATATTTCGGACGCCGCAACGGCACGCTCCAGATCTCGACACTCACGTTTCTCCTCCTTGCCGGCTGGGCCCTCGCCCAATGGAACTACGCGATTCCCGTTTTCCAGGTCATCATCGCCGCCGCCGTCCTCATGCGCGCTTTTTCGCTTCGCTGGCAGTGGCAAAGCCCCACCCTCGCCCGCCAACAGGCCGTCACGATTGCACTGCCCTTGCCTGACCAACTCCGGGTCGTCGTCGGATCCCGCGCTTTTTTGCTCTTCATTGCGTTCGGCGCCGCCTGGTCTTTTGCGGCCAACTGCTTCGGTCCGTTCTACCATGTGTTCATGTTCGAGGAGCTTGATTTTTCCGCCTTCGATGTCGGCCTCCTCGCCACCCTCGCGCAGCTCGGCGGCGCACTCTCGTTGCCCGCGTGGGGCAAACTCCTCGACCGTTACGGTAACAAACCGGTGATGATCCTCTCCTTGATCCTCTGGCAGGCGCAAAATCTCACGTGGTGTTTCCTCACGCCGGACAACCGCGGGCTCCTCTACGCCATGTGGGTCTGGGGCGGCGTCACGAGCGCCGGTTTCATCCTCGGCCAATTTATCATTTTGCTGCGCCTCATACCCGTCGAAGCCAAAAACCTCGCGATTGGTATTCACCTTGCCATCACGTCCCTCGTCGCCGCCATCGCCCCGATCACCGGGGGCTGGATTCTCACCCACGCGCTGGTCCGCTGGAGCGATCCGCTCGCCGTCTACCACGTTTGCTTCCTGCTGCAACCGGTCCTCGCGCTCGCCGGCTGCCTCCTACTGCGCCGCGTCCATGAACCGCAGGCGAGTTCGCTCACCATGGTCTTCGGCGCGATGCGCAATATCCGCACGCTCAGTGGCGTCCTCGGGCTAAGTTTCCTCACCAACTATATTTTCTTCAAAGCCGAGAAAAGGCTCCCCGCCACCCTTCCATGATCCCACCGAACCCCGCCGCGCCCCACATATTTACTCTCACCGGCAATCTGCTGGCCGAGCGTACGCTCAACTTCGATACGTGGACCCCCGGCCAGACCCAGCGCGCCACCTCCGAAAGCTTCCAAGTAGGCGGCAAGGGCATCAACGTAGCCAAAATGCTGCGACGCCTCGGCGCTCCCTGCACCGCCCTGTGTTTTAGTGGCGGCGCCACCGGCGCCGAGTGCGAGTCCTGGCTCACCGCTCGCGGCATCGTCCCTCACGCCTTCGCGACCTCCACGCCCACCCGCACGGGCACCATCGTGCGCAGCGGCGGCTTCGCCGAGACGACTTTTCTCGGGCCGGACCGCGTACCCGATGCCGCCGCCGTCGCCGCCTGCGCGGAGTTCCTCCAATCCCAACCTGCCGGTTCCGTCCTCGCCGTCTGCGGCAGCCTGCCCGGGTGGGATTCCGCTGCTTTCAAACCGTTGCGCGACGTCCTGCACCGTTGGCCAGAGCGCGGCCCGCTGATCGTGGACACCTATGGTTCCGCTCTCGCCTGGTTCGCAAACCAAAGCGTCTCCTTCATCCGCCTCAACCGTACCGAATTCGTCTCCCTATTTCCTCCGGCCGAGCAGAAACTCTCTGGCGGCGAACTACTCCAACTTGCCCGCGACCGCTTTCAGGCCCTGCGCTGGGTGGTTTCGGACGGTGCCGCGCCGATTTGGTTTAGCGCCGATCACCACGCCCCCGAGACAATCCCGACACCCAAAGTTCGCCAGGTCTCCCCTACCGGTTGCGGTGACGTCATGCTCGCGGGTGTCCTGCACGCCCGGTTCCATCGCGGATTGAGTTGGCGCGAGTCCGTCGTCGCTGCTCTGCCCGCCGCCGCCGCCAATGCCGCCCACGCCGGTGTCGCCGAATTTCCCGAACCAATCGGCTAACGCCCGCGAATTTTCCCGTTGCCGTAAATAATCCTTGCGTTCGCCTCTCTAAAAACGCTTTTTGTGCAGTTTTATTTATGAAAGCCACTATCAAAACCCAAGGACAGCAGTTCACTGTTACTGAGGGCGACATCCTTATCGTCAACCGCTATCCCGGCACAGAAAAAGGCTCGACTGTAGAAATTACTGACGTGCTAGCCGCTGGCGAAGGCGAAGGTTACAAGGTCGGCACCCCGCGCATCGCTGGTGCCTCCGTCTCCGCCAAGATTCTCGAAAACAAACGCGGCGATAAAGTCATCGTGTTTAAGAAAAAGAAGCGCAAGGGCATGGAGCGCAAACGCGGCCATCGCCAAGAACTTTCCGTCATCAAGATCGAATCCATCAAAGCCTAACCAGGACCACCCAACATGGCGCACAAAACAGGTCAGAGTTCTTCCAGCAACGGTCGTTCGAGCCATTCCAAGCGGCTCGGCATTAAGCGCTTCGGCGGCGAGTCCGTCCTCGCGGGTACCATTATCATGCGCCAGCGGGGCAGCAAGCTCCACGCGGGCAAGAACGTTGGCATCGGCCGCGATTGGACGCTTTTTGCGCTCAAGGATGGCACCGTGAAATACGATAAACCCCACCGCCGGGTCGCCGTCGTCACCGCCTGAGGCCGCCGCTTCAGCTGAGTGCAGGGCCGTCGCTTGCCGACGTGCCGTTCACCCGAACATTTCCGCGCCGGACGCAATTTCGGCGCTTTTTTGTGGGTTGCTAACCGCCCGCGGCGCACGTGACCGTTCCGCACCCCCACGTCCGACCGTCTGCAGGAACTCCTCCGTCAGCGCCAGCTCGTCCAAGGGCAACTCGCGTGGCTCGACTGCGAGATCGTCACGGTCTCCGGCGACGCGCCCGCGTCGCCGCCTGCTCCGATGCAAGCACCCGATTTGTCCCGGCCCACCCCGCCTCCATCCAATTTTGTCGCGAGCCAAGCCGCCGCCATCACGCGCCATGCCGCCGCTGCCTGCACTCCTCACAGTGACGAGAGCCCGCAAGTCATCGCTTCCGCCGACGCCATCCTCGACCAATACCGCGTCCAACCGGACCCCCTGAAAACGAACGTGAGCCGAGGGTGCCTGCTCTACTTTTTCTGCGCGCTGGCGGGCGTCGCCGTCGTGGTCACCGGGCTCTACTAAGCGCTGCGAAAGTAAACTATCCCGAGGGCATTCACGGCAGATACGAGCGATTTTGTCGACGCGAGCCTGCTCGCGACTCTTTCCGGATTGTGAGAGCGGAGCGCGCGGCGCCTTCCACGCGCCGACCTCAGCTCACCGCCGGATAACTACCCAACCATTTCACCAACGGGCAAAATTTCTTCAGCTCGGCCAACGCTTCCTGCATCGCCACGTCCTCGTAGTGACCGGTCACATCTAGGAAGAAATAATAATCCCACGGGCGCTTCTTGCTCGGGCGCGACTCAATCTTGGACAGGTTGATCCCCCGGCTCGCCAGCGGATTGAGCATCTTCAGCAGCGCTCCGGAATGAGACGCGGCCTCATCCCCGAGTGAAACCAGCAGGCTCGTGAGATCCTTGCCGCCACCGACCGCCCCGGAGGGTTTCCGTCCGATCACAAAAAAACGGGTCGTGTTGTCCGCCTTGTCCTGAATGTTGCGCTCCACGATCGGCACCCCGTGGAAGTCCCCCGACAGTTCGCTCGCCACCGCCGCCGTGCCCGGCTCGCCCTTGGCGATCTGCACCGCCCGCGACGTGCTCGGCGCATCGATCAACTGCGCGTGGGGCAGATGGCGCTGCAGCCAATGCCGGCACTGCGCCAGCGCCTGATCCTTCGAGAAAACCCGCGTGATCGCCCCGAGCGGCGAATTCGAAATCAGCGCGTGGTTAATCTCTAGATACAGCTGGGCGACGATCTTCAGATCGCTCTCAACAAAACTGTCCAGCGCCTCCCGCACCGAGCCTTCGGTGGAATTCTCGATCGGGATCACCGCATAATCCGTCTCTCCTTTTTCGACTGCCGTGAAAATATCGCTCACCGTCGCCATCGCGTGGTAATCCACACTCGCCCCAAATTTTTTCATCGCCGCCGCGTGCGTGTTGCTCGCCTCGGGCCCGAGATACGCGATCATCAGCGGCTTCTCCAACGCAATGGCCGCCGACATAATTTCCCGGTAAATCGCCCGCAAGGCCTCATTCTTGATCGGACCTTGGTTGCGCCCGGTCACCTTCCGCATCACCGCGTCTTCCCGCTCCGCGACGTAGATCTGCCCGCCTTGGCTGCGCTTTACCTTGCCGATCTCAGCCGCGAGTCCGAGGCGTTCGTTGATCAGCTCAACCAACTGAAGGTCGATCGTGTCGATCTTCGTGCGAATGGGTTCGAGGCTCATGTCAGTTTTGCTCCGGCGTTTTCGGTGCAATCGTAGGACCCGACCCAGCATCTGCGATCGCCGCGGACACCGGGGCTTCGTCAATCTCCACTGGGACGGTTTCTACGGCGACCTCCGCGACGACTTCTGGCGCAGTCTCGACCACCACCCCCGCACCCGGCCCCTCCAACGGCAACTCCTCGTCCGATAGGCCCATATCCGTATCCGTCGGCTTGTGGGCCGAGGAAGAATTTTTGAGCCACTCATCAATCTGCCGCGACGACAGCACGTCCGAGGCCGGTATTTCATCCAGCGCCTTGATGCCGATGAACTCGAGAAACTGATCCGTCGTCCCGTATTGAAGCGGCCGGCCCGGCGTATCCGCCCGCCCCGTGATATAGACAAGCTCACGTTCGAGGAGCTTGTTAATACCCGCTTCTGCCGACACGCCGCGAATATTCTCGATTTCACTCCGCGTCACCGGTTGCCGATACGCCACCACCGCCAAGGTCTCGATGGCCGACTGGCTCAATTTCACCGGCGGCGGCTCTTGGCGCAAAATCCTCAGCCAACGCCCAAAACGCGGATGCGTCATCAACCGATAACCGGAGCTGCCTTCAACCAACACCAGACCTTCGTCCGCCGCTCGCAATTCCGCCGAAATCTGGTCCATCGCTTCGCGAATTTGCGTCGCCGTCACCAACGACGGCACCTCCGAGTAAAGCTCCGGCTCTTTTTCAACTGATGCCTCGACCGCCACCTCGAGGACCTCCGCCAGGGGAGCGCCTGAAATTCCCGCCACCCCATCCGCACCGGCTTCCGGACGATCACCCGACGTCGCGCTGGCGTACGCCGCTGCCGCCGGGGCCTCGCCCGCCGCTGGTGCCACCGGCAATGCCGCCGCTTGGTCGTGAAAGCGCGTAAAAGCCGCCTGCACGTCCTTGATCGACAGCGGTTGGTTGGTTGAAAGCAGCAATGCCTTCAGCACTTTTTTCAGATTGAACGCCATGCAGGTAAAGTCCCACGAGTGAATGCGGCGCGCATTCCCCCACGCAACCACGAAAAAGAATCGCCTCCGCCTCCGAACGGAGGGGCGCTTTCCCCAGCGCCCGCAGGGAAACCCGCCCCCTCCACTCACCCCCTGCGCCCTATCCCTAGCCCGACCTTCGCAGTTCGACGGGCTTTGAGCGAGCGGTTTTATATGTTTTGAGAGGGAATTTGCTTGTGTGTCCGCGGAGCGAGGGCTAGTTGAAGGAATGCACTTTTTTCAGCGTGTTGTGGACGGCCGCTTGTAT
>SYGN01000134.1 GCA_005799525.1 Opitutaceae bacterium | reverse complement strand
CTCGCTGAACATCGACTTCCTCCTCGGGCATTTGCGCGCCCTGCGTTACAAGCGCCCCGAACTGAAGATCGTCATCACCTCGGCGACGATCGATACCGAGGCTTTCAGCAAGGCGTTCGACGACGCGCCGATCATCCAGGTCGAGGGCCGCACGTATCCGGTCGAGGTGATCTACGCGCCGCTTGATGAATTCGGCTCCGACGCGGCCGAAGGCGACGAACGCGAAGCGCAGGCCGAGGCGTTGCATTACATCGACGGGGTGGTCGAGGCGGTCCAGCGCATCGTGCGCGAGAGCACGGGCGGCGATGTGTTGGTGTTTCTCCCAAGCGAGCGCGACATTCGCGAACTCGGCGATTTGCTCGACGGCCGGCGGCTCGGGAACTGCGAGGTCATCCCGATGTTTGGCCGGCTTTCGAATGTCGAGCAGCAGCGCGTCTTTGCCTCGACGCAGCGGAGGAAAATCATCCTCGCGACGAATATCGCCGAGACGTCGCTGACGATTCCTGGTATCCGCTTCGTCGTGGACACGGGGCTCGCGCGATTGAGCCGCTACTCGCCGACGGCGCGCACGCGGCGGCTGCCGATTGAGCCGGTGTCGCAGTCGAGTGCGGATCAGCGTAAAGGCCGGAGCGGACGCGTGGCAGATGGGGTGTGCATCCGGCTCTACTCGGAGAAAGATTTTCTGGAGCGCCCGCGTTTTACGCAGCCGGAAATCCAGCGGGCCAATCTTGCGGATGTGATTTTGCGCATGAAGGCCTTTGGGCTCGGCGACATTGAGCGGTTTCCCTTCATCAACATGCCGGCGGCGAAATCCATTCGCGCCGGCTACGCGCTTCTCGAAGAACTCGGTGCGCTCGACGTGTCAGACAATGTGGCGGACTCGGTGCGCGTGCTCACGCCCATTGGTCGTGAGCTCGCCCGGCTACCTGTCGATCCGACCGTGGGGCGCATGATCCTCGAGGCGCGCACGGAAAAGGCGTTGCGCGAAGTGGTCATCATTGCCGCGGGCCTCAGCATCCAAGATCCGCGTGAACGGCCGATGGACAAGCAGCAGCAGGCCGACAACGCGCACCGGCGCTTTGTGCATCCGGATTCAGATTTCCTCACGCTACTCAACATCTGGGAGGCGTATCACGGTGAGTTTGAGACGATGGCGCAGGCGAAGCTTCGGCGGTTCTGTCGCGACCATTTTCTGAGCTACACTCGGATGCGCGAATGGCGGGATATCTACACGCAGCTGATCGATACCTTGGAGCAACGGGATGATTTCCGGCTGACGTCCGCTTATTATGGCATGGGTGAGGTCGACCAGAAGACGACGGCATTTGGCACGCCGTCGTATCGGGCGATCCACCGGAGTATTTTGGCGGGCTTGCTCGGCAATATCGCGCACCTTGACGAGGAGAACGGCGGCTACAAAGCCACCCACGATCGGCGCGTGACGCTGTTTCCCGGTTCAGTGCTTTTTCGCCGCGAGGAACCGAAGAAACGTTCGCCGGAGGGCGGACCACGCGGTGGTGCGCAGAAGGGCGCACCGCCGAAAACTCCGCGCTGGATCATCTCGGCCGAGATCATGGAGACCTCGCGGCTGTTTGCGCGCACCTGTGCGCGCTTGGACCCGCTGTGGGCGCTCGATCTCGGCGCGCATCTCGTGCGCGTGAGCCACAGCGAGCCGTTTTGGGATGGGGAAAAAGGCCGCGTGATGGCGAAGCGGGGGACGCGGCTTTTCGGACTGGAGTTGGAGAGCAAGGCGGTCGGCTACGGCAAAATCGACGCGGCGCACGCGACGGAAATTTTTATCCGTGAAGGGCTCGTGAACGACACGATTTCCTTCCCGCTCGATTTCATCGCGCACAACCGCACGGTGCGGGAAAAACTCGCCGACGCCCTCACCCGCGCGCGCGACAGTGGGTTTCTGAATCTCGATGAGGCCACGTATCGGTTCTACGCCGCGCGGCTCGAAAAAACGCCGGTGTCGGCCGTGGGTGAATTGGTCGATCTGGTGCGCGAGCGACGCGGGGCCGAGCCGCGTTTTCTCATGTTGGAAACGGAAGATCTGCGCGATCCGGAGACGTTGGAGCACGACGCAGAGGCGTTTCCCGCGGCGCTGCCGCTCGACAACCGCGCGCTCCCGCTCGCCTACGCCTACAAACCCGGCCAGACCGACGACGGCGTGACGCTCGACGTGAGCGTGCGCGAAGCCGAGACACTGACGCCCGCGGCACTCGACTGGGCGGTGCCGGGGCATCTCGGACAAAAGGTCGAGCACTACCTGCGCGCTTTGCCGAAGGAATTGCGTCGCAGCTTTGTGCCGCTGGCGGAGACGGCGAAAAGTCTCGCCGAGCAAGTCGCGGCCCGCGATCGGCTCACCGACCGGCGGGAATCGCTCACGCAGGCGCTGGCGGCGCAGATCGCGGAGCGATTTCGCATGACGCTCGATGCGGCCGTGTGGGCCGAAAAACCGTTGCCCGACCATTTGCGCGTGCGGGTGCGCGTGCTCGACGCGAAAGGAAATCCACTCTGTGCCAGTCGAGAGCTCGCCGAGATCGACGCGGCGTTGCACCTGCAAAAACGCGCGGCCAGCGCGACCGTGGCGCGCGTCGAGCCGGAGGCGTGGCGGCGGGCGCGGGCGAAATGGGAGACACCCGCGCACACGACGTGGACATTTGGAGACGTCACCGAACGCGTGCTCGTAACCGAGCAGGCGGGTGTGCCGGTGTTCGCGTTTCCGGCGTTGCAGGCGGAAAAAGACGGCGTGGCGGTGCGGCTGGCGAAAACGCCCGAGGAAGCGCGGGAGGTGACGCGGCGCGGGCTCGCCGTGTTGATTGAGCGACAACTCAGCAACGATCTCGGCTGGCTCGAACGCGATTTGCGGGCGGTGAAAAATCTTGGTCCACTGATCTCCACGCTGGCTCCGGCCGAGGAATTGCAGGCGCAGGCGTTTCAGGAAATCCGCACGTGGGTGTGCGGTCGCACGGTGGCGCCGCTGACGGCGGCGGTGTTCGGCACGGTGCTCGATCGGGCCAAGGCGGGCCTGCGCGGAATCGTGCCGCGGTTTTGCGATCAACTCCGCGAGATTCTCACGCTGCGGCAAACGCTCATGGTGCAACCCGGCGCGCACGCCGGCCTCGAACGCGACCTCGCGGCACTGCTACCGCCGGATTTTTTGCGGACGACGCCCTACGCGCAGCTCCCGCATTTTCCGCGCTACCTCAAGGGTATGAAGTTGCGGGCCGAGCGTTGGCGGCAGAATCCGGCGAAGGATGCCGAGCGCGCGGCGCAGTTGGCGCCGTATGTCGTGGTGGTGGGGAAACTGCGGTCGCGCGAGGGTGGCGAGGCGTTTCGCTGGTTGGTCGAGGAATTCCGCGTGAGTCTGTTTGCGCAGGAGCTCGGCACGGCGGAACCCGTTTCGGCGGTGAAGCTGGACCGCGCACTCGCGGCGCTGCAGCACGGGATTGTCGTGGCACGCACCGAGCCGCCGCCGGTGGCGAAGCCGATTTTGGCGGCCGGCATGACGGAAAAAAAGATCGCGCCGGTCAAAAATTTCGGGGCGCTGGATCGATTGTTTCCGCGGTGAGGCGTTACATCGGCGGAGCGTCGGAGGGTTGCGATCCCGAAGCGGAGCCTCACGTCGCAGCGGTCGTGAGCGGATTCCAGACGCGCGTGAAGCCGAGGTCTTGAAAGTCCTTCACTTTGGCGGTGGCGAACTCGGTCACGCCGTGGTGGCGGAGCGTAAGCGCGAGGCGCGTATCGTAGATTTGGCGACGGGGAAACTGTGGACTGGCGGCGTGGGTCCAAACTGCGGTCATGATACCGCCCGGCTAGTCCACGAGTTCCCAGCGCGGGTGTTCACGCAAGGTTTGAACAAACGCGACGGCTGCATGGGCGGCCAGTGGCTCCGCAAGCACGGCGGGGTTGCGCAATAAACCGTAAAGCTCGACGAGGACGAGCTCACACATGACAAGGTCTGCGGATGCGGACTGAGCTTCGCATCAAGGGCGGGCGACCGGATGCCACGGGTGGGCGGAATTAAGCCAAGCGATGAGGAGGTTGGTATCGACTCCGATCATGGGGAATCAGGTGGCAGGTGGCGGGGGCGGTAGTCCGGGTCGTTGCCGAGAAGCCTCCATTCGTCGTCATCGATGGCGCAGCGCAGTTCGAGGTGCATGGGCTTGGGCAGGTGCCACTCGGCAGTGGTTTTCGGAGGATAGCCGGGCAAAGAACGTTCCAGACTGCGACGCACAACCTCGGCGAAGCTCATCTCATAGTCTGCCGCGACGCGCTTGGCTTCGCGAAAGAGGTGTTCGGGAAGCTGGATCTGGGTTTTCACCATAATGGCAATTTGCCAACTTAGGGAAGGAAGGTCAGGTAGGCCGAGGGCCGGAAGCCGGGAGTGGCGGAGGGCAGCGGGTTCTGCGAGGGTCTGCTCACCCATGAGAAGACTGCGAAGATTACTCTGCTCTGTGTGCGCGTGGTTCGTCGGGATTTCGCTCGCGAATGCTTCCGCGGAATGAGGAAATCTCTCCGCCCGCCTGCGCGTGGCGGCGGGCGGTGGGTCGGCGATCGCGGGTGCGGTAGTGAGCGGCCCGGGGACGCAGACGTTGCTCGTCCGGGCAGTCGGACCGGGGCTCGGGGGATTTGGAGTGGAGGGTGTGCTCGCCGATCCGCGGTTGACGGTGTTCGATGCGGCGGGCCGGGTGATTGCGACGAATGACAATTGGGAGAGCGACGGTGGCGGGGTCGCAGTGCCCGAGGTGGCGGGCGCAGCCGGGGCGTTTGCGCTGGCGGCCGGGTCGAAGGACGCGGCGGCCGTCGTGCGGGTGGGCGCGGGTGCGCTGACGATTCACGTGGCGGCTGCGGATGGCGCGAGTGGGGTTGTGTTGATTGAGCTCTAGGTGGTCGGTGCGGCGGGAGTCGGACCCGCGTTGGTCAATCTCTCGATTCGCGCAGCGGCGGGGACGGGCAGTGATACGCTTGTGACGGGCTTTGTGGTGCGCGGCGGAGTGCTGCCTTTGCTGGTGCGGGGCGTGGGGCCCGGGTTGACGGCGTTTGGTGTCGTCGGCCCGGTGGCGGATCCGCGGCTGATGGTGTTCGATCCGCTGGGCGTGGGCGTGGCGAGTAACGATGACTGGGACGCGGGACCCGTGCGGCAGACGGCCATCGACGTGGGCGCGTTTGCGTTGAGCGGAGGGAGCAAGGATGCGGCCACGCTGGTGTCGCTCGCGACCGGGGCCGATACCATGCACCTTGGCAGTGGCGCAGCGGTGGGCGGGCAGGCGCTCGCGGAAATTTATTCGGCGGAGCCGGAGTCGATTGAAATCAACGGCGCGTTGCGCGGACAGCCGGGTAATATTCAGGATAATGTGTTTCAGTCGCTTTGCATTGATCCGCGCGACAGCAACACGGTTTTCATCGGGACGGAGACCAACGGGATTTTTAAGACGACCGACGGTGGCGCCTCTTGGAAGCGGTCGCGGAAGGGATTCCGCGTGGATATTAACAAGACCGGTTATCCGCAGATCTACGAGATCGCCGTCGATTCGACGCGACCTGGGACACTTTACGCTGCGACCGTCGCCGCACCCGGACCAGCGACGGGCAGCGGGCTCCCGGTGCTGCGCAGCGGCAATGCCGGGGTCTACCAGAGCACGGATGGCGGGCTGACGTGGCAGCAGCGCATCAATGGTTTCTAGGGGCAAGACGCGGGAGGCGCGCAATCCCGCTGGTCTCGTGATCGAGAATTTCGACGCGTTCGCGCAGGACAACGCGATCCTCTATGCCAATGACAACTCAGCGAAGCGCATTCACAAGAGCCTCGATGGCAGTCGCACTTGGACGCGAACGGCGCTGGGAAATTTCGGGCCGATCCGGATCACTCCGGACAACGCCAACACGATTCTCTACACGGGCTTCACCTCGTTGATGAAATCGTCCGACGGGGCGGCGACGATGCGTGTGGTCTTGGACGACACCGCGTACCTCAACGGGCGACAGTTCATGGACATCAAGTATTCGGCGAGCGATCCGCGCGTGGTGTGGGCGGCGGCGAAGGGCTATCTCCTCGACAAGAGCACCGATGGCGGAGAACGCTTCACGCGCGTTTCGGCCGTGAGGGACACGATCTACGGCGTCGGGAATTGATGCGGATCGGCCGCTGCGATGGCGGTGGAGAATCAGCGGAGGACAGGGCGGAGACCAACCCTACTTGCCGACAAAATTCAGGCGCACCTCCTGCACCTTGGGCGAGGTTTCGGGCGTGAGGGTGAAGAAAACGTCGATGCGGCCGGTTTCGCCGATGAGGGGAAAGGTGCCGCGGAGTTGGTTCTGCGGCTTCATCTCGCCGACGGACGTGATGTTTCCCGCCTTCGCGAGAGCGGAGCGAGTCTGAGTAATCCAGTCACCGCGGGTGCGGTCGGGGAAGAAGTTTTCGGCGAAAATTTCGGCGCTGAGTTTTTCGTCCCACGTGGCGTCGGCCAAGATCAGCGCGAGCTGTTGCTTGCGTTCAGCGAGGGTTTTCGAAATCGGCAGGGTGCGCGGCGGGAGTTTGGCCTTTTCGATGAGGAGCGATGCGATTTTCGCGTTGGTGGCTCCGGTGCCGGCGTAGGTAACGTTGGCGAAGGAGAAAATGCCGAAGCCGTATGCAGGGAAGAAACGATACTCACTGCCGAAGCCGGGCAGTCCGCCGGCGTGGCGTGAACTCGCGATACTCTTGCTGTCGATACTGCTGACGAGGCCGAAGCCGTAGCCGTTGGCCGAGGGGTTGGGTTCGCCGGCGAGGGTTTTGGCGGTGGCGTTCACGCCGGTGGGCTGGGTGGGCGTGTGCATTTCGCGCACGGTTGAGCGGCGCACGGGCCCCGCGTCGGGGTCGCCGCGCGGCGGCCACGCCGAGAGGTGAAAGGCGACGTAGCGGGTGAAGTCTTCGGCGGTGGTGATGAGTCCGCCCATCGCTCCGTAGGCCCCGTCACGCTCGAGCGCTTCGAGCTTCCACGCGTTATTCTCCCAACGATAGCCGAGCGCGAGGCGGTCGGGCGGAACTTCGGAGAATTCCCACTGCGTGTCCTTCATGCCGAGCGGGAGGAGGATCTCGCGGGTGATGTAGCGTTGGTAGGGCACGCCCGCGACGTGCGAGACGACGCGGCCGAGGAGGGCGAAACCGAGATTGCTGTATTCGAAGGCGACGCCGGGTGAATTGGAAAACGCGATACCGCGGGAGAGAAACTCGGCGAACTGCGCGTCGGTGACACCGAGTTGGCGGTCGCCCCAGGGGTTGTCCTCGGGAAAGCCTGCGGCCATGCCGAGCAGGTGGCGCAAGTTGATTTTCGGTGCGTCGGCGGTGAGCGGTTTGATCCCGCGGAATTCGGCGAGATGTTTTTCGACCGAATCTTCGAGCGAGAGTTTGCCGGCGTCGCGGAGCTTGAGGATGGCCAGCGCTGTAAAGGATTTCGTCATCGAGGCGATGCGGAAGAAGCTGCGTTGATCGGCCGGGATTTTTTTCTCCAGATTGGCGAAACCGATTGCGCCGGTGTGGACGAGCTGTCCGTCGAGCACGATGCCCCAGACGAGGCCGGGCGCGTGTTTGTCGGTCGCGTAGTCGGTGTAGAGTTTCCTGATCTCGGGTAGGAGGACGGCGATTCTTTCGGCTCGGCCAGCTTCGGGAAAACGGGGCGGCGCGTCGCCTTGGGCGGGAGCGGGGGCGAGGCTGACGAGGAGACCGAGCAGGAGGACGGGGAGGCGCAGGGGTGATTTCATGAAGAGGGGAGGGGGAATCAGGGTTCGACCACGACGGGGAGACCGGTCCACACGAGATCGAGCAGGGTGAGCGCGTCCCAGTTGGCGAGACGGAAGCACCCGTGCGATTGCGTGCGGCCGACCTGCTCAGGCTTCGGGGTGCCGTGGATACCGTAACCGGGGAGGTCGAGGCCGACCCATGCGAGGCCGACGGGATTGTTGGGTCCGGGGGGTAACATGAGTTTGCGGCCGAGCGAGCGCGCCTCCTCCGACTCGGGAAAGACCTCGGGGTTAAACGTGTAGTCGGGATCGCGGGCGACGATGGTCACGTGCAGCTCACCGACCGGACGTTTTTCGACGCGGCTTGCGATGCTCACCGGAAAATGGGCGATGATGCCGCCGTCGGCGTCGAAGACTTCCAAGGTGTGGGCGGCGAGCTGCACGATGATGCGCGCGGCTTTTTTGGTTCTCGGCAGGCGCGGAATGGCGGGCACGACGAGTGGCGTGCCCGCGGCGGGCTCCGCCCAATGTACGTCGGGGTTGAGCCGGCGGATGAGGTTCGGGCTGGCGTGCGTGCGTTCGGCGACGAGCTCGAGGGCAGTCTCGTAGTCGAGGGCGGTTTGTTGGGATTTGCCGAGCCACGTCGGGGCGAGCGGTTGCAGCCGCGTGAGGTCCTCGGGGGAGAGCACGAGTTGCGTGAGCGGCGCGGACGTCAGCGCGAGGCGGGTGCGAGTCGCCGCATCGAGTGCGCCGGTGGGGGGCAGGTCGTGACTCTCTTGATAGGCGCGCAAGGCGGCGGCGGATTGCGGACCGCCGACGCCATCGATGGGGCCAGAAGAAAACCCGGCGCGAGCAAGGGCAATCTGGGCATCGAGCCACGACGTGACCGGGGTCGGCGCGAGGGCTGGGCTGTCGGCCTCGGCGGCTTCGCGAATGGGGACAGAGGGAGCGACGGGATCGGCTTCGATAACGGGTGCCGGTGGCGGCAGTGGGGGCATTTTGAATACCACCGACGGAGCGGCCGCCCACGTGAGCACCCCGGCGACGGCGATCCCGCAGAGGAGAGCGCAGGCGAGACGGTGGCGGAGGAGGGAAGGCATGACGGATCGGCGGGTTGCCGCCCATGACTCTGTCTGAAACCACCTGCGAAACGCTAGGCCGATTTCTCGCCCGGGGACGCAGCACGGTAAGCCCGGATTAGACTTTTGAACGAGGAGCAAGCGCCCGAACAGGTTCTCGTGCCGCCCTCCGTAGATAAATAGATTCAATCCCACGGGCAGGGACGCCGGTGCCACGTTCCGGAAAAACCCAGAAATCAACGGACGGCGGTAGCTGTCCGCTGGGCGGCGCGGCCGATTTCTGCCCCGGCATTCGGAGTGGCGCCCCGCGGGCGATGGCGCGCGTTAACGGTTCAGAGCAGACGGTCCTTGATTTTCGGCGACGACCTCAAAAGGTATTGGCAACCTCGTCCCACTTTCTGTGCAACCGATTTACTTACGCTCTTTAGTCTGCCGCGCCCTTGCGCCGGTCGTCGTCGTGGTCGTGACCGTTGGTGCGACGGTGGCGCAGGCCGCCGTGCCTCCGGAAAAGCTCGCGCTGCTTCCACGAGCATCGACCGCGCGGGTGGATTTCGCGCGCGACATCCAGCCGATCCTTGAGGCGAGTTGCGTGCAGTGCCATGGGCGCGGGAAGAACAAGGGTTCGTTCAGCCTCGAAACGCGGCAGGACTTCGTGGAGGGTGGGGAGACTGGCGTGCCGGCCGTTGCGGGGAAAAGCGCGCAGAGTCTGGTCGTGGCGATGATCTCCGGACTCGACCCCGACAGTGTGATGCCAAAAAAGGGCAAGCAGCTGACAACCGAGCAGGTGGCGATTTTTCGCGCGTGGATCGATCAAGGCATGCTTTGGCCGAAGGAGATCACGTTCCGCAAACACGAGCCGGCGAATCTGCGCTCGCGGGAGCTGGCGGAAATTGTGGTGCCGCCGTCGGCGACATTGGAAAACCCGATCGACCGCTTCGTGGACGCGAGTTTCTCGAAAAACAAGATCGCGTGGCCGAAGACGGTCGATGATCGCACCTATGCGCGGCGCGTCTGGCTCGACACGATCGGACTGCTGCCGCCGACGGCGGAGCTGGAAGCGTTTGTCGCCGAGGTCGCGGCCGACAAGCGCGCGCGACTGGTGCAACGTCTGCTCGCCGACCACCAGCGCTACGCCGAGCACTGGTTGTCGTTTTGGAACGACCTTCTGCGAAACGACTACAAAGGCACTGGCTACATCGATGGCGGGCGCAAGCCGATCACCGACTGGCTCTACACGGCGCTCGCGCGGAATCTGCCTTACAACGCGTTCGTTGCGGAGCTCGTCAATCCCGGCACCGAGTCCGAGGGCTTTGCCAACGGCATTACGTGGCGCGGCACTGTCAACGCCAGCATGGTGCCGCCGATGCAAGCGGCGCACAGCGTCGCGCAGGTGTTTCTCGGCGTGAATCTCAAGTGTGCCTCGTGCCACGACAGTTTCATCAACGACTACACGCTCAAAGATGCTTACGGCCTCGCGAGCATCTACGCCAACGGCCCGCTTGAAATCGCCGAGTGCGACAAACCCACCGGGCACATCGGCAAGGTGAAATTTCTCTACGAGGAAATCGGCTTGATCGACGCGCGGGCCGACTCGGCCACGCGCAAACGCCAGCTCGCTGACGTGATCACGGGTCGCACGAACGGCCGCCTCCCGCGCACGATCGTCAACCGCGTGTGGCAGCGCTTCATGGGTTACGGACTGGTCGAGCCCGTCGACGAGATGGACCGGCCCGCGTGGTCGCCGGCGCTGATGGACTGGCTCGCGGAAGATCTCGCCGCGCATCGTTACGATTTGAAGCATACGATGGCTCGCATTCTTACCTCGCGCGCCTACCAGCTCCCGGCGGTGAATGTCGGCGAGACAGAGGAGCATTTTGTTTTTCGCGGTCCGGGGGTGCGGCGGCTGAGTGCCGAGCAATTTTCCGACGCGATCATGATGCTCGCGGGGATGAATTATCCGAAGGCCGACGCGAAACTGAACCGCGACCTCGCGCTGCAGCGGGGCAAGCTGGAGGTGTTGCCGCTGGCTCCGAAATGGATCTGGGCGACGGCCAATGCGCACGTGAAGGCGACGCCGGCGTCGGTGCTGTTCAAGCGTGTCGTGACTCTGGCTGCGGCGACGACCGAAGCGTGGCTCACGATCGCGGCGGACAACAGCTACGCCGTTTCCATCAACGGCAAGAACGCCGCCTCGGCGTCGAAGCGGTCGAGCACCGGTGCCGATATTTACGACATTCGGGCGCATCTGAAAAAAGGCGAAAACACGATCACGGTGACGGCGCTGAATTTTCTCCCGGAAGGCACCTCGCCGATTCCACGCGAGGCCGAGGGTGGCACGCCGGTGCCGCTCCCGGCGGATGCGGACAATCCCGCGGGGTTGATTCTCTACGCCCGCGTCAGGGCGGAGGGCGCCGTGATGGATTTTGTTTCGGATGACGCCTGGACGGCGGCGGTCGGGAAGGCGGCGCCGACGGCCGCGTATGAACTCGGCGGAGTGGACCTCGCGCCGTGGCGCGTTGGCGGACACTTCCTCGAGCTCGCGGCTTCGCACAGGGACACGCTTGCGGTGGAGCGCGCCTCGCTCGTCGCGGCCGATCCGCTGATGGCGGCACTCGGCCGTCCGAATCGCGAGCAAGTCATGACGGTGCGGCAGGGCACGGCCACGACGTTGCAGGCGCTCGAGCTGACCAACGGAAGCACGCTCGCCGTGCTGTTGAAAAAAGCGGCGGGAAAAATCCTGGCCGATGCTCCGGTGCCAACGACCCCTGCAACGCTCGTCACGGCGCTCTACCGGCACGCGTTGAGTCGACCGCCGACGTCGGTCGAGCTGTCGGCAGCCGAGCCGCTCGTGGGTTTGCCGGTGAGTTCCGAAGGCGTGCAGGATTTGCTGTGGGCGCTGGCGATGCTGCCCGAATTCCAACTGATCAAGTGAAATGAAATTGAGCTGGATCGCCGCGCCGCGTTGCTTCTCGCGATAACAAACTAGGGTCCCCCCGCCATGAACCTCCACCGACTCACCGCGCAGCATGATTTCTGCCGGGCCAACCCCGCTCTCCGGTCGCGGCGGGATTTTCTGAAAACGGCCTCGACTGCCACGCTGGCCGCGCTCGCTGCGGGTGCGCCGCGCTCGCTGTTCGCCGAACAGGTATTGGAGAAAATCGCGCCGACGGCGGACCGCGTGATCGTCCTCTGGATGGCCGGTGGTATGGCGCACACCGAGACGTTCGACCCGAAGCGCTACACCCCTTACGCGGCCGGCCTTGATCCGAACGAAGTGCTCAGCACGTTTCCCTCGATTCCCACGGCGGTTGATGGCGTCCGGTTTTCGGCGGGCCTCGAAAATCTCGCGTCGGTGATGGACCGCGGGACGCTCGTGCGCGGGATGCAGGCGGCGGACCTCGGGTTTATCCTGCACTCGCGGCACCAGTTCAATTGGCACACGGGCTACGTGCCGCCGCAGACCGTGGCCGCACCGCACCTCGGCGCGTGGATCGCGCGCACCCGCGGCCTGCTCGATCCGGCGATGCCGGCGTTCATTAACATCGGGCAGCGTTTCGACCTCGGGGAAGGCGAGGAGCTGAAGGCGTTCACGACGGCGGGATTTCTCGGCAGCGAATATGGCCCGTTCAACGTCGCGTTTCCGGAGCAGGCCGCCGATGCCGTGCGCCCGCCGGCGGGGATGAGCCCGGGGCGGTTTGAGAACCGCGACGCGTTTTACCGCAAGCTCCTCGAGGCGAGTCCGCTGGGGCGGGAAGGGAGCGGTTACCAAAAGGAGTCGCTCCTGCGGGCGATGGATAATGCGCACCGGTTGTTGAGCTCGCCGGCGGCGAAGGCCTTCGACCTCGCGTTGGAACCGCTCGACCGCACGCGCAAATATTTCCCTGCGTTTGAACCTGGCATGCGCTTCGACGCGCCGCGCGACCGCTTCGGGGCCAAGTATGAAGAGAGCATGGTCGGTCGTTTTGGCCTCGGCTGTCTCCTCGCGCGGCGTTTATGCGAAGCCGGCGCGCGTTTTATCGAGGTGACGACGGAATACATTCCGTTTCTCAATTGGGACACGCACGAAAACGGCCACGCTCGCCTCGTGGGGATGAAACAGATGATCGACGCGCCCATCGCGCAGCTGGTGCGCGACCTCGACGAGCGCGGGTTGCTTGACCGCACACTCGTCGTAGTCGCGAGTGAGTTCAGCCGCGACATGATGTTGGAGGGCAAACCGGAGAAAGCGGTGAAGGATCAGGTCGTGGTACCGACGGTCATCAACGACGAAAAATTCTACGGTATGCACCGGCATTTTACGGCGGCGGGCAGCGTGTTGTTATTTGGCGGCGGGATGAAACGCGGGCACGTCCATGGGGTGACCGCTGACGAGCGGCCGTGTCGGACGCTTAAGGATCCGGTGACGATTTCCGACTTGCACGCGACGATCTACCGCGCGATGGGCATTCCGCCCAACCACGGCTATGACGTGGAAAAACGGCCCTTCTACGTGACGAGCGACGGCAAAGGAAAAGCGGTGCGGGAGTTGTTCGCGTAGTTCACGGTCGGGTTCGTTAATCGCCCCGCGGTGCAAGGTCAGGACGAGTGGTGCCTGTTCCAGAGCGCATCGCCGGAGTCGGTGGGCGCCGGCTGATGGGCATTTTTCTGGAACGCGGCTTTCGCGGCGATGGCGTCGAGTTCCGGCGTCCGCTTGAGATTCTTTGCCAAATACTCGCCCACGCTTGTTTCAGCCGGACCTAGATTGCGCTTTTCCAATTTCGATCCGTGGATTGCGATTTCTCCGAACTAAAGGAGACCCTCATTCCCGCAAATTTCGGCGCCGGAGGGTTTTGATCCCCCCGCGACGCCTGCTCTTAACTCGGCTACGACCGCAGCGCCACGGGTGGCCCCAATACTTCACGCAGCACCATCGCGCGCCGCAAGCTGCGCGGATCACGTAAATCATGGCGCAGTTCGTTACTCACCAGATCACGGCGGACGACGACAGCTTCGCCCTCGGCCACCACCGCCGCACGACGCGCCGCAAACACACGCTGCTCGTTCAACGAATGCAGCTCCAGCGCGAGCTGCTCTTGCTGCACCAACGAAGCCTCCCTCGTCTTGGTCGCGCTGGAGTGGGCGGTCTCGGCCTGCCGCGACGGTCCGGGCGGCTGCAAAGGCGGCGGCATTTCCAATTCGGGCGGTTCTGCAAGCGGCGGCGATCGGAATGACCGCTCCTCTTCCGGCTCCGGTGGTGTGGTGGGGGCGCTCCACTCCGGCGGGACCGCGTCGCCACGCCGCTCAGCGATCATCCGTCGAACTGTTTCACGCACCTGTTCGTTCCGGATCTCGCTTTCGGCGTCGGCATCAGCCGCGGACAGCGGGGCCGGGGGTTGGGCTCTGCGCAGCGCGGCCGCTTGCTCTTCCGCCGCCTTGGCCGCGGCCTCCCGCTGGGAATTCAGCCAGAAGGCAATCGCACCGGCGACGGCGATAATGACCTGAATATTATCGATAATCCATTTCATGACGGGAAAAAGTTGAACGGATCACCCCGCGTTCGCCGAAGCGAACCCCGGGAGCGACGCGCCCGCCCGATCATTTTTTGCCCTCGGGCGTGGCGATGCTTTGGCGCATCGCGGAGTCGGCCTGCACGTTTTCCATCTTGTAGTAATCCATGACGCCCAGCCGGCCGGAGCGAAACGCTTCGGCCATGGCTTTCGGCACTTCGGCTTGGGCGCGCACGACTTCGGCCTGCATCTCCTGCACGCGCGCTTTCATTTCCTGCTCGACGGCCACGGCTGCCGCCCGGCGAATTTCCGCCTGCGCCTGCGCGATGCTTTTGTTTGCCTCGGCCTGCGCTTCCTGGAGCTTCGCGCCCACGTTCTCGCCGACGTCCACGTCGGCGATGTCGATCGAAAGAATCTCGAACGCCGTGCCGACATCGAGGCCGCGCGCCAGCACGGTTTTTGAAATTCTATCCGGCGACTCAAGCACGATCTTGTAGGTTTCCGACGTGCCGATGGTGGAGACGATACCCTCGCCGACGCGCGCGATAATCGTCTCTTCTTTGGCGCCGCCGACAAAGCGGTCGAGGTGGGTGCGCACGGTCACCCGGGCTTTTACTTTCACTTGGATACCGTCCTTGGCCACGCCGTCGATGGTCGTGCGACCGCTCGCGGGATTTGGGCAATCAATCACTTTTGGATCGACGGAAGTGCGCACCGCTTCGAGCACGGATTTGCCCGATCCCTTGGTTGCGAGATCGATTGCACAGGCGCGGTCCCAGTCCAGCTCGATGCCGGCCTTGCGGGCGGCGATCAGCGCCTGGATCGTCGGCACCACATTGCCCCCGGCGAGATAGTGCGCGGCGATCGTGTCGGTGGATAGCTCGATGCCGGCCTTCACCGCGGTGATGCGGGCGTCGACGACGAGATTGTAGGGCACGCCACCGAGGCGCATACCGAGCAAGTTGGCGAAGCCCACGGGCGCGCCGTTGAGCTTGGCCTTCAGCCAAGTGTTGATGAAAGCGATGACGATAAAACCGATGATCAGCGCGGGCACGCCGATCAGCGCGAGGAGGAATAATGAAGGCATGGCAGGATTTAGGTTTTGGTGACGATGAGACGGAAATTATCCAGGCCGGTGACGCGCAACGCTGCGCCTTTGGCCACAAATCCAGCGGGCGAAAACGCCTCATAGCGCTTTCCCTCCACGCGCACGAACCCCGTCGGCATCAGCGGGGTTTCCGCTTCGGCGTTTTTGCCCACGATTTCAGCGGCCGCCAGCGGTGGTTGACTGGTGCCATCGACGGCCGTTTGCACCGTCATGCTTTTGCCCAGTCGCGTTTTTGGCAGCCAAACCAACTCTGTGTAAACCGTCAGACCGAGCAGCAAGAGCGCCGTGACCGTGGCCACGAGGCCCCCGCTCGCGCCCAGCTTTACGAACGCCACGCCGCAGCCGGCCGCCATCGCCAGGCCGCCGATGAAGCCCAGCACGCCGCCCGGCACGAAGACCTCGGCCGCCAGCAAAATCACTCCGACCAGAAAAAGGAGCGCAATCGCGTTCATGCGTCGGCCTTTTCCACCACCAGCCCGAAATCCGTGCGTCCGCGCACGATGACCGGCGCGCCCGCGTCGATGGAGCCGACCGCGACCGATGCTTCGTAGCGTCGTCCGTCAATTTCTACCTGCCCGCTCGGAAATAATCCCGTCGCGGCCACGCCACCTTGTCCAACCAAGGTCGACAGACCAACCTCCGCAGGCGAGCCGCCCGAATTTTGCGCCGTGCCGTCAATCACCGCTCCCACCGCCAGCCGATCCCAGAACCAGCCGTCCGGGATAAAGCGGATCAACGCCAAGCCCAGCCCAACGGCCAACGCCAGCCCAAGTCCCAGATTCTGCAACGGCCCCACGAACACATCGCCCGACCATGCCACCGTGATCGGCTCGTTCGGCCAAAGATCGGCCATCGCCCACACCAGCGAGCCCAGCATCAGCAGCAGGCCAGCCAAGGCCGCCACGATCACACCCGGGAAGAAGATCACCTCCGCCAAGAACAACAACAGGCCGAGCGAGAAAACCAAAATTGGCTCATGCCCTGAAAGCCCGGCGACGTAGCTCCCGAGAAACACCACCCCAAGCAGCAGAAACCCGGAAATCCCCAATATTCCGAAACTAGGACTCTTAAACTCAATGAACAGTGCCAGCAGTCCCAACCCCATGAGGATCGGCGAAATCGTGTTGAGCAGCACCGCCAGCCGTTCCGACCACGTGATCTCCAGCCGTTTTACCGTGTAACCGCCGGCGCCAAACTTCTTGGTCAAAAGCTCTTCCATTGTCTTGGCCGTGCCGGCGGAGAGCAGCGCCCGGGGCGGATGACCGTAGGCCTTGGCCGATTCGCTTGCCGTCAGTGAGAGCAACTCACCCTTGGCCTTCAACACTTCGCCCTCGATCTTCAATTCATAATCCGAATCCACCATCGCCGAAATCACCTGCCCTCGGTAGCCCTTCCCCTCGGAGATCGAGCGCAAGCGGGCTTTCAGGTAGCTCACGATTTTCATCTTCACCGTTGCGTCCACTTCTTGCCCCGTGCCCGAGACCGGTGCGGCCGCACCGATGATCCCGTCGGGCGAGAACCAAATTTCGCCGGTCATGGCCGAAATAAACGCTCCGGCCGAAATCGCCTCGTTGTTCACGTAGGTCACTGTCTCGCTGGGAAACTTCCCGAGCGCTTCCATGATTTCGAAGGTCACGTTCAAAGCGCCGCCGGGGGTTTTCATGTCGAGGACAACCGCATCTGCTTTTTCGTCGATCGCCTCCTTGAGACCGCGCCGCAAGATGTAGAGCACGGGCGACGCGATCTCGCCCTCCACTGGAATGACGACGACCCGCTTCGGCATCGTCGCGATCGCCGGCACCACCGCATCGGCCGGTACCGGTGAAACGGCTGGGGCCGCCGAGCCGTCCACCGGGCCCGAAACCGGCACGGGCACCGCCCCGTACGAGAGCGTGCATCCGGCGAGCATTAAAACTAAACTGCGGAGAAACATCTTACCTTACGGATAGGCGTCCGCTTGCCCCGTGCAAGCGCCACCCGCGTAAAGTCGCCGTTATCTGTTTCCAGAAATCCCCCGCAAACGCGAGGGCCTGACCGGAGTGCCCCATGATGTAGGCCGGCTTGGTGTTGGCCTCACCGACTGCAGCAGGAGTTTGACGGCCGGTACGTGCCGGTCGCACGTGGCTTTCTTCAAGCCGTCGGCGAGGACGACGAGCCGGCGGTGACAGAGCGCGACGCCAAAATGGATTTTGAGCACGCGGCGGCTCCAGAGGCGGGCGAACGTGTCGGGGCAGAGCGCGGGATTGTGAAAAATTCCAGCGGGCAGCCGTCGCAGCGGGCGCGCAGGCCTGCGAGGGCGAGGACCAGCCGGTAAAAAGTTCGGAAGCGGGGACACGCGGAACGCGGTTGCGACAGGATCGACCACCCGTGGAACTCAAGCGGGCTAGGGAGGGTGGAGCCCTCCCGCACGGTATAGCACCTAGATACTATCGGCCTATCGTCTACCGGCCCGGAAGAAACCCATCGCCGAGGGCCCCGACCACGCTCGACTTGGCCGCGCCGTGAGGGGAGCCGCTGCCTCTTGCCAAGTCCGCCGCTCGTCCGCTGGCAGGTCCAGCTTGTCCAAACCCAGACGGACCTCCTTTATCTCGGACCGATGCGGCCCGATTCGCTTAGCCGATAATACGAGGATCCTGCGGCCGCGACCGGGGCCGATGGGCAGCTCAGTTACGCCGATCACATGCGCAGCCGCACTCGTTATGTCCGGCCCGAAGCGGTGGCCCACCTCCAACCCCTGCTCGCCAACTTCCGGCGCTTCCATGGGCTGGTCGACCGCTGCGTCAATCTTTCCCTCAAAGATCTTATGGTCGTTTTGTTTCCTCATCCCGACTCCATTGCAGCCGGTTTTGCGCGATTTAGGGTGGCAGGAGGTGTGGGCTCGGCGGTGATCTCTTCCCATCGGGAATATGGCCAAAAAATCGGTGACCAAAGGAGCGGGTGGCTCAAGGCGAATGGTCCGTCGGTCGAGCAAGCGTTAAAGGGTTTGGAAACGATCCCATTGCTGGCTGATTTGACGAAGTCAGGTGCCGGACGAAACGAAGATTTACGGGCGGCGGAATACGCGCTGCGAAAGCAGCCTTGCCGTCGCGCGGGGCTTGCGGGCTAACTCTTCGTCCCTCTATGGCCGACCCTTCGCCCAATCTTTCGTTTCCCATTACGCTGCAGCATGAGCACCGGCTGATTTTTACCCGCGATGTCTTTGCGCCGGACAATCTCACGCTCGCGCAGACGCTGACGCCACGGGAGCCGGGCGAAAAGGTGCGGGCGCTCGTGGTGTGGGATGCGGGGTTGGAGACGGCGTTTCCGGGGTTTGCGGAAAAAATCACGCGCTGGTTCGCGGCGCGCGGTGAAGCGTTGCAGCTCGCGGCACCGCCCTTGGCGTTGCCGGGCGGTGAGAGGATCAAGAATGATTTTTCCCAGTTGGAAGTCGTCTGGAAGGCCATCGAGGCGGCGGGACTGTGTCGGCATTCGTATGTCGTCGCGGTCGGCGGCGGCGCGGTGCTCGACCTCGTGGGCTTTGCGGCGTCGACGGCGCACCGCGGCATTCCGCTCGTGCGGTTGCCGACGACGAGTCTGAGCCAGGGCGACGGCGGGGTGGGCGTGAAGAATGGGGTGAATTTCTTCGGTAAGAAAAACTGGCTCGGCGCATTTGGCGTGCCGCACGCGATTATCAACGATCTTTCCCTGTTGCACAGATTGCCCGTGCGCGAGCGACGGGTCGGGCTCATCGAAGCGTTGAAAGTCGCGCTCATCCGCGATGCGGCGTTTTTCGAATTTATCGCGGCGCGTGTACCGGCGTTGGCGAAGTTTGAACCGGAGGCATTTGAGGCCGTGATTCGCGAGAGCGCGCGGCAGCACATGGAGCACATCGCGACGGCGGGCGACCCATTCGAGCGCGGGTCGGCGCGTCCGCTGGATTTTGGACATTGGGCGGCGCACAAGCTGGAGCAGCTCTCGGAGTTTCGGGTGAGCCACGGCGAGGCGGTCGCGGTCGGCATCGGCGTCGATATTATCTATGCGCGGAGAATTGGGCTGCTCCCCGAGGCGATGGCGGAGCGGATTCTCGGCGTGATTCAGGGGCTCGGTTTCGAACTGTTTGCGCCGGTGAAGGAGATTCGTAGCGCGACGGGCCGGCAGGATATGCTCGATGGACTTGAGGAGTTTCGGGAACACCTCGGCGGGCGCCTCAGTATCCCGATGATTCGTGCGCCGGGCGTGCGACTGGAGATTCACGAAATCGACGGTGCGGTGGTGAAGGCGGCGTTCGATGAGCTGCGGGAACGCTATGGGTGAAGGACGGATTTTTTTTAACCACGGATGAACACGGATGAACACGGATTCGGAGGGGATTGCGCAGGGTGGTCATTATCCGTGTCTACTCGTGTTCATCCGCGCTTAAATTTTTGGGGGACCGACGCATGAGTCGCACCGCGATCCTCAACGTCGTCGGGCTCACTCCCCGTGTGCTCGGTCCGGATACGCCGCGGCTGGCGGCGTTGGCGCGGGCGGGCGGGCTCATTCGCGTGAAGCCGGTGTTGCCGGCGGTGACGTGCACGGCGCAGAGCACGTACCTTACGGGGCGCACGCCCGCGGGGCATGGCTGCGTGGCCAACGGCTGGTATGAACGCACGCTCGCGGAGCACCAGTTTTGGAAGCAGTCAAACCACGTCGTCCAAGGGCCGAAGCTGTGGGAAACGTTGCGCGCGCAGCGGCCGGGGTTCACCTGCGCGAAACTCTTTTGGTGGTATAATATGTATGCGAGCGCCGACTGGTCGATCACCCCGCGGCCGATGTATCCCGCCGATGGCCGCAAGGTCTTCGACGTTTACACGCACCCGATGGGGCTGCGCGATGAGATCAAAAAAGACCTCGGACCGTTTCCGTTTCCGGCATTTTGGGGTCCGCTGGCGGGCATCGCGTCGTCGGAGTGGATTGCGCGTTCGGCCCAATGGGTGGAGGAGAAAAGCCAGCCCGACCTGTCGCTCGTTTACCTGCCGCACCTCGATTACAATCTTCAGCGGCTCGGGCCGGATGATCCGCGGATGGCGGCCGACTATCGTGAGATCGACCGCGTGGCGGGCGGGCTGATCGATTTTTATGCGAAACGTGGCGTTCGCTCGGTGGTACTCTCGGAATACGGTATTACGGCGGTGAAGCGGTCGATCTCGCTGAACCGGATGTTTCGCGCACGCGGCTGGATCACGATCAAAGAGGAGCTGGGTTTGGAGCTGCTCGACTGCGGCGCGAGCAAGGTCTTCGCCATCGCGGATCACCAGATCGCGCACATCTACGTGAACGACCGCTCGTTGATCGACGCGGTGCGCGCCGCGGTCGAGGGCGTCGACGGCGTGGCGCGGGTGCTCGATGCCGACGGACAGCGCGCCGAGGGGCTCGATCACGCGCGGTCGGGTGATCTCGTGGCGTTTTCGGCGGAAGGCGCGTGGTTTACTTACTACTATTGGCACGACGACGCGAAGGCGCCGGATTTCGCGCGCTGTGTCGATATTCACCGCAAGTACGGCTACGACCCGGTGGAGCTGTTCATCGATCCCAAGATCGTGCTGCCGAAGCTGAAGGTCGCGGGCAAACTTCTGCGCAAGGCCCTCGGTTTTCGGATGCTCATGGACATGATCGCGCTTGATCCGTCGCTCGTGAATGGCTCGCACGGCACCTGTCCGGCGGATTCGCGCGAATGGCCGGTGCTGATCGGCACGGGAGTGACGCCCGGCGATGCGCCGATCGCGGCGACCGACGTGCACGGGCGGTTGATCGCAACCTGTCTGACGTAGGAAAAAATTGAGGCCAACGGGTGGCTCGTGGTGGCGCGCGGACGCGACGCTCGCCGCGGCGGGCCGACGAGCGGCAGCCTTCCAGGGTGAAGGCGAAGGTGAAGGCGCACTCGACACGGGCCGTGCAACGGGCCAACAATTTCCCTCGATGAAAACACGCATTGCTTTCCTACTCCTCACCTCGCTGCTCGGCCTCTTGGTCGCGCGCGCGGCCGACAAAGCCGCTGCTTGGACTTCGATGTTCAACGGCAAAGACCTCTCCGGTTGGAAGACGAACGATGAAGTGCCCGGCGCTTTCTCGGTGGAGAAGGGCGAACTCAAAGTCAGCGGCGGTCGCGCCCATATTTTCTACGGCGCGAACGGCGACGCCTCGTTCAAAAATTTCGAGTTCAAGGCCAAGGTGAAGACTACCAAGGGCGGCAACTCGGGCATCTATTTTCACACGGCGTTTGAGCCGAAGGGTTGGCCCTCGAAGGGCTACGAGTGCCAGGTGAATTCGACACATACCGACGTGAAGAAGACGGGCGGTCTCTACGGCGTGAAGGACGTGCTCAACAACGCGCCGAGCACGGACGACGTGTGGTTCGACTACTACATCAAGGTCGAGGGCAAACACATCGTCATCAAAATCGACGGCAAGACGACCGTGGATTACAACGAGCCGGCCGATTGGGATCCGACGAAGTCGCTGAAGAACATGAATGGTCGCAAACTCAGCTCCGGCACGATCGCGATTCAAGGGCACGACCCCAAGAGCGTGACCTACTTCAAGGACATTTTTATTCGCGCGCTGCCGTGAGCGCCGCAACGGCGTAGCTGAGAGTTGAGAGCTGAGGGTCCGAACCGAGGCCGGTCGTGAGACCGGCCTTTTTCGCGGGCGCTCTTATGGCCCCGGCCGGTGGCCGACGACGAGCAAGCGGGGCCGTTACTTTACGACGTCGCCGGCCTTGAGTTCGCGGAGGCGGATGTTTTTCCAGCGGACTTCGTAGGGACCTTTGCCCTTGGGGATGCTGTGGACCTGGAGGCCGATGAAGCCGGACGCGTCGAGGGCATCGCGGAAATCGGCGCAGGGCACTCCGTTGACCCACGAGCGAATGCGGTCGCCTTGGGCGACGATGCGATAGTGGTTCCACTCACCATTTTTGAAGGCAGTCGCGGCACCGGGCTTGGTCGCGAGGTCATCGAGCCACTTGGTGCGCCGGCCCTCGTCCCAGAAATTTCCCGAGACGCCTTTGGTGCCATCGGCGATTTCACACTGGTAGCCGTAGACTTCGCCCTGCGCACGAATCTTCTTTGGGTCGGAGGCCTGAGGTGTCGGTTTGTCGTAGGTGTGGCTGCGGATTTGAAAACCGGAGTTCAGCGCGACATCGCACTTCACTTCACATTCAAATTCGAAGTCGGCGTAGTCGCGCGCGGTGGAGAGGAACGTGTTCTTGCTGCCCTCGACCGTGCGGCCGACGATCATGCCGTCTTCGACCCGGTAAGTGGCGGTGCCGCCTTTGGTGACCCAGCCGGCAAGGGCTTTTCCGTCGAAGAGCGGCGAAAGTTTTTCAGCCGCTGAGGCGGAGGTTGAAAACGACGTCAGCAACGTGACGCCGGCGAACAAAAGCGAGGAGCGGAGTTTTGCGTTCATGATTTTCAGGGTGAAAATGGCGGGGCGCCTATTTCCAGCGCGGGGCGATTTGCTCAGCGTTCCACTTTTCCCAGAGCGTGGCGAGCTCCTGCGTGCGGGCGGGTTCGGTGGCGGCGCGGTCGGTTTGCTCGCTGACATCTTTAGCAAGATTGTAGAGCTGCCAGGCACCGCGCTGCCGGAGGAGTTTCCAATCGCCTTGGCGGAGGGCGTGGCGTTCGCCCACGCGCCAATAGAGGGCGGAGCGAGTTGCGACCGATGATTTTCCGGAGAGCAACGACGACAGGTCTACGCCGTCGAGCGGGGAGGGCGGGGCAGAGATGCCTGCCAGGGCGAGTGCGGTGGCCGTGGCGTCGAGCGAGATGACCGGCGTATCGACGACGCGCGGGGCGAAGCGGCCAGGCCAGGACGCAATGAACGGCACGCGGATGCCGCCCTCGAAGAGCTCGCCTTTGCCGCCGCGCAAAGGGGCGTTGCTGGACGTGAGTTCTTTGGTGGGGCCGCCGTTGTCGCTGAAAAAGACCACGAGCGTATTTTCCGCGAGGCCGACGGAGCGAAGATGCGCGACGAGGCGGCCGACGTTGTCGTCGAGGTGGGCGACCATCGCAGCGAAGATGCGGCGGTGAATATCCGGGATGTGCGCGAACCTCGCTAGGTAGGCGTCGGGCGCCTGCATGGGGCTGTGGACGGCGTTGTAGGCGAGGTAGAGGAAAAACGGCTGCGTGCGGTGGCGGGTGATGAAATCGCTGGCCTCGCGGGTGAACGCATCGGTGAGATTGGCTCGTTCGTCGACGGGTTGGCTGGAGCGGAGGATCGGATTGTCGGCGTCGTAGTCGGGCTCGTTACCGCCCATGTGGGTCGTCCAGACGAGGCGCCCATCGGGGGAGGTCCAACGGCCGGTGCCACCGTCGGGCAAGGAGCGGCGTCGCAGCCACGTGGTGACGCCCGCCCACGGGTGGGGCACGAACGTGTGGCCCTCGTGCAGGAAGCCGAAGAACTCGTCGAAGCCGCGACGCTGCGGGTGGAATTCGGCAGTGCCGCCGAGGTGCCATTTGCCGACGAGAGCGGTGGCGTAGCCGGTGGCGCGAAGATGATCGGCGACCGTTTTTTCGCCGGCGGGCAGTCCGATGCCAGGCGCGGCATTCGTGGCGCCGATGGGATTAAACTCGAAACCGAAACGTGTTTGATAGCGGCCCGTGAGGAATCCCGCGCGGGAGGCCGCGCAAAAGGCGGCGGTGACGTAACCGTTGGTGAAGCGCACGCCACCGGCGGCGAGCGCGTCGAGGTGCGGTGTGGGAATGTCGGTGCCGCCGTAGCAACCGAGTTCGCCGTAGCCGAGGTCGTCGGCGACGATGAAGATGATATTCGGGCGGCGCGGCTCGGCCGACCGCAGGAGTTCGCAGGCGAGGAAAAGGAGTGCGACCGGAATGAGTCGGAAAAATTTCACGCAATCAGGTCTTTGATGACGGTGCCGCCGAACTGGCTGAGCTGCTTGAAGCGGCCGGCGTG
>SYGN01000133.1 GCA_005799525.1 Opitutaceae bacterium | reverse complement strand
GACGCCACCAGCGTGCGCGAAGCCTTCACGCGTAAACTGGATGACATCCCTGCGGCCCTGCTCAAATCCCTCACCTACGACCAGGGCAAGGAGATGGCCCAACACAAGCTGCTCACCGCCGATCTCAACCTACAGGTCTTCTTCTGCCATCCGCACAGCCCTTGGGAGCGCGGCACCTGCGAAAGCCAGAACGGTCGCATCCGCCACTACCTGCCCAAGGGCACGGATCTGTCGCTCGTCTCTTTTCAGCAACTCAGCGCTTATCAGCAAATGCTCAACGAGCGTCCCAGAAAAATCCTTGGCTGGAAGTCCCCTGCTCAATATTTTCGTGAACTCCTTATATCTAATCTTTCTTCAAGTTGATCCTTGAATGTGCCCTGCGAAACAAGGACTACGAACCGTGTATTACAGACTATGCGGAGCCCCGTCATCGAGGGCGCAGAGCGAAACCACGGTAAGGGACGCCCGGGCCACGGTCCGGAAAATTCCGGAAAGAACCGACGTGGTGGTCGGAACCCGCTCGCAAAAAAACGCCGGCCCCGTGAGGAGCCGGCGTTTTGTTTTCCGTTTCTGAATGGGTGGAGGTGGTGGGAGTTGAACCCACGTGCCCCCGGCCTTTGCACACCGCATCTACGTGTATAGCGTGATATGAATCTCACCGTCACCAAGCGATCACACGCGCTCAGGTGCAGGCCAGTCCCCGGATGAAGATACAGCGCGCCGTCCGCGGACGGCTCCGCGCGCTATGCCTGCTGTCGACGTTCGTTCCGGCTAGCAGGTGTCGCCGGGCAAACGTGGCTGCCGATTAGGCTGCCAGGGGCATTTCTTCAGTGTTGCCTATTATTTTTTTTGCAGGGGATTTAACGAGAGACCCACAACTCTCGACAGGCAGCGGCGCACTCCAACCAAGGGTAGAATCCAGAACACCCCCGAAAGATTTTCGAAGGTTGATTTTCGATTTTCGATTGGGATTTTCCGATTGGAATTTGCTGACCACTCAAAGAACGAGATCGTGAGTATGCGCCGCGGTGGGGTGATTGCAAGTGTGGTGTGGGTGCGGCGCGTGGGCGTGGGTGCGTGGATGCGGCGCCTGGATGCGGCGCGTAGCGACTCGACGGGAGCGGCGGTTTCTCCACCGCCGGGACTGGGGGTGATCGCACTCGCCGCGGTGGGCGCTTGGGAAGGCGCCCCTCCGTTCGGCCCATGATTCGTCTTTGCAACGGGGCAAGGAATGCGCGACGACTCCGAAGCATGACCACCCCTTTGTCTGCGACCCCAGTTGATGATTCGCCGGTCGGTCCTCCGACTCGGCTCGCTTCACTCGATGCTTACCGCGGCTTTGTCATGTTCCTGATGATGGCGGAGGTGCTGCGGCTGAAGCGTGTGGCGCAGGCCCTGCCCGAGAGCGGGATGTGGAGATTCCTCGCGTCGCAGCAGTCGCATGTCGAGTGGGTCGGGTGCTCGCTGCACGATCTTATCCAACCGTCGTTTTCGTTTATCGTCGGCGTGGCGCTCCCGTTTTCGATCGCGAGTCGGCGGGCCCGGGGGCAGTCGACCGGGGTTATGGTGGGCCATGCGGTGTGGCGGGCGGCGCTGCTGATTTTGCTCGGCGTCTTTCTGCGTTCGACGGGGCGGAATCTAACGAACTGGACCTTTGAGGATACGCTTACGCAGATCGGTCTCGGCTATGGTTTTCTCTTTGCACTCGGGTTTCGTTCAGTGCGCGAGCAATGGGTGGCGTTCGGGGTGATCGTGGTCGGAGTGTGGGCGGCGTTTGCGCTCTATCCGCTGCCGGCTGCCGGTTTCGACTATGCGAAAGTGGGCGTTGCTCAGACGTGGTTGGAGACGAATGGGCTCTTGAGTTTCGCGGCGCACTGGCAGAAGAACACCCATTTCGCGGCGGGTTTCGAATCGTGGTGGCTCAATCTCTTTCCCCGCGAGAAACCGTTTCTGTATCACGGTGGCGGCTACGTGACGCTGAGCTTCGTGCCGACGCTGGCGACGATGATTCTGGGGCTCCTCGCGGGTAACGTGCTCCGCGGCGACCGGGCGCCGCGGGAGAAAATCCGATGGTTCGTGATCGCGGGGCTGAGCGGGCTCGCGCTGGGCGCCTTGCTCGGTTCGCTCGGGGTTTGCCCGGTGGTGAAACGCATCTGGACGCCGAGCTGGGTGCTGTTTAGCGGCGGCTGGTGTTGTCTGCTGCTCGCGGGTTTCTATGCGGCGGTCGACGTGGCGAAAAGGGGCAGGTGGGCGTTTCCGCTGGTCGTGATCGGCGCCAACTCCATCGCAGCCTATTTGATCGCGCATCTCTTTGTGGACTTCATCCGCAAGGCGCTGACGACCCATTGCGGGGCGGAGATTTTTCGCAGTCTGGGTGCAGTGTATGAACCGTTGGTACTCGGTGGTGCGACCCTGGCTGTGATGTGGGCGTTGCTTTACGGGATGTATCGGCAGAAATGGTTTTTGCGGTTGTAGAACCGGCCGATGGCCGGTGGTGCCCGCCCGGCGGACGGGCCTACAATTACGTCGTCACGCCGAGGAGGCCGCGGGTGAATTGGAAGTCGACGGAGCCTGACGAAGCGACGGCGGGGAGGCGGTCGCGTTGGGCGATGGCGACGAGGAGTTGGGCGAGGGCAGCGGAGTTGTCGTCGGCGCGATCGGTCAGAAAAAGATCGATATCCTCGGCGGGGATGACGCCGCGTTGCGCGGATTCGGCGACTTGGATGACGGGGAGCAAGGGGTGGCCTTGACGGGCGTGTTGGTGGACGACCGTCAGCGCGAGGTGCGCACCGCAGGCTCCGAGGCCGGTGAGGTTCTCGACCCAGTGATCGGTTTCACTCGCGATGATATGAAAGCCGGGGGTGGCGAGCGGTTGTCCGTAGAGCAGGGTGGCGTGGGGCGGGCGGTCACCGAGCAGGGCGGAGGAGAAACGGCGATCTGCCAGCAACGGATCGCTTTCGGGGAGGAGCACCGAGCCGCCGCGGGCGAGGATTTGCTGGGCGACGGCGACGAGCGCGGCGCCGGTCGAGTCGTTGGCCGGTGCGGTGGTGAGGAGGCCGAGGGAGAGCGCGCCGAGGTGGGTGGGGACGGAGGGTGCGGGCGGGAGGGTGGCGAGTTTGGCCGCGAACCACGCCTCGATTTTGTCGAGGGCCTTGGCGATGCCGCCGTCGAGTTGCACGCTGGCCCAGCCAAAGCGAGAGGCGGGTACGCCGGCGGCTTCGAGTTTGTGGCGCATAAGATCGTTGGGGACTTTTTCGCAACCGTGCTCAAGCAAGAGTGCGGCGGCCACGTTGGGGTGCGTGACGTAGCCGCGGTAGGCGCGGTGTAATAGCTGGTGCATGGATTCACCGCCAAAGCCGCAGCCCTCGGTGTGCACGAGCGAGACAAAGCGTGAAATGCCCTGTGCGGCACCGATGCGTTTTTCGTTCAGACGATCGGCCGCGAGCCGGGAAATCTGCGCGGCGCAGAGGCTGGTGGGCAAAACGAGGGCCACGCGTTCGGTGGCAAAGCCGTGGTCCGTGGCGAAGACTGTGAGCGTCGGGCCGGCGCTCGCCGCCGCGCTGTTGGGTGATGGGGGTGATAATCGCGGCTGCGTGCTGACGAGCGGCAGCCTGACAGGCGGCGTGCCGACGAGCGGCGTGCCGTCGGGGACGGGACGGGCGCGGATCTCGGCGAGGTGCGAGGCGTCGGTTTGCGCCCAGTTGCGTAAAATGGAAACTTGCGAGTGGCCGGCGTGTTCGCCTCTGGATTTTTTTCCGGAAGCGGTCGCGAGGGTGAGCTCGAAACTCTCGGCGGCGAGGGACTCGAACGATTCGCCGTCGAGGTAGCGACCGGCGTTGATGTCCATTTCGTGGACGAGGAGTTCGTGGCGGCGGGTGGTCGTCGTGATTTTCAGGGTGGGCACGAACGGGAAATTTGTGATCGAACCGTTGCCGGTGACGAAGAGGACGAGATTGCAGCCGGCGGCGATCTGGCCGGCGACGCCCTCGAGGTCGTTGCCGGGCCCGACCATGAAATAGAAGCCGGGCGCGGCGAGTGGTGCGGCGTAGTTGGTGACGAAATCGAGTCGCGTGCGCGGGTCCTTTTTGTGCACGGCACCGAGCGACTTGATTGCGATGTTGTAGAGGCCGCGGAGTTTGTTGCCGCCGGAGGGATTGTTTTCCGGAGAGACCCCGTGCCAGCCGAGGCGCGTCTGGAAATCCGTCAGGCGCCGCAGGAACTCCCGGGCGGTCGCGAGGTCGCGCACGCGCTTCAGCAGGTAGGATTCGGCGCCGACCGCCTCGTCGATTTCAGTGAGCACGCCGGTGCCGCCGTGGCGGATAGTTTCGTGCACGATGGCTCCGGCGAGGGGATTGCCGGATACGCCGGAGAAGGCATCGGACCCGCCGCACTGGAGCGCGATGCGCAACGCGGAGAGGGGCTCGGGGGTGCGGCGTGCGGCGGAGACGACTGGCAGCCAGCCGCGCACGATTTTCTCTCCCTCGGCGAGGGCGGCGGCGAGACCGCCGCGAATCGAGAGAAAGGCGTGCGGCACATCGTCGAGGGGGTAGCCGCCGTCGCGCAGGAAGGCGGCGAGGCGGGTGTTGGTGATGGGCTCGACACCGTAGTCGACGGCGAGCACGGCGCCGACGTTGGGATGCACCATGAAACCGGCGAGCGTGCGGAGGACCTCGGGGGCGTTGTTGGGTTCGCCGGTACCGCCGCCCTCGGTGTGGGCGATGGCGACAATGCCGTCGAGCGCGGGGTGCACGCGGGCGAGGGCCTGCAGGCGGGCGGTGAGCTGGCGCGCGAAACTCGCGGTGCGCGAGGTGGTGCCGAGGATGACGAGGGTGTTGCGGGTGCCGACGCCGCGCCGACCCGGGCGGCGAAAACCCTCAAATGTGCGGAGAGTGTCGGTGAGCGGCGTGGGTGGTGTGGCCGCGAAGGTGTGTTCGTCGAACGAAAACCCGGCGCGCTGATCGGAGAAGTTGGCGCGGTCGGGCCGCACGGCACCGTCGAGCTGGCGGACGGCGAGCATGTCGAGGGAGGACTGGTTGCACACGTAGTCGCCTGCTGCGATGTCGACGAGCGCGGTGCCAAAAGGAAGTCCCCACGAAAGCAGCGGTGTGCCGACGGCGATGGGAGTGACGGCGAAGCGGTGGCCTTCGAGGACGGTGTGCGTGGGAGCGCGGGGGCCGGCAGGGAAGGCAAGGAGGGTGCCGGCTTCGAGGCGGCGCGTGGCGATGGCGACATTATCGCCGGGAGCGGGGAGGCAGCTGACGGTGGACAGAGCGAGGGGAGGAAGCGCCATAGGAGGAAGTGAAGAAGGAAGCACGAAACGATCAAAAGACACGAAAAAGAAAACGGCCTCCGGCAGTAAAGTCGGAGGCCGCGAAGAGCGGAGAATTTTTTGATCAGGCGATCACTTGAACTTGTAGTCGACGCGCATCGTGTAGGAGCGACCGCGCGGGTCGGCAATGCGCGGTTCCCAGCTGCTGCCGGCACCCGAGTTGGTGTCGTAGGTGGCGGAGAAGGGTGGGTCGGTGTTGAAGAGATTCTTAATGCCGGCGATGAGCGTGACATTTTTGATCCCGCGGTAAGTCGCACTGAGGCCGAAGATATTGTAGGCCTTGACGCGTGGGTTCCACAGCGGCGGTTTCACCGCACCGCTGAGCACGCCGGGGAGCACCGCATCGATGTAGCTGTTGCGGAAGAGCTGACTGACTTGTCCGGCCCAGTTGCCCTTGCGGTAGCCGACGTAGGCGGTGTGCTTCCAGCGCAGGCCGATGTCGCTCGCGCGGGTGAACTGGTTGATTTCGCTCGCGGTGAACGGCGCGGTGGCGAGCAGTCGCGATTTCTTTTCGAGCAAATAGGATAAGTCGAAACTGCCGGACAGTTTGCCTCCGGCAAAGTTGGTGTTGCCCTTGACGCCAAGCTCCGCGCCGGAGGTGACATTTTGGCCGGCGTTCACCCAGCGTGTATCCACTTGGTCGATGTCGCCCGCCGCGTTGCGCCGAAAGCGATCCTGAAAGAGGTTGTAGTTGGCCAAGAGCACGGTGGTCCCGAAGCTTTGGATCGTGCCGATACGGTCGACGCTCCACCAATCGACGTTGAAGCTGACGTGCTGGTTCGCTTGGACGACGAAGCCGGCGGAATACATTTTGGCTTCCTCCGGCTGGAGGTCGGGCTTGCCGCCAAAGAGTGTGCTGGCCGAGTTCGGAGCGATTTGCCGGCCGGTGCCTGGATCGATGAGACCGGTGGACGCGATGGGGCTGACGGTGACCGGATCGAACTGCTGCTTGAAGGTCGGGACGCGGAAGCCGGTGCTGTAGGAGCTGCGCAACAGCAGGGTGTCGTTGGGCGCGTAGCGCAGCGTGACCTTCGGATTGGTCGCCCGTCCGAAGCCGGTGTAGTCGTCGACGCGGCCGGCGAGGTTGACGTCGAAGCCCTTCACGATGGGGACTTGGAGTTCCACAAACCCGGCTTTGATCGTGCGCTTGAGCGAGCCGGTTGTCGCGAGGCTGTTGTCGAACGGGGCGTTGAAGATCAGGGCGTCGGACGAGTTGAGGTTCGCGCGGCTGTCGCCGTTGAAGATGAAATTCTCCTCGCGCCAATCGAGGCCGACCGCCGCCTGCACCTGGCCGGCGGGTAGCTTGAAGAGCGGACCGGTCGCGGCGGCGTCGAGATTGTCGGTGCGATAGGTGCCGCCGTAGAGCGAGACGCCGTCGGCGCGGATCTTGTCGATGGCCGTTGTCGCCGCGGCCGACTGTTCATAAGAGAACGGATCGACGACGCCTGTCTTGATCAGGTTCACGAACGGGACCGTGTAAACGTAACCGCTGTTGAGGGTCGACTTGCCCTTGCTGCTGGCGCGGGAGGCGCCGAGACGGTAGTCCCACTGCGACAGGAAGCCGAGGGGGCCCTCGAGGCCGGCCATGTAGCGATAGGTGTCGGTCGTCGTGGTAAACGCGCGGTTGCCGAGCGGTAGCGAGCGCCAGCGGAATGCCATCGGTTCGCCCCGGTTCGCTTCGAGTTCGGGGAAATACTTGGCGACGACGTTGAAGACTTTGTTGTAGGACGCGCCGGTGCTGGGGTAGGTGAGGTTGTAGAGCGGATTCGGGACGGTGGTGCGGCCGTCGAGTGCGGTGGTGTTGAGCACGCCGGAAGTCGACCATTGGTTGGGCGAGAAACTCTTATTCGACTCCGAGCGACCGGCGACGAATTCTCCGGTCAGGCGGTGACGCGGCGCGATCTCAAAGGTGCCGCGGAGCACGAGGTTGGTGTTTTTGACCGGCTGCTGGATGACGGCGGCGCGGCCGGTGTCCCAGGCGGAGCCGTATTTCGAGGCGGGCGAGGCCCAGAGCACTTCGTCGTAGGGGCCCATGCCGTCGAGGCCCGAGTAACCGGGGCCACCGGGGACATCGACGTAGTTGATGCCGTTCACGCGGATGGTGCCGACGGGATCGAGCGGGCCGGTGCCGTTGGCCTGGCCGGCGCCGGTGATGGCGGTCTTGAGGGAAGCGACCGTGAACAGCGTCGCGATCGGCGTGCCGCGGGTGTCAGGGGAGACGCCGCGGTCGACTTGAAAGGTGTTGACGAAGTCGCGCTGGTCGCCGCGGAGGACCTTGCTATCCGAAAGGGAGACCGAGGCCATGAGGTTGTATTTGTCGCGGCTCAGGTCGCCGAAACCGGCGACGGCGTTGTAGCGGAAAATGTTGCCGCCGCCTTGCTCGGTCATATCCATGGCCGCGCTGGCGGCCGCGCCCTGATAGTTGTTTTTGAGGATGAAATTAATGACGCCGCCGACGGCATCGGTACCGTAGATGGCGGAGGCACCGTCCTTGAGGACCTCGACGCGCTCGATGGCGGCGAAGGGAATCTGGTTCAGATCGACCACGCCGCCGTTGAGGCCGTGCGACGACACGCGCCGGCCGTTGAGGAGGACGAGGGTGGCGCCGGCACCCTGCATGCGGAGATTGGCGGAGGTTGCGCCGTTATTGCCGCGCTGGGCGCCGGAGACGACGTCGGCATTCGACGCGAGGTTGTCGAGGCCGTTGCCGTTAATGTTTAACTCCATGAGCATTTGCTCGGCGCTGCCGATGCCGCGCTGCTCCATCTCAAGGGGTGTGATCGTGAGCAAGGGCGTGGCGCCCTCGCCGTCGATCCGTTTGATCAGCGAGCCGGTGACGACGAATCGTTCGAGCTTCGCGGTCTCTTCCACTTTTGCGGTATTCGCGGCGGGGGCGGTTTGGGCTTCCGCGATGGGTAGCAGGCTTGCGGCGGCAAGGACGGAAAACCAAGTAGCAGGTTTCCACAGGTATCGGGTGTTCATAGGTAGTGTGGTCGGAGGGCTGACGGCGTTATGCCGCCAGCACTGAAACCTTCAAGCTGCGCAGCGCAGAAGGATGGAGCCCACGCACCGGAAGATTCAGCACGGGAACGTCATTTTACGGGCTACGAATAGGCAAGGAGAATGGTGGGGCGCTGGAGGCGGTGGGTGTAACTGGAAGTGAAGTCAGGAGCCTGAAAGAAGGTTGGGACGAGTAACGGGAGCGAACGATGGATAGCGGATGGCACTGCAAGTCGCTCGGGCCGAACGCCTTGGTTTTTCGCCAGACAAAGCGAGCCGACTACGGCTCGCTTTGCTGGGATGAACCCTCCCGCATTACCCGCCGGCCCCTTACGTGACGACGCCACGCATTTGATGGCGCGCCTCCAACGCCATCCGCAGTTGTATCAATCCTTGCGTAGGTTCATGCACATCTTTGAACCGACCGGTTTTTCCCGCCTAGAAAGTTGCCGAAGAGGGGTAGGAAAATTTTATTGGTAGGAAAATTTCCTAAACCACGGAAATTCTTCCAATCACGGGT
>SYGN01000132.1 GCA_005799525.1 Opitutaceae bacterium | reverse complement strand
TGGGCAGCTTAATGATGTTGGCCTCGGGCTTGAGCGTGAGGGCGCCGAGTTCGGCGAGGGCGTCGGGGACGCGTTGGGCGGGGGGCAGAAGATCCGCGAACGCCGAGAGAATGCGTGCGGCGACGGAGATGTCGCGGGTCTCGACGTTAATGCCCGCGTGTTTCGTGAAGGCCTGCACGATCGGCAGGAAAGAATACGTGGCGAGCGCGGGGGCCTCGTCGGTTTTCGTGTAGATGATCGTGGGAGTAGCGGCGGACATGATGGGCGGAGTTCGGAGATGAAGATCGGAGTTCGGAGAATCGCAGAGGCAAAGGAGCGGAGCGGGGACGGTCAAAGGCAATTGCGAGGACGGGGCCGGAAGGGGTATCACTGGAAGTGAAGTCTGTGCTTGAAGTGACGTGGGCGGTGCCGCCCCCGGGCTCGGCAACGACCGAGCGCGATGCCCACTCGTGCACGGGGGAGACGCCCGTGCCGAGCGAGCCGCGACTCGGTCGACTTCACTTTCAGTTACGCCCGCCGGAGTTTTCTTGCGTGTATTTTTCGACATCGCGGGGACGGCAAAAAAGAGTTCTGGGAAAAGAAGTCCCCAGCAACGCCGCTTTCGTGTGACGCTGCCAACGGGTATCACGAGAGTTTGGCTCGCACGCTCCGCTCGCGCGGCCACACTTGGTGGACCATCTCCTTACCATGAAATCCTCCTGCTTCTGTTTCGCGGCACTGCTGGCGGGTGCGTCCGCGGTCCTCGCCCAAATCAACACGGTGCAGGCCGTCGCGACCGGCGTTTATTTTCACGAAGGCGATCCGCGGCGGGGCCACAGCAATAACGGGTGGATCGTGTTCGACGATTTCGTGTTGGTGATCGACGCGAATTATCCCTCGGGAGCGAAGATCGTGATGCCGCAAATCGCGGCGACGACGGCCAAGCCGGTGCGGTTTGTTTTCGATACGCACCACCACGGCGACCACGCCTACGGCAATCAACTTTGGGCTGAGGGAGGGGCCACGTTGGTCGCCAGCACGCTGGCGCTCGAGGAGATGAAGCAGGTCGAGACGGGGTTCTTCGGGTCGGCACCGGGACGCTGGGAGGGAGCCGCAAAAAACCGCCCGGACGTGGCGGCGACGAAACTCAAACCGCCGGTGATGTTGTTTCCCAAGGATTTATTTTTGGACGACGGGCAGCACCGCGTGGAGCTGAAGTGGTTTGGCACGGGGCACACGAAAGGCGACGCGTATGCTTGGCTGCCGAAGGAAAAAATTCTCTTTACCGGCGACGCGTGCGTGAACGGTCCGCACAACAACGTGAACGATGGATCGATCACGGAGTGGATCAAGACGCTCGAACTCGTGAAGCAATTGGGTGCGGAAAAAATTTGCCCGGGACACGGCCCGATGGCCGGACCCGAAATTCTGGTCGACCAGCAGAGCTATTTTGTCGCGCTGCTCGCGCATGCCAAGGCTCAGCTCGACCGCGGCAAGACGCCCGCCGACATCAAAGCGGCCCTCCCGACGATCGCTGAGGCGTTGAAGCAGAATCCGCGCATCGCGCGCTACGTCCCTGCCAACCTGACGGCGCATCTGACCAAGGCGTGCGTCGAACAAGGTGGGTAGCCGTTGCCAAAGTAAGCAACGGTGCGCGATTTGACATCGCCGCCCACGGGGCCCGCTGCCCACACTGCGGCTTGCTTCCATTGCCATGAAAAAAATCTTCGTCCTGTTCTTGCTCAGCGTCGTCGGAATTTTCGCCCAGGCGGAAACGGTCAAGCTCGGCGGGCGTGGCACCCTTACGGTTTACATCGGAGACAATTGGTCGATGGAAACAGCGGACTACGGCGACCGGCGCATCATCAAGATCAGGCCGAAGGGGACTCATGTGAATGCGCATGGTGAGCTGACGGTCACGTTCCCCGAGACGGACCGCTTCGACACGAAGGCCCGCCTCAAAATGCGGGTGGAGATCGATGCGATGAAATTTGCGGAGCAGTCGGTCGAAGGGAAGGCGCGTGGCAAGGAATTCTCCCTCTTGGGCGGTTACGGTTACTATTGTTCATTTACCGACCCGGACCTGATCGGCAAACCGCCGCAGGAAGGTAATTTCAAGACCATCAGCGTCGGCATCATCCGGCTCGCGGCGGACGTCGTCGTGGAGGTTTCGATCAATGCGGACGGCTTCACGAGTGCGCCTTACAACGAATTACTCGGCGCGATTGAGGGCATGGAGTTCAAGGCGGGTGCTGGACGCTGAACGGGCGTGGTGCCGCTTATTCGGTGGCTCCGCCGACCGCCCGCGGGAGGGAAAGTCGGTGGCCGGTAGCCGGTGCTTTTCAGCCTATGGAGGGGAGCGGCAAAGTACCGTAACGTCCGCAGGGCGCGCGGCGGGTGAATCTGGGATTGCCCCTGCGAGATCCGAGCGCGACGGTGGGCAAATGTTGCCCCCACGCCCTTGGTTTCCAGAGGTCTTTGCATTGGTTCGCACCGGTCTGTTCGTCGTGGGCGTGACGAGTGCTGCCGTGCTCGCCGCGACGCGGACGATCGTGAAAGAGGGCATTGACCCATCGGGCTTTGACGATTCGCGGCATCATTGGCGCAACATCATTCAACCGGAGCGGTTCATGCAGGCGACGGGGCCGGATCAGCCCGCGTACGCGCCGGAACAGGTGCGCGAAATCGCGGCGAATATTTTGCTTTTCCAAAGGGACAACGGCGGCTGGCCGAAAGATTACGATATGCGCGCGGTGCTCACCGAGGAGCAGAAAAAACAAGTGCGGGCGACGCAGGCGAAGACCGATACGAGCTACGACAATCACAACACACACACGCAGGTCGCGTATCTGGCGAAGGCCTTTGTGGCGACGGGCGATCCCGGGCTGCGTGACGCCTGCGTGCGTGGCGTGGACTTCATCCTGTCATCGCAATACGCGAACGGCGGCTTTCCCCAATGGTGGCCGAATCCCGGTTCGATCGCGAAGCGAATCACGCTCAACGACGGAGTCATGATCGGCATCATGAACGTCCTGAAGGACGCGGCCGATCGCGTGCCGGACTTCGCGTGGATCGACGAAACCCGACGGTTGCGCTGTGCCGAAGCCGAGGCGCGCGGGACGGCGTGTCTGCTGAAGATGCAGGTGACGGCGAACGGCCTGCGCACAGGCTGGGGCCAGCAGCACGACGAAAAAACCTTCGAGACGGTGGGCGCCCGGACCTTTGAACTGCCGTGCATCGCGCCAGGCGATACGGTGGCTGTCGTTGAGTTCCTGATGCGCTACGAACGCCCGTCGGCCGAGATGGTCGCGGCGGTGGAGGCAGCGGTGACCTGGTTGAAAAAAAACCAGATCAACGGATTCACCACCAAACGGGTGCCTGCCCCGCCGGCGGAGTTTGCGCGGCACAAGACCGACTTCGACGTGGTGGTCGTGGCCGACGAACAAGCCCAGCCCATGTGGGCCCGGATGGTCGAGCCCGGCAGCGATCGGCCGATTTTCGCGAGCCGCGATGGCATTAAGGTCTATGCACTCGCGGAGGTTGACCGGGAGCGTCGCACGGGCTCGGGCTGGTATGTGAATGCCCCGCGGCGGCTCCTCACCAAGGATTACCCGGCATGGCGGGTGAAGCTCGCGGCCAAGTAGCCGGCGAGCGGAATTACTTTGCGGCGGCTTTTGGCTTGGCCGCCGTGACAATCCGAATCACGTAGTAGCTCGCCGTCGTGCTCCCGACGTTCTTCATGCCGTGCTCGTCGTTCGGTCCGTAGAAAAAATTGAGCCGGGCCCGCCGCGGTTCGTCACCCCGTTGATGGTCACTGCCATTGCGCCTTCCTGCACGACGATGATCTCCTCGTCGGGATGGCGGTGAGAGGCGTGGGGAGTTTCGCCGGGATTGAGGGTGGTGACATGGCACTCGAAGTTGTTGCACGTGACTGTGGGCGAAGTAACGACGTCGAGGCGGGCGCCGACTTTGGTGGGCTTTACCGCAAGTTGCTCCCAGTTGAAAACGGTGGAGGCGAGTTTGCCGGGCAAGTTGGCGGCGGCGGCGCCTTGGGCCGGAGCGCTCAGCGTGGCGACGGTCTCGAAGTTGAGAACAAGATACGTGGCCGGAGTGGTGCCGGCGTTGCGGATCGCGTGGAGATCGTTCGACGCGTAGAAAAGCAGCGAGCCGGGGCCGGCGAGCTGGGTGCGACCGCTAATGTGCACCTCGACGGTGCCGTCCTTGATGATAATGAACTCCTCGCGCGCGTGTCGGTGGGGCGCGTGGGAAGCCTGGCCGACGTTGAGGGTGGTGATGTGTGACTCGAACTTTTCGAAGGTGGCCGACGGAAGATTGACGACATCGCGGAGTTGGCCGACGGCGGTGGTCTTAACCTTGAGTTGCTCCCAGATAAAAACTTGGGATCTGAGGATGGTGGGCTGAACGGCGCGGGCAGGCGCTTGGGCCACAGCGATCGAGGGGGTGAGGAGTGACGCGGTGACGTAGGTAGCGAACCAAAGGCGGGACACGTGCATGCGAGGAGGGGTTGGGTGGGGGCTGGGCAACGATCTCGCGCCTGACGAGGGGAATCGGGAATCGATGCGCGCCCGGCGCAACCACGGGGTGGCGGACTTTCGAGGTGACATCGTGAAAGTGATCACGCACGTTCCGCGACCTCCCCGTGTCACTCCTTGTTTTCTACCTCGTCGTCGTCACTCTCGGTATTCTCAGCATGGGCTTTCAAATGCTCGGCTCGCGACTGCTCAGTCCACACTTTGGTTCAGCCATCGATGTGTGGGCGTGTCTCATTTCGACCTTTCTGGCCGCGTTTAGCATCGGCTCGATGGCGGGCGGTGTGATCAGCAATCTGGAAGGCGCGGCGCGGCGGCGAAGTCAGTTGATCTGTGCGCTTGCGGCGGTCGTCTCGTTGGCGGTCACCGCGCTGTTTGGCCGGGCGCTCGTGGGGCAGATTGAAATCGCGGTCACCGCGGTGTTGCCGGGGGTGTTGGGGTCATGCCTCGCGCTGTTTTTCGTGCCGGTGACGGCGCTCTCGACGTTTTCGCCGCAGTGTGTGCAATTTCTTGCGCAGCGGGGCATGGCACCGGGCAAGGCCTCGGGTCTCGTTTACGGAGTGAGCACGTTGGGGAATATCGCCGGCGTGATGCTCACGACCTTTGTCTTGATTCCTCATTTTCGGGTCTCGACGCTGCTCTATATTTGGCTCGCGGTTGCGGTGTTGAATTTGGCGGCGTTACTGCGGTTTCTCCGCACCCCTACTTCCCTATGAAAATTCTCCGGTGTGTCCTCGGTCTAGCCGTCGCGAGTGGGTCCTTGGCTGCGGCCGAGGCGGGCAACTACGTCGAGAGCTTCGACACGATCTACAACAGTCTGACGATTGAGAGGAACGGCTCCGTCGTCGAGCTGCGCGCCCGCTCGCGCCGGGGGGAAGCGTTGGAATCGGCGGTCGATTTGAGCGATCCCATGAAGCTGATGGTGGCCTATACGCGTTCACTTTACGCGGGACTTTTTTTTCAACCGAAGCCATCGCGGGTGTTGATGATCGGTCTGGGTGGGGCGGGTTTTCACCGGTTGTTTTCGGCCGCGTATCCAGACTCGCTGCTGCAATCCGTAGAGCTTGATCCGAAAGTGCTCGAACTCTGCGAGACGCGGATGGCCTTCAAGCCGACGGGTAAAATGCCCGTGGCGCTCACGGACGGACGGATGTTTGTGAAGCGGGACAAGACCCAGTGGGATTGGATCATCCTCGATGCGTTTCGGGGTGGGTTCGTGCCGCCGCACCTGAAGACGGAGGAGTTTTATCGAGAATGCGCCGGACGCCTCAACGACCGCGGTGTTTTTATCAGCAATCTTCACTCGGGCACCGAGCTTTTCCACTCGGACATCAAGACAATCAGGGCCGTGTTTCCGCAGGTGGTGCTCTTTGAGACGGAGGGCCGCGGCAACGTGATCGCGTGCGCCGTCAAGTATCTCACCCCTGACATGACCCAACCGCAGAACTGGGCCACGGTTGAAAAAGCGGTGGCGCACGTTTTCGAAGGCCGGCTTGATTTGACGGCCCTCAAAGCCGAGCGCATAGCGATTCCGAAGAAGCAGGTCGAGCGGGCTCGGTTGTTAACGGATGATTTTTCGCCAGTCGAGTTTCTCGACGCGATGAAGACCAACAACACCGGACCGAAGTGATCGGGGTGGTTGGCCCGACCGGTTCGCGGATGTAACCTGCAATAGATGCTGACGAGCGGTCAAGGGGACGGCGTGTCGATGACCGCCGCCCTATCGGGGAAATCACTGCGGTGCGCGGAGCGACTGCCAAAGATACAAAATCACTCCGACGCAGATGCCGGAGTCGGCGACGTTAAAGGTCGGGTAGATGTAACTGCCGAAATGGAGGTCGACGAAGTCGATGACGTGGCCGTGCAGGAGGCGATCGACAAGGTTGCCCAGAATACCGCCGCAGAGGAGACCGAAGCAGATTTGGGCGAGGCGATCGCGGAGGCCGAGGGCATCGCGCCAGAAAAAAATCGCGAGGAGAGTGCCGAACGCGAGGATCGCCAGCATGACGCTCTGGCCCGAGAACATGCTCCACGCGGCCCCGGTGTTGCCCACATGGACGAGGTAGAAAAATCCCTTGATGATGCGGATCGCGCCGGCCGCTTCGCCGTAAGTGCCCAACGGCAGGCGCTGTGCGATCCACAGCTTGGTGAGCTGGTCAGCGACGAATACTGCCAGCGCTAATCCCAGCAAAAGTCGGTAGCCTAAAATTCTCTGAGTTCTCGGCTTCCTTGGTTCGACCCTGGCTGGGGTTGAGCCGAGGGGCGACGAAGACGTGCTCGGTTCTTCGTCCATGGTTCCGTAATGGCCAAGAATGAATCAGGAATCCAAGGACCCGCTTACTCGTCGCCGCCGTCGTCGCTGGGGATCTTGCCGCCGCTCTCCTCGCCGAGTTCGCCGAAGAGGCCGGCTTGGGTGCGGGACCGGTGATGGTTTCGCTCGAGATCTTTTTGCGCTTCAGCGGAGTAGCGCGTGAAGGGCACGGCGAGCAAGCGCTCCTTCGCGATGGGTTTCTGCTTGATCTCGCACACCCCGTAACTGCCCGCGTGGATCCGCTTGATGGCGGAGTCGATTTCGGTGAGCGCCTCCTGTTCGGAAGAAACCAGGCTTAGGGCGAAATCGCGGTCGAACGTGTCGGTGCCCGAATCGGCCATGTGTTGGCCGTAGGAAGAGAGGTCGCCGGTATCGTCCTTCGACGAGCGCTTGAGGGTTTCTTCGGAATGAAGCTCGATGCCTTCGGTCAAATGAGTGCGGAGGTCGATCAGCAGTTTGTAGTATCGCTTGAACTTCTCGGGGACATCCTGTTCTGCGATGGCCTCGGCCGAACGCGCCTTTTTCGGGTTGAAGCCGAGGATATCGGCGAGTGAAGCGGCTTTGACGTGACTGGGTTTGGCCGGCTTGGCCAAGGCTTGGAGCACAGCGGCTTTCGACGGCGCTGCTTTGCCATGAGCCCTACTTGAGAAAGGCACGTTGCTCTTACTCGTGACGGTCTTGGCGATCGCGCGGACTTCGTCCAAGCTGAACGCAATGGGTTTAATAGCGGCCTTGCGCTTCAAGATGCTGGCGCGCAGGGCGTTTTTCTTAGAGGGCTTTTCCATAACGGGAGATTTTTTGTCGGGCTTGGCCGCGGGCGGTGCGACCTTGGCGTGAGCGACGGGCTTGGCGGCCAGATGCTTTTTCGCGGGTGCGGCTTTCGGAGCGGGCTTGGGCGCACGTTTCGGCGCGGGCTTGGGCGCGCGTTTTAGTGCGGGCTTGGGCGCACGTTTTGGTGCGGATTTTGAAAATTTTACCGAGAGTTTTTTGCGAGCGTGTTTAGTTTTCGTGGCCATGGGGTTGGGGGCTTTTGGTTAACAATCGACACTAGATTTTGAGCGCGGCGGCGCAGCGCGGGCAGATGTCGCCGAGAGGCGTGGCTACAATCGCGGGCACCCAACGCCAGCAGCGTGGGCAGCGGACGAACCCAAGCTCACTGCACGGGCGGACGGAGACGGTAACGTCACCTGCTGCGGCCTGGAGCGAAACGAGGGAAACGATAAATAATTCAGGGAGAAAACTGAGGTGTTTTTCGAGCACACGATACTCGGCGGAGTCAGCCGGGGCGGTCAGGGTGACGGCCGCGTCGAGGGATTTGCCAAGTTTGCCGGCGGCGCGATGCGGCTCAATGGCCTCGTTGACTTGGGTGCGTATCTTGAGGAGGGCGGCGACTTCAGTCTCATGGCTGGGACTGACCCAGTTGGCCGGTGCCTCGGGCCAGTCCTGCAGGTGAATGGAGTCGGCGCAGTACTCAGTATTGGCTGTCGCGTAGGCCCAGGCTTCGTCGCACGTGAAGGTCAGAACGGGGGCAAGCAGGCGAACCAGCGCATGGAAAATTTGGTGGAGAGCCGTCTGCGAGGAGCGGCGGAGCGGAGCGTTCGTGCCGAGCGTGTAGAGGCGGTCTTTCAGGATGTCGTGGTAAACCGCCGAGAGCGTGACGGCGCAGAACTGGTTGCAGAGCTGGTAAACGCGGTGGAACTCGTAGGCGTCGTAGGCCTGCGTGCACTCGTGGATGAGGGCGGCGGTTTGGTGCAGCGCCCAGCGGTCGAGGGTGTCGAGGTGTTCGACGGGCACGGCATCGAGGGTGGCGTTGAAATCGAAAAGATTTGAGAGCTGGAAGCGGAGGGAGTTGCGGAGGAGACGGTAGGACTCGCCGACGTTTTTCAGAATCTCGTCGTCGACGGGAATATCGTCGCGGAAATCCTGCGATGCGATCCAGAGGCGGATCACATCTGCGCCGTGAGTCGCGACGTAGGCGTCGGAAGTTTGCGGTTTCTGGTAGGTGCTGCTCTTGGAAATTTTCTGGCGGGCCTTGTCGACGATGAAACCGTGCGTGAGAACGGCTTTGTAGGACGCGGCGTCGAAGGCGATGACACTGGTCCACAGCGAGGATTGGAACCAGCCGC
>SYGN01000131.1 GCA_005799525.1 Opitutaceae bacterium | reverse complement strand
CGCGCGGGCAAGCGCGGCCGCGGTCGGGGCACAGATCATCAACAGTGGCGCAACCACTACTTCACCGAGCCGGGCTTGTTCAGCATGACGCAAGCCCATGTCTCGGCCTGTCGGTCTTCTTGTTAAGTTAATCACCAACTGGAGAGCCGGATGCGGGAGATCCGCCCGTCCGGTTCGAAGGGAGGGGCGGGTTCGATCCCCGTTCCTACCCCAATCGATAGGAGCGACTCAATCGGCTGACGGTCGCGTTCACGGCGGCGGCGATCTCGGCCATCGACGTTTCTTTCCCCAGTGAAAACCGCGCCATCTGGCGCGAGGCGGCGCTCTCCGGCTTCATTGCGCGGACGACGTGGGACGGCTCGTCGGAATCGGCGAGGCAGGCGAGGCAGGCGGAGCCGGCGGAGGCGCAGATGCCGGCTTGGTCGAGGAGCAGGAGCAACGCCTCGGACTCGATTCCGGTGAAGACGATTTCGCGGGCGGACGCGCCGAGGAGGGCGGCTAAGTGGCCGCGGGCTGCTTCGATCACGCTCTTCAGCGAGGATCCGAAGGCGTGGCTGCTGCTGGGATTGCTCCAGCGCTCGGTGAGAAATGGGAGCATGGTCTCGAACACTTCCGGCCGGAGCGGCGTGGTGGCGTTGTGGTCGAGGTAGATCATGCGCACGGCGGAGCGTTGTCGGCGCTGGTGCGCGAATCGCCGCGAAAGAAGGGCGGGACGAATTCGAATGATGGCGGCCGGGAAACCGTCGCTCCGTGGGGAGGGCGTGAAAAAGCCGCACGATAAAACGTGCGGCTTTGGGCGAGGACCACTCGCTCACGCTCGCGTTTACGCGAGGAGCGAGGAGATCAGTCGCGGTAGTCGAGGGGTGGCTTGCGGGTGCCGACCATGGCTTCGTATTTAAAGCCCGGGCCGCGGCGTTGCTCGAACTCGGCTTTCGCTTTTTTGAGCAGCTCGGGCTGCGTGAAGAGATCGACGCCGGTGAGGGCGAGGGTCTTCGCGGCGACAATCATGCCTTTGAGGCCGATGGTGGTGCCGCCGGCGGCGACGGCCTGCCAGCTGTGCGAGGGCGTGCCGGGAACCCACGTCGCGGCGTTCAGGCCGACGGTGGGGGTGGTCCAGCTCACATCGGAGACGTCGGTGGAGCCGCCGCCAGAGCTGGCCGACTTCGGGTCGAAGGGCATGATCAGGGCGGCGGTTTCGACGGCGGGGGCTTTGCCGAAGAGGGTTTTGCCGATCTTGGCGGCGAAGGCCTTTTCCTCTGCCGTGTAGGTGACGCCGCCGACGGTTTCGAGATTGTTGTGCATGGCGCGGGCGAGGGCTTCGTTGCCGAGGAGTTCGTAGACGCCGCCGGTAATTTCCCATTCGACCGTGGTGCCGGTGCCGAGTGCGGCGCCCTGGGCGGCTTTGGTCACGCGATCCCAGACCTCGGTGACGATTTGGCGGCTCGGGCTGCGGACGTAGTAGTAGGATTCGGCGAAGGCGGGGACGACGTTGGGGGCTTCGCCGCCTTTCGTGATGACATAGTGGATGCGCGTGGTGTCGGGCACGTGTTCGCGCATCAGGTTAATCATATGGTTCATGCCCTCGACGCCATCGAGGGCAGAGCGGCCGCGTTCGGGTGAGGCGGCGGCGTGGGCGGCGACCCCGCGGAAGCGGAACTTGCCGGAGATGTTGGCGAGGGAGCCGCTGAGGCGGACGGCGTTGCGGTCGCCGGCGTGCCAGTGCATGACGGCGTCGACGTCGTTGAAGAGGCCGGCGCGGACCATGTAGACTTTGCCGGAGCCACCCTCTTCGGCGGGCGTGCCGTAGACGCGGAGCGTGCCGCGTTGACCGGTGGCTTGGAGCCAGTTTTTCACCGTGACGGCGGCGTGGGTGGAGGCGGCACCGAAGAGGTGGTGGCCGCACGCGTGGCCAGCAGCGGAGCCGGGACGAGTTTTTTTCTCGGGAAGTGCTTCTTGGGATACGCCGGGTAGGGCGTCGTATTCGGCGAGGATGCCGATGACGGGAGAGCCGCTGCCGTAGCTCGCGACGAAGGCGGTGGGCATGTCGGCGACACCGGCTTGGACGGTGAAGCCGGCGGCGCGGAGGGTCGACTGGAGGAGGGCGGAGCTCTGGGTTTCTTTGTAGCCGATCTCGGCGTAGCCCCAGATTTTCAGTGCGATGTCTTCGTAGGTTTGGCGCGTGGCGTCGATTTGGGCGGTGAGCTCGGGCTTGATTTTTTGCGCGTGGGCTGAAGGAAGGAAGCAGCCGAGTGCGAAGAGCGGAGAGCTGAGCGCGAGAAGGCGGATGGCCGGACGGTGGAAGGGACTTTTCATGGGAAAGGAACGGAGTTTCTAACCGCTAATCTTCGCTGATTTTTCGGAGGTGGGACGGCGGAAGGACGTGTGCGGGCTTCGCCTGATCGGCGAAGCGCGGGAAGCGTTTGGCGTGACGAAATTAAAAAAATATGGCGGTTGGAAAACCGCCGCTCCGTTATTGGCAGAGGGCGTTGAAGAGAAGTTTGAAGGTGCCGTGGGTCTGCGCGCGGAAGGTGATCTCGGGGGCGAAGACGAGGAGTTTACCGCCGTTATTGAAGGGGACTTCGAAGGCAGCGATGCCGTCGCGGAGGTAGTGTTGGCCCCAGGCCCAGCCGCTGCGGAGCGGAGTGGCGTTCGGGAACCAGGCGAGGGGACGCAAGCCTTTCGCGACGGCGTCGGGGGCGAGTTTGAAGACCGGGCTGGCGTCGAAATAGATGTCGGCCTCGGCAGGCATGCCACGGGTCGCGGGCGCGGTCGGGTCGAAACTCACGCGAAGGATGCTGCCGGGGATGTAGTATTTTTCACCGGGCAGCGGGCGTTCACGGCCGTCTTTGCCGAGTTCGGTGAGGGCGTTGCGAACGGGGAGGCGAAAATGGTAGGCGAGATTTGCACTGGTGCCGACCGTGACGATGGTGCCGCCGGCTTCGAGGAAGGCGCGGAGGGCGGGGACGGTTTTGTCGGGGGTGAATTTGCCGAGGCGGCCGCGGTAGGTGGCGGGCATTTCCGCAGCGGTGGGCTCTTTGACCGTGAAGGCTTCCGTGCCGGCATCGGTGATGGGCGCGTTGGGGCGCGGGATGGCCCCGGAGGGGAAAATAATGACGTCGTAGTTTTCGCGGAGTTTGCCGGCATCGAGGTCGGCGGGGTAAACGACGGTGTGGGCGAAGCCGTATTGTTCGAGGAGCCAGCGCGTCCAGCCGGACGGCATGGAGCCGCCGTAGCGGTCCCAGAGGGCGATGCGGGCGGGGGTGATTGTTTTCGCGTCGGTCGGCGCGCGATCGGCGGAGCGCGCGGTCACGCCGAGGTCGGTGGATTTTTCGAGTGCGGCGCGGGCGGAAGCGGGTATGAAAAAATCCCCGGTGGCGGGTGCAGTGGAAATGGTGATACCGGCGGCGAGGAGGCGGTTGACGAGGGTGAAGGCGTCGTTGGCGGAGCGGCTCACGAGCCAACCGGCAGGGGCGGCGGGGAGTTTGGCGGCCGGCGGCGACTGGAGTTCGCCGTAGGGGAGTGGGGTGAAGGGGCCGTCGAAGGCATCGAGGATGCGGTCGAATTTCACGCCCATCTCGAAGGCGAGGGTCCAGCCGGCGGAGTCGTAGGGTTTAGTCGGGGCGGCGCCTTCATAGGCGAAATCGTTGGGGTGATCTTGCGGTTCGAACATATCCAGAACGTGGGGACGGAAGGCCTGCGCGGTTTTCACCACGTAGGAGCCGGCGGGATATTTTTTTCCGGCGACGGTGAAGTCGGCGGTGGCGCGGTGGATTGCGACGCCGGATTTCACGAGGGCGTTGATGAATTTTACCGCGGTGGGAAAATCGGGTTGATCGGCGGAAACCAGATAGCCGCGCGGGTCGCGGAGCTCGGGTTTCTTCATCACTTCATGGTAGTATTTCGAGGGGATGCGGCGGTTGTTGGGGGAGACGAAGCGGCTGGTCTCTTCGGAAGACTCGGCGGCGCGGGCGGGCGCGGGGTTGTCGCGGAGGTGGGCGGCTTTGATGGCTTCGATGCGGCTCGGGTAGGGCGTCCAGGTGTCGCGGCTGCCGCGCTCGATGGAGTTTTGGCCCATGCGCCACGTATTGAAGAGGAGGGAGTCGCGCTGGCGGGCGGCGTAGTCGAGGACGGCGTAGTTGAGGGAAACGGAGTAGGCGACAGACTGAGCGTAGTGCCATTTCTGCGGGGTGATGGGGAAGGGCGTGGCGGAGGTGGGGAGCTGGCGCGAGGGGACGAGGGGAATCTCCATCGGCGTGGGGCTGCCGACGGTCTCGGTGAGGAGGCCGAGCATGTTGTGGAAATACGTCGTGGTGCGGAGGCCGCCGTTCCACCACGTGGAGAAGACGGAGCCGGAGCGTTGGGTGTAGCCGGGTTTGCCCTCGACGTTGAGGCGGGTGTTCATGGCGGAGCCGACGGAGTCGAGGCCGGTGACGAGAATGGGGTCGTAAACGTAATTGAAGGGATCGCGGTAGGGTGGGCCGGCGACGACGGCCCCGGCGGGGGCGGTCTGGTGGTGGTTGTAGACGATCTGCGGGAGCCATTCGAGGTAGAGCTGGCGGCTCATGTTCGTGGACTCGCTCATGTTGTTCATGAAGAAGTCGCGGTTATTATCGTGGCCGATGTATTTTTGGTAGAGGCGCGGGAGAGCGTCGACGATGCGTTTGGCGGGCTCGGGGCGGCGCATATACCACGAGGAAACGAGCTCCTGGCCGTCGGGGTTGGCGTGGGTGAAGAGGATAATGCACTGGTCGAGGATGCGGAGTGTCTCGGCATCGCTGCGGCTGGTGAAATTCCACAGCGTCTCGATGAGCTGGTGGGCGCCGAGAGTTTCGGTGGCGTGGAGGCCGCCGTCGATCCAGACGACGGCGCGGCCTTCGGCGGCGAGGGCGCGGGCCTCGGTTTCGGAGAGGCCCTCGGCGCGCGCGAGGCGTTGGGAAATGGAGCGGTAGTGCCCGAGCTTCGCGAGGTTGGCGGGGGAGGTGCAGACGACCATCCACTGGGTGCGGCCTTCCTCGGTTTTGCCGATATCGACAAGGCGGAGGCGGTCGGAGGAGGCGGTGAGTTTTTTGAAATACGCCTCGGTCTGGGTGTAGGTGGCGAGGTGGTAGTCGTCGCCGATGGCGAAGCCGAAGTGCTCCTTCGGGGTGGGGAGCGGAGCGGTCGCGGCCGGGGCGAACGCTAGGGTGCTGGAGAAGAGGGCGAGGGCGGCGGCGAGGCGGAGGGGGCGGAGCATGTCGGCGGGGGGAGCGGGGGCTGAGGAGGGAAAAGGATTAAGAGAAAGAGGAAAGAGCAAGAGGGGCGGAGCGAGCGATTACGAGAACGAGGGACGTGAACGATTTTCCGGAGATGGACAAAGAAGCAGCGCCACGGGTGAGGTGGCGCTGCGGGGTGGGAACGGGGGCGGACTGAAGGTCCGCCCTGATCAGAGTTGTTTGGTGAGTTCGATGGTCCAGGTGCGGCCTTGGAAGAGACTGCCGTGGACGGCGGCGGAAAAGCCCGTGGCGCCGGAGGTGAGGGGCGGTTCCTGGTCGGTGAGATTCACGACGCCAAGGCGGATCGAGCTGTGGCGGAGGAGGCGCGGGGCCTCCTGCTTGAAGCGGTAGCCGAGGGAGGCGTTGAAGGAAACGACGTCGCGCACGGCGTAGCGGTAGAGGTAGGTGCCGCTGTCGAATTGCTTCGAGATGTAGTTGGGGGAGCCGAGCAAGGCGTAGTTGGCGGCTGTGACCGTGGCGGTGTCGGCGTAGCTGCCGGTGTAGTAGGCGCTGAAGCCGGCGGACCAGTTGCCCTTGCGCCAGTTGAGGGCGGTCGTGCCGCGCCAGCGGGTGGTGCCATCGGTGTTGAGGCGTTCGATGAAGGCCGGAGCCGAGCCGGGAACGTCGCGCAGCTGGTAGGTGCGGATCATGTAGGACCAGTCGGCGTTCAAGGCGAAGCGGCCGAGGGGAAGGTTGGGGGTCTGATAATTGAGGCTGAAGTCGATGCCGCTGGCGAACCCCTTGGCGAGATTTTGGAACTGGATGTTGCGGGACTCGATGCGGCCGACGACGGGGGCCTGTTGGGCGGCGGGGCGGGTGGCGTTGTAGGCGGCAAACTCGGCGATTTCCGCAGCGGTCGGCACGGAGCGCTTAATGCCGGGGTCGCCTTGGTAGTTGGCGGTGCCGGAACCGAGGTCGATCTGGGCGAGGGTCTTGCCGGCGGCGAGCTGGGCCTGGGTGTAGGCGTTGAGCTTGGCGACGTCGCTGTTGACGAGCTGGGAATCGGAGTAGCTGCCGATGACGTTGGACTGGTCGATTTGCCAGTAATCGGCGGTGACAGAGAGGCCTTTGATCTTGGGCACTTCGAAGGCGAGGCCGACGCTCTTGCCGATGGCGGTGACGGGTTTGAGCGCGAGATTGCCGGTGGAGAAGCGTTTCATGACGTAGGTGCCGTTACCGACGGTCTGGGTGCGATAGGCGTCGGTGGAACCGGGGGCGCTGTCGACGGTGAAGCGGGTGGGCGCGTAGAGGGTCGGGAGGTTGGGGGCGGAGAAGCCTTCGTTAAAGGAGCCGCGCACCATGAGGCCGTCGGCGGGCTTCCAATTCAGGCCGGCCTTGGGGCGGGTGGTGGTGCCGAAGTCGCTGTAGTGTTCGTAGCGGGCGGAGCCGGTGAGCTCGAGCGAGTGGACGAGCGGGATTTTCTTCTGGGGGGACACGACGGGGACGATCGTTTCGACGTAACCGCTGTAAACGATGCGGTTGCCGGTGGAGTTGGGGGCGTAGGAGGCGACGAGGTAGTCGTTGTCGTCGATGTTGAGGCCGACGCCGGGGGGATTGCTGCCGACGTAGGCGGGGCGTAGGTCGAGGTATTGTTCGTGGCGGTATTCGGCGCCGGTGGCGAGGGAGACGGTGTTCCCCCAGTAGCGGAAGAGCGGGCCGGAGGCGCGGACGTCGACGCTGGTGATCGCGCTGAAACCGTCGTGGCGCCATTTTTGCGAGAAGGTATCGAGGACGGATTTCGGATTGGTGTAGGGCTGGTCGGGGACGATGGCGTTGCCGGCGACCTTGAAGGTGTAGCCGAAGGGATTGAAGGCGGTGGTGTCGGTGCGCAGGAGCGCTTTTTGGAAGAGGGATTCGCGGGCGGCGTTATTGGAGACATCGGCGGTGTAGGCGCGGGTGTAGACGGCGGCGGATTCCCAGGTCCAGTCGCTCAGGATTTTGCCGCGCAGGCCGGCGACGCCACGGTAGACGCCGGAGTTGACCTCGACCAATTCGGCGCCGAGGTCCCTGAAGAGGACGGAGACGAGGGTGGTGGCCTGGGGTGTGCCGGTGAGGCGCGGTGTGCCGTCGGCATTGGAGGCGCCGGTGGGGCTGTAGAAGCGGGAGCCGTAGGGGTTGAAGGGATTGTCGACGCTGATGGGCGCGAACTGGTCGGAGCCGGGTGCGTTGATCTGGATGGGCTGGCGCTGGAGGTTGGATTTGGAGTGGTAGAGGGAGAAGTCGCCGAAGGCGGTGACGCGGTCGGTGAGTTCGTACTCGACGTGGGTGAACCAGTTTTGGCGGTCGGACTTACTTTGGCCGGTATTTTGGTACTGGTTGAGGTTGGTGAGGGACTCCGGATTCGCCGCGCGGTTGGACGTGGGATTGACGGTGGTGAAGGCGAGCGCGCCGTTGACCGGTCGGAAGAAGTTGGCGGTGGTCGAGGAGCCGATGCGGAACGAGGGGTAAATGCTGACGGCGGAGCGTCCGTCGAACTGGCCACCGAGGGCGTTGAAGCCGGCGGGGGCCTGGTCGGTGTGATTGCCGCTGCGGGTGAAGGAGCGGCTGCTGTAGGGGATCGCGTCGCGCTGGAGGGCGTCGAGGGTGGAGAGCCAGCGGCCTTTGCCGCGGCCGAATTCGCCGCCGGAGGTCAACGTGGCCTGGATGCTGCTGCCGTCGCCGTGCTCGGGGACGGCCCAGCGGGTGCGCAGTTCGGTGCCGCGGAGATCGCGGCGCGAGATGTAGTTGATGACGCCGGCGACGGCATCGGAGCCGTAGATG
>SYGN01000130.1 GCA_005799525.1 Opitutaceae bacterium | reverse complement strand
GGTGCTGGAGGCCGTGTTAACCGTCATTGGTGGCGAGTCCGCGCAAGCGGTTCCGATCCCGTTCAGGAGATTGCCCAACTTTTTCCACCCTCCGGGCCGCCGCGGCGCTAATCACATTCCGACGATGGCAGAACCTCCACAGGATGCGTATGCGGTATTCACATACAGCAAGTACTAAGCAGAAGCTGTTTCTCAGGAGTCCATCGCCGTGACCCACGATGACTCTTCTTTCGCCCACGCCGATCGTGTCCTCAAAATGGAATATGGCCGCTTTCTCGATGGCGAACACCACACCAGCGCCTTCGCCGAATAAACCGCTCGCCTCTCGTTACAGCCCCGCCCGGACATGAAAGAAATTCTCCCGCACTTCATCCATCTCGGCGCGCTGCTTTACTTCGTCTGTTTTCTTTTCCGAAACCAGATCCTGCTCCGCAGCTTCGCGATCGCCGCCGACGTCGCCTACATCATTTATTACCTGAGCGTCGCGGACCGGCCGCTTTGGGACGCCGCTTTTTGGAGTATTCTCCTCCTTCTCACCAACGCGGTGATGCTCTTCATCATCGTTTGCGATAAAAACAGCAACAATTTCGACGACAACGAGCTCAAGCTCTACCGCTGCCTCAGCGGCCTCTCCCCTTCGGATTTCCGCCGCATCGTCCGCCTCGGCAAATGGACGCGGATCGAAAACGAAACTACCCTGACTACGGCGGGCCAGTCGCTCCAACACCTGCATTACATCCTCGAAGGCGAGATCGAGATGGAAAAAGACGGCCGCAGGATCGATGCCAAGGCGCCCCTCTTCATCGGTGAAATCGCCTTCCTGCGCCAGCGTCCCGCCAGCGCCACCGTCCGACTCAAGCCCGGCGTGCACTACATTTCCTGGTTACACGCCGATCTCATGCGCATCCAGCTCAAGCACGACAACCTCCGCACCGCCATTTCCGCGATGCTCAACTCCGACCTCGCGGACAAACTCGCGCGCTCCTGAGCGAACTCGGGAATGCGCGCGCTCGTCCCTCACGTTGTGCTCGGTCTTCTGGTTGTTCGACGTGAAATGGTCCGCTTCTCGGAGGTAGGCGGAGTAGTCCCGGAATCCCGCGGGCAAGGGAAACATCACAGCGCAGGCGCGGGTTTCCTAGCGAGTTGGAATGTACTCCCGAGATGAGAGTCGCACGGGAAGGCGAGCAGACCGAGGCGATCGTGAACGCGCGCGTGCAGCGCAACTTGTGGCTCGCGCGGGACGGCGGGCCCGTCGTCCGCGACGCGCTCGTTGCGCTGGGCCCGAACCCGGACGCGGTGACGCACTTGCTTGGCGGCACGCATCTCGCTTGGGCGTTCGTCGAGGGCTGGGTGCGACTAAGCGACGGTCAGCGCGTCGCCTAGATCGGGTTCTCCGGGCACGGAGCTTGCTCCCTCAATGTTGACGCGCCACGTCGGCAGCTAGGGCTCGCTCACGCTCGCGCACAGCGCGAAACTTCCGGAGGGTGCGGTGACACAATGTGGGTGTTCTGGTGCGACGAAGCGGGTAACTGGAAACTGCGACCGTCGTCGCGAAATCCTGTGCATTTCATTCCGCAGGCATTGGGGATGCGAGTGCGCTCACTAACCGCTGCCGCCTACTTCTGCTCCATCCGCGTGACGGCGTCCCAGGTGGCTGGCCTCGGCTGCTGCCCAGCATCCTCGGTGATCCGCTGCAGGGTCGCGGCGGCGCGGTCGTGGGGAAAGACCACCCGGTGCTGCTCAACCAGGCCGCGGGCGCGACTGAAATCTGCGCGGCGATAGGTCTTTAACACCTCCTCGTAGCTGACGATCATTGCGGTGTTCCCCCGAAATCTGGGCCACTTGCGATGTTAATCTGTGGATCTAGTATATCGTTTCCATGATAGGTGAACAGCTATTGCTTTCATTCGCTTTGGGTCCGATACGCCGAAGCTTGCTTCGGCTTGGTTGGATGTGAGGGTGAGGGATGGAAAGTCGGTATATCCACAAGTCGCACAACGTGTCGGTGCTGATGTACCACTTGGTGTGTGCGGCGAAGTATCGGCGGGTGGTGATGAGTAAACATGTTGACGAGGTGTTGCGCCAGGCGTGCGCGGAGATCGAAAAGCGGTGGGAGGTGAGATTTCTGGAGATCGGGCTGGATCGGGATCACGCACACTTTCTAATCCAGTCGGTGCCGACCTACAGTCCGAGTCGGATCGTGCAAATGGTGAAGAGCGTGATAGCGCGCGAGGTGTTTGCGCAGGCTCCAGAGGTGAAACGGCAATTGTGGGGAGGGGCCTTTTGGGGCGAGGGATATTTCGTCAACACGGTGGGGCAGCACGGCAGCGAAAGTGTCATCGCGGCGTACGTGGCCCGGCAGGGCGAAGGAGCAAGTTATCAGGTGTTGCACAAAGGACAGATGGACTTGGGATTGTTTCCGTGAATGCCCCGGAGCTTGCTCCGGGGATCTTTACTTCGGCGGATGGGCTGGTCGCCGGGCGCGCTGCGGTCGCTTCGCGGTGGGTTTGTCGTCGAGAAAAGCGGCGATCGACTTCGGTGACGACACGGGCGGCTTGAAAGCCGCCAGAAAGCTGTCCACGAGCCCAAGGGACACCAAGAGCTTGGCGAGCCCGCGGAAACCGATTTGCCCCGACCGCTCAAACCGACGGAGTGTGGCGATGGCGACGCCGCTGCGGGCGGCGAGATCCGTCTGCCTCCAGCCGAGCGTCAGCCGGTGGGCGCACAACAAAAAGGCGACCTCGCGGAGCAGGTCAGCTTCCGTTTTAAGTGATAATATATGACAATTTATGGCCAAATTATGGACGCAATCAATCTAACATGATCCATATACTATCTGGCCTGAGCGAGGGTTCGATCCGACCGCTTAGGAAGCACCGACCTGGTTTGGTGGGGTGGGCGTGGGCTTGCTCGCGATCCTTGGCGAACGAGTCGCGAGCACGCTCGCTCCCACAGTCGATTCTTCACAACTGCCCCCCGGGGCTTGGTCTAGGCGCCCGTCTTGGTGGGTGCGTAGGATCAAGGACGTTTCATGTTGGCCTGCAATGGTCGGGCGATGGTTTGCAGGCAGCGCCCGCATTTCAGTCAGGCTGAGTCTTCCTCGTTTTGCCCTCGCGCTTCGCGCTCCTGGCCGCCGAGTCGTAGAGGGGATTTGGCTCAGTCGGAATGAGAGCCCCGGTGGACTTGATCCACGTCTGGAGGTCGGCGAGGAGTTCGTCGCGTTTGGCCGGCTGCCGGTTCGCGAGGTTGACGCGTTCGCCGATGTCGTCGCCGAGGTGATAGAGTTCGATGGCGTTGTTCGTGTCCACCCGCGCGCGGCCGCCGTCGAGCTGCCATTCCTCGTGGAAGAGGTGGAGTTTCCAATCGCCCTTGCGAATCACGCTGACCGGCCGGCTCCGGAAGCCGGTGCGCACGTCGAGCTCGCGGCCGCGAATGACCGGCGCGTTGAGATAGCCGGGAAAGTGCCAGAAAATAGCGGCGCGGGAAAGACGAGCGCCGCTGCGAAAAAGCGGGAGGAGATTTTCGCCGTCGAGGGTCTTTTGGGGAGGCACTGGTGCGCCAGCGGCGGCTAGAAAGGTGGGAAACAAATCGACGTTGATCACGGGAATATCGCAGCGGCTGCCGGGCGCGGCGACGCCGGGCCAGCGTACGAGGAAAGGCTCGCGGATGCCGCCTGGTAGTAGCTGCCCTTGTTGCCGCGTAACGGTTCCTGGGAGGATTCCTGCGTGGCGCCGTTGTCGCTCGTGAAAACGACGAGCGTGTTTTTTTCCAGATCCAGTTCCTTGAGCTTCGCCAGCAAGAGTCCGACGCTGGCATCGAGATCGTAGAGGCACGCGGCGTAAAGGGCGCTGGTGTGCTGGGCACCGGCGGTTTTTTGCTGAAATTTTTTCAGCGTCGCCGGGCGTGCTTCGAGCCCCGTGTGGATGGCGTGGTGCGCGAGATAGACGAAGAACGGGCGGTCGCGGTTTTTCTCGATGAACGTCGTGGCGCCGCGGGTGAGGGAGAAAACGCCCTTGGGGTTTTCCGGGTCCTGGGTCTTCGCGTCGCTCCACGTGTGAAACGACTGGTGCACGGTCGCAAAGCCTTGCTCGGCGGGCGGCGCGCCCTCGGGGCCGTCGAGGTGCCACTTGCCGAAAATCCCCGTGGCATAACCGGCGGCTTTCAGTGCGTCGGCGATCGTCACGTTGTCCCGGGCGAGCCCGCTGCGATTCGGAACGGGCACGAGACGCTGCGATTCTTTCGGACCGCGATCCGTGGTTTGGACGGCGTAGACGTGATGGCGCGGCGTGTAGGTGCCGGACAAGAGGCACGCCCGGCTCGGCGCACAATTGCCGGTAGCGGAGTAGCCAAAGGTGAAGACCATGCCCTGTTTCGCCAAGGCATCAAGGTGCGGCGTCTCGTAGAAATCGGTCCCGTGCCAGCCGACGTCTCTCCAGCCGAGGTCGTCGGCGAAGACGAGGATGATGTTTGGCCGTTCGGCAGCGGGCAACGGGACCGCAAGGCCGAGCAGAAAAAGAACACCGGGAACGGGGCGGAAATTCATGGGGCGCTGGATGAGCGTGGGACGGATGGGCCGGGAATGGGAAACGGAACTTGTCCTGACGGGGCTGGAAGGCTGGACGTCCGGGAGCTGGTTTTGCGGGATGCGCGGACCCGTCCCGGCGAAACGTCTTTAGCCGCTCGGCGATCGCGTTCCCCGCGCTTGCGTTCGCAGCGCTACCTTTCATGTTTCGTCGTAGTCTCCGGTAGCGAGTCTCCCCCGAGTTCACCGATGAAAACTGACCTGACCCTCTCTCGCGTGGCCGCTGGCCTCGCGCTGTTCTTGTTGTTAAGGCACGTCGTCCGGTCGGCCGAGTCCGCTTCGGGCGGCACGATCGAAGGCCGTGTGAGCAATCCGGCGGGCGACGAGTTTCTCGAGCGCGCCCGTTTGACGATCGAAGGCGGCGCGGCGGAAACGTTCACCGACTCCGCAGGCGCCTACCGGCTGACCAACGTGCCCGCCAGTGCGGTGCGCGTGAAAGCGTTTTTCACCGGGCTCGCGGGCCAGACGCAGACGGTGACGCTGGCGGCAGGCCAGACGGTGGTGCTCGACTTCAAGCTCTCCCCGGTGGCCGGCCCGACAGGCGGCGGCAAGGACAGCGAGGTCGTGAAACTCTCGGCGTTTCGCGTGATCACGTCGCGCGAGATGGAAGCCGCCGCGATCGCGATCAATGAGCAACGCTTCGCGCCCAACATCAAAGGCGTGGTCTCGACCGACGAATTTGGCAACGTCGCTGAGGGCAGCGTGGGCGAGTTCGTGAAGTTTCTGCCGGGCGTGACCATCGACTATGAAGCGGGGGCGCTGGCGCGCGGCATTTCCATCAGCGGGGTGCCCTCGGACAACGTGCCGATCACCGTGAACGGCTTCAGTCTCGCCAGCGCGGGCGGCGGGAGCGGCACGGCGCGAACCGTGCAAATGGACATGACCTCGATCAGCGCGACGTCGCGCATCGAGGTGACGTATTCGCCGACGCCGGAATCGCAGGGCATGGCCCTGGCGGGCTCCGTGAACATGGTTCCGCGCAGTGCGTTTGAACGCTCGCGGCCCGAGTTCAAAGCCAGTGCCTATCTCACGATGCGCGACGACGAGCGCGACTTCGGCAAGACGCCGGGGCCCTTCGAAGCCTCCACGCGCAAGATCAAGCCGGGCTTCGATTTTTCCTACGTCCGGCCGGTGAACCGGAATTTTGGTTTCACGCTCTCCGGCGGCCACTCGGACAACGGCACGCTGGAGAAATTCATCCAGAACCAATGGCGCGGCGTGCAGGCCACGACGAACGGCACCGCGTTTCCGCACACCACGCCGGGCCAGCCCTATCTCACCCAGACGGCGGTGCGCGACGGCACCAAGAAAGCCGCTCGCACGTCCTTTGGCGCGACCATCGACTACCGGCTCTCGCCCAACGACCGCCTGTCGTTTTCCTATCAGCACTACTTCATCGATTTCCTCGTCCTGAACCGGACGCTCACGTTCAGCATCACCGGAGTCGCGCCGGGCGATTTCACGCCGACGTCGACCCGCGGCACCGCCGGTCAGGGCAACCTTCAACTCGGAAATGTTTTCCGCGACCGCACCAGCTCGACCAAGACGCCCTCGCTGGTGTGGCGGCACGACGGGCCGATCTGGAAGATGGAGGCCGGCGCGGGCCTCTCGCAGGCCGGCAATACGTTTCGCGCGACGGACAAGGGGTTCTTCAGCAATTCCACCGCGCAACGTTCGGGCGCGACGATCTCGTTCAACGACATTTTCTACCTTCGGCCCAACACCATCACGGTCACCGATACCGCGGGCGCGCCGCTCAACCCCTACGACGTGAACAACTATGTCGTCACCCAGGCCACGTCGAACCCGGTCACGACCCAGACCGTCCAGAAGGGGGCGAACGCGAGCGTGCAGCGCGAGCTGTCGGGGCGCGTGCCGTTGATCGTGAAGGCCGGCGTTGATTTTCGGCAGGACGAGCGCGACCAGCGGCAGGCGAATTTCAACTACCAGTTCGTCGGCGCCGACGGGCGGGCGAGCACCGCGCCCGCCGGCAGCGATGATGGCGCGGCGCGCTTCTTCGCGCCGGGCTACTCGCAACGCGGGATGCCGTTCGGCTTCCCCACGGTCCAGTGGATCGACAACGTAAAGCTCTGGGACGCCTACGTGGCGACGCCGAACCATTTCAACCTCGACCAAAACGCGAAGTATCTCTCCGAGACGAACGGCTCGAAGCACTCCACGGAACTCGTGTCCGCGGCCTACCTGCGCGGCGATCTCCATTTTCTCGAACGCCGGCTCAAGCTGATCGGCGGCGTGCGGGCCGAGCAGACCAACGTCGAGGCCGAGGGCCCGCTGACCGACCGCACGCGGAATTTTCGCCGCGACGCCAGTGGCCGGGTCGTCCTCATCAACGGTGCGCCCCAGTTAATCGTGCCGGCGGGCAATCCGCTGGGCATCTCGCAACTTACCGTGCTCGACCGTGCCGCCCGGGTCGAAAAGGAGTATCTCCGCTGGTTCCCTAGCCTGAACGCGAGTTTCAACCTGCGCGAAAACCTGATCGCGCGCGCCGCGTATTACCACTCCATCGGCCGGCCCGACTTCAACCAGTATTCCGGCGGCGTGTCGCTGCCCGACGAGTCGGTCGCCCCGGGGCCGACGAACCGCATTGTCGTGAACAACGCCGCGATCAAGCCGTGGAGTGCGAAGTCGATCAGCGCGCGGCTCGAATATTACTTCGAGGGCGTCGGGCAGGTCTCGGTCGGGGCTTTCCGGCGCGAATTCGAGAATTTCTTCGGCGACGTGATCTTTCGTTCCACGCCGGAATTCCTCGCCCTCTACGGACTCGATGCCGGCACCTACGGCACCTACGACGTCGCGACGCAGCACAACGTCGCCGAGACCGTCCGCATGTCAGGCGTCGATATCAGCTACAAGCAGGCGCTGACCTTTCTGCCGCGGTGGGCGCGCGGCTTGAACGTGTTTGCGAACGCCGCGGTGCAGCGGACGACGGGCGAGGCGACGGCGAACTTCAACGGCTACATCCCGCGCAAGGCCAGCTGGGGCATCGCGCTCGTGCGCGAGCGCTACAATTTCCGGATGAACTGGAGCCACCAAAGCAGGAACCGCCTCGGGGCCATCGCGGCGGGCAACAGCATCGAGCCGGGCACCTACAATTGGCAGTCGTCCCGCGTCTTTCTCGACATCCTCGGCGAGTATTCCTTCACCAGGAATTTCGGCGTCCATTTCACCCTGCGCAATGTCGGCGACACGCCCGACCAACGTGAAATTGAAGGTCCAAGCACCCCTTCTCACGCGCAGTTCCGCAGCCGCGAGCAGGCCGGCTCGCTGTGGACGTTTGGCGTCAAGGGGACGTTCTGAGCAGGCTCTCCGCTTCATCAACCCCAGCGCCGTTTTTTCCACCCATGCTCTCACTGCCGCGCACACTTCTCCTCGCATCGTGTCTTTCCGCCGCCGCGCCCGCCGCCGTCTTCCAAGGCAACGGCATCAAGATTGGCGAAGTCACCGCCGAATCCGCCGTGATCTGGACGCGCCTGACGGTAGCGGCCGAAGCCAACTGGTCGGGCACGCCGTGGCTCGCACCGTCGCTCGATGGCAACCGCGGGGCCGCCCAAGCTGCGACCGAAATTGCCCGCCAATCCGGCCTGAGCGAAGCGGCGGGCCGGGCTGAAAAAGCCGCCAGGAAAAAGGCCGACGATCTGACCCCCGCGGCCCTCCGCGAGATCGTCAACAAGGCCGACTGGCGCACGCAGATCGCCGCCGGTCGCGCGCTCGCCGACATGCACGGTACGCTCCCGGGGGCCGCCGGCACGGTGCGGGTGACGCTGGCTTCCGCCGATGGTGGAGCGGCCGTCACCACGGCCTGGCAGTCCGCCGATCCGGCGCGCGACCACACCCGCCAGTTTAAGATCGAATCGCTGCGGGCGGGCACCGCGTACAACGTCCGCGTCGAGTCCCGCGATGCGCAAGGCGCGAGCGGCCCGACGATCGAAGGGGCGTTTCGCACGGCCCCGGCCGCGACGGTGGCGGCACCGGTCACGTTTGCCGTCGTCACCTGCGGCGATTATCCGCGCCGCGACGACCCGGCCAACGGTCATCGTATCTACGACACGATGGGCCGCATGGCGCTCGACTTCGCCATACACACCGGAGACGTCGAATACTACGACAAACCGGATCCGTGGGCGACCTCGGCCGCGCTCGCCCGTGTGAAATGGAACCGGCTCTTCGCGCTCCCGTTTCAACGCACGTTCCACAACCGCACGCCGGTCTATTTCACCAACGACGATCACGACATCCTCAAGAACGACGCGTGGCCCGGCCAGACCTACGGCGCGCTCACGTGGGACGAGGGCCTCGCCATCTTTGCGGAGCAGACGCCGAGTTCGCCGCTCCCGTATCGCTCTTTCCGCCACGGTCGCGACCTCGAAGTCTGGGTGATCGAGGGCCGCCGCTTTCGGACGGCCAACGATGCCCCCGACGGCCCGGCGAAAACGATCCTAGGCGCGGAGCAAAAAGCGTGGCTCTTCCGGACGATCGCGGCGTCGAACGCCACCTTCAAGGTCCTCGTTACCCCGACGCCTATCGTCGGCCCCGATCGCGGCAGCAAGAACGATAACCACGCCAACATCGGCTTCAAGCACGAGGGCGACGAACTCCGGCGGTTCCTCGGGGCGCAGAGGAATCTGATCGTCACGTGCGGTGATCGCCATTGGCAGTATTTCTCCATCGATGCCGTGAGCGGTACGCGCGAGTTCGGCTGCGGGCCGATGGCCGATGTCCACGCCGGCGGCTACACGCCGCAACCCGGCGACGAGGCGGTCCAGAAATTCTTCCGTCTCAAAGGCGGCTTTCTCACGATCGCGACGAAACCCGCTGGTCCTGCCACCATGCTGGAAATCTGTCATCACGCCGTGGACGGCGCGGTTGCGCATACCGCGACGCTCAAACCCGACGGCACCCTCGCGACCGTAAAGTAGTGCGGCCCGTGCTGCTCCCTAATCCATAAACGCTCTGTCCTCGCGAACCGCTTTTTTCGTTTGGCCGTTGCTGATGTGGGGTCTGTTGCCCGCCGCGATTTCTCAGAACCGAGATGCTCCGCCGCATCCTGAACTGGGACAACGCTCGATCCCGGAGGACGTGGATTGGGCGAAGCCGATCTATCAGACCGCGTTTGACGATCCGGGCGAGCTGAAGAATTGGCAACTCGAGGGCGGAAAACGCGCGGGCATCGAAACCGGAAAGTTTATTCTCGAAAACGCGAGCCGGGAGAACCACCTCGCGTGCTGGCTCAAGCAGGAGGTGCCTGCGGATTTTCTGCTCGAGTTCAAGATGCGCCCGAAAGATCGGAAGGAAGGCCTAGCTATCGCGTTCTTCAGCGCCCGTGGCCTCAACGGCGAGAGCATCTTCGATCCGAAGCTCAAACCGCGCACGGGCGCCTGTCCGCAATACAACCGCGGCGATCTGAATGCCTACCATATCTCCTATTGGAAAGGCGGTGACAACACGCCGAATCTGCGTATCAGCGCGGGATTCCATCTCGTCGCGCAGGGCGTCAACTTGGTGAAGGACGCCACCGCCGATGCGTTTCAAACCATCCGCGTCTACACGCGCGGTGGAAAGATCCGCCTTATGGTGGACGATGTCGTCGGGCTCGCGTGGGACGACGATAGCAAGAGCTTCGGTCCGGTGCTGGGGTCAGGCTGGATCGCGCTGCGGCAGATGGGGTATACGGTTCGTTGCGAATACGACGACCTGAAAATCTATGCACTCAAAGCCGAATCGCCCGGGGTCGGCGTTGGAGCGGACCGCGCGGCAGCGGGGACGTTGCCCGCACCGCAGCCTCCGAAGGTTGTTCGCTTCAAGGACAATCCCATCATCCGGCACGAAATGCTGCCCGGTCCGGCAGGCACAAACATTTGCTATCCCTCGCTGATTCGCGTGCCGAGTTGGCTGCCGAATCCGCTCGGGAAATACTATCTCTATTTTGCTGACCACAAAGGCACCTACGTCCGCCTCGCCTACGCCAACCACGTCGAGGGCCCGTGGGCGATCTACGAGCCCGGCACGCTGCACTTGGAGCAGATACTCGCTGTGGCGCGGGCCAACGCTGGAGCCAAAGAAGCGGAGGTCGGGGGCAAACACATAGCGTCGCCGGACGTGCATGTGGATGACGAGAAAAAGGAGATACGGATGTATTTTCATTTTTCGATTACGCCGCGCGAGACGTGGGGTCACCGCTCCGGAGTCGCCGTTTCGCCGGACGGCATCAGTTTTCGCCCGGTCAACACGAAGCCGATCGGCCAGCCCTACATTCGGGTGTTTCGCCGCGACGGATTTTACTATGCACTCGACCGCGTCGGCGGACTCACCCGCTCGCGCGATGGCGTGACGGATTTCGAGGCAGGCAGCACGGACTTCGCTGCGGCTGTCGGTCACAAGGTCCGCGGCTACGGACTACCGGCCGTCGGAACCCGCAACGCTCTGGCCCGCGCGAAGGGAGAGGAAGACGTTCTGCCTGGGGAAATGCGTCACAACGCAGTGAAGATCGACGGCGATGTCCTCACGGTTTTCTTTAGTAGGGGTGGCGATCTGCCGGAGCACATCATGTGCGCGCAAGCGAGTTTGAGGGGCGACTGGAAAACGTGGCGCCTCTCTCCGCCGGTGACGGTGCTGCTGCCGGAAATGGATTACGAAGGCGGCAGGATGCCGCTGGGCGCGCCGACGAACCAAGGCATGCAAAAGTTCCCCCGGCCGCTCTTCACAGAGCTGCGCGGTCCTAGTATCTTTCGCGACGAAGGGAAAACCTACCTTCTCTATTCGGTGGCGGGCGAAGGCGGCATCGCGGGCGCGCGGCTTTACGATTGAGAATCAGACGCCGGTGCTCCCTCTCGGCGTCGATAGCTCCCGCGCTGCTGGCTCGGACTCACGCTTCGGCAGACATCAGCGTACGGCCAAATGCTCGGCTTGGAAACGGAGTGTGACGCTGCTACGGAGCGCCGTGAGGTCGACGGTGCCTTGGGGGTCGGTGGGGAGTTCGCCGGTGGGGGTGAGGCACCGGGTGATGCGCCAGCCGTCGGGGACGCGGGCGCGGAGGAGCGTGCGAGTGGGATTTTGGCGCGCGGGGAGGGAGACTTCGGCGCGGATTTCGCCGGCGGCGAGGTGCGAGGTGAGCGTGACCGAGACTTCGCCGAAGGCGGTGGGGGCGCGTTCGACGGTGATCGCTTGGCCGTCGGCGAGCCAGCGCTTCGGCGTCGCGAAAAGGAGACGCAGCGTCTCGGGGCGGCCGTCGTCGTCGAGGTCGGTGTCTTGCACGAGCATCGCGCGGAGCATGGAGAGGAAGTGGGCGTTGGCGGCGCTGTTCGGCGGACAATAAAAAATCCGGCCGCCGGCATCGACGGGGGTGAGCGCGCAGCCCTCGCCGCTGATGAAGGTGTTGCGCGTAAAGCCCTGCGCGAGCATTCCGTAAAAACTCACGAGGGCCCGCTCGGGGTCATCGCGGCGCAGCGTGTCGAGGGTGTAGCGCGTGCCGTAGAGAGGGTTCACGCGCTCCGAGCCGGTCCAGAAATTGAACTCGTCGCCGCCGGAGCGGATCATACCCATAAAAATGCCGCCGTGCAGCTCTTGATAGCGGGGAATCCACTGCTCCTCAGCGCTGCCGGGCGGAAAAATCCCGCTGCCGATGGTGTAGCCGATGATGATGTTCCAGTAGCTACCGATGCGGCTGCGGATGATGGGATCATGGGCGGGCTCGTCGCTGTGCAGGGCGATGGGCACGAAGGGCGGGGTGGTTTCGCGGCGGGCGCTGAGGGCGATCGCGGCGAGGACGTTCGGACGGATTTCGCGGGCGACGGCGGCGTAGCGCGCGGCCTCGGCGGGTTCACCGATTTCGACGAGGACGGCGCTGAGATCGCGGAGGGCGCGCCAAGCGTTGGCGTTGACGTTCACGGATTGGGCGGGGGTGCTGATGTCGCCGGCGTAGCGTTCGGGCGGGAAAAGACCATGCGGGCCGGTACGGGTCTCGACGAGGAGGCGCGCGGCTTTTTCCCAGCGGGGACGCAGAGTGCGCACAGCGTCGGCGTCGCGGGTTTGCCAGTAGTAGCGGCAGATGTCGGCGAGTTTGAAACCGGCCTGATGTTGCTCCAGGCCCTTGCGGGTGAAGTCCAGCAACGGTTCGAGGAGGCGGCGGGTGTCGCGGGCGTAACCCCAAGTCATCAGGGCGAGCGCGGCATCGCTGCCCTCGGCCTCGTAGAGCTGATTGTATTGGTTGCCGGCGCTGTAGTGGATGCGGTCGCCGGAGATGAGTTGGAAATTCTGGATGAGCAGGTGGCGCCAGGCGTCGTTCACGAGCGGTTCGGGGGTCGTGACCTTCATGCCGTCGGCGAGGATCGCGCGCCACGTGGCGGCGCAACTCGCACGCTGCGCCGCATAGTCGGTCGGCAGGGACACGCCGACGGGGAGTGGCTTGGTGGCGATGGCGAGCGTGACCGAGGAAGTCGCGGTGAGCCGCGCCGTGGCGCGCTGGCGTTCCCATTTCCAGGCGGAGTCGAAAGCGGCGAGCAGTTCGCCTTGCTCGGAGCGAAGTTGTCCGGCGGAAAATGTGACGGGCGTGCGATCATCGAGCGTCACGGCGATCGTGCCGATGGCACCTTGCGCGAGGGCGAATTTCACGAAGACGACGCCGTGGGCCGCGAGCGCGGGATCGGTGCTCGCGAACGCTTCGACGCGGTAAATCTCCGGTGTGCGTTGCGCGCGCACCTGCTTGAGCGGCACGGCGCCCTCGGACTGCACGGGGGAGATGTGCTGGTAGCGGATTTCCGCGATGGGGAGAAAGCCCTCCGCGAGGGTGGGCTCGCTCAGCCGTTCGCGAAACGTGCCGAAAACAAGTTCGTCGGGGCCGACGCGAAAGCGGAACGGGATGCCGGGGTCGTGCCAACTGCGCGCGCCTCCGCGGAGATTAACGCCGCTGCCGTCGGAGATGAGGCGCGCCTTCACCTTCGCGTTGGGCGCGCTGAGCACGATGGGGTAGTAGCGGAAATCGGCGTTGACGTAGCGCGGCGGCGGGAGGAGCGGCGCGAAGAATTCGTAGCTCGCGCCGTTAGGCTGAGCCATGGCGGCCTCGCCCCAGAGATCGCTTTTGGCCGCGAGGGCGGTTGCGAGGGACGGGAGGGGCCCGGGAGGTGCGGCCGCGCAGAGGTGACCGAGGTCAAAGCCAAGCAGGAGAATGCCGAGGCGCGTGAGTCGTGCGGTGAGGGCGGGGGGGATCATGCTAGAAATTTCCCCGGAGGCCGAAGATCCAGAGGGCGCCGTAGCGGTCGCTCTGGCGGAACTTGGCGTAGGCGGGAGTGTGCGGGCCGCGACGTTCGAAGTCCTCGGGCTCGTCGGTCAGATTGCGGATGTTGGCGAAGGCCGAGATTTTTTTCGTGAGGTGATATTCGCCGGTGGCATCGATCAAGCGACGCGGGGTGGCGAAGGTGAAGGTGTCGGGGCCGACGCTGCCGCCGGTGATGGCGGCGAGTTGACGGCGACTTTGGTAGGTCCAGTTGAAACGGAGATTGAACTTCGTGCGCGTGAGGGAAATCCCCGCGCTCGCGGTGCGCGGGATCATGCCGGAAAAATTGTCGGCCTCGGCACCGGTCATGCGCTGCGATACGCCGCTGGCGAAAACCTGAATGCCCCGCGCCCACGAGGGGAGAAACGTGAGTGACTGCCGGTATTGGAGATCAACGCCATCCATGTGCACGGTGCCAGCCACGTTGTATTGGGTGCGGACGTCGAATAGCCCGTATTCAGCGGCATCGAGGCCGTGGATGGAGAGGAATTCGGGCGTGCTTGCGAGCGTGGTGTTGCCGAAGAAGTTTTCGAATCGCCGGCGATACGCTCCGACTGAGATGAGGCCGATGCCTTCGAAATAATATTCGAGGCCGAGTTTGCCGGTGCGCGCACTCCAGACCTTGATCGCGGTGTTGCTGAGGGAGATGAAATTTGTCGGACCCGGAGGAGCGGAGAGGTCGGGCAGGGTGACGCCGCCGGCGTATTGGTTGTAGTTGGGCCGGCCGACCGAGTGGTAGTAGGCCGCGCGTGCGAGCAGGTTTTCGCGGAGGTTGTAGCTCGCGTTCAGGCTGGGGAACAAACGGAGGTATTCTTTTTCCACGTGGGCGCCGCGCTCGAGATAGGTGCGCTTGGAAATATCGAGCGCTGCGGTGGAGATGGGGAGCGGCCGGCCGTTCGCTCCGAGGATGGGGCGGCCGCTGGCGTCGCGCTGGAAATTGAGCGTGGGGTCTTCGCGCGGGCCGTCGGCGACAATGTTCGTCTGCTCGGCCCGGAGCCCGCCAGTGAGTTTGAGGCGGTTTTCTAAAAACTGCATGTCGCCGCGCAGATAAGCGGAGCGGGTGATCTCTTCGGCGTATTTGGACAGGCCGACACTGGAGCGATAGGCGTTGTTTTCGTTCTGCGTGAAATAGGCGGGCTTGGCCTGAGAGAGCTCCCGGAGTTTTTGGTTGCTGATGCGTTGCGTGGACGCAAAGCCGAAGACGCCGGGGCGACGGGAAAATTCGGGATCGAGGACGACGAGCGCGCTGTCGTCACTGGTGCCGGTGGGGGCGGTGGTGGCGCGGCCGTCGGCGCCGACAAAGGTGTAAACGGCGGACCCGCCGAGGCGGTCGCGCGAGCCTTGACGCAGATCGAGTCCGGCCTTCAAGGCGACGGGCACCCGCCACGCGAAATCGCGGGCGATGTTGGCGTAGGTGCTGCGTTTGGTGTCGTGGGTGACGTCGTCGAGGCGGCGGCCGTATTGGGAATTTCCACTGCCGCTGGTGAGCGAATAACTGGAGAGAACATAGGGATCGACGAGGGCGCCGGTCGCTCCGTCGGTCACGGTGATGCGGCCCGGACGAAACGGGCCGATGTCGTCGAACGAGACGGTGACGCCGGAGCGTTGGGCCGATACGCCGCCGAAATAGCCGCGGGAAAGATTGCTGGAGATGCTGCGGGCGCGGGAGTCGCCGGCACCGGCTTCAATTTTCCAGAGGGGGCCGGCATGGCGGTAGACGAGGGTAGCGCTCAGGTTGGCGGAGTCTTGGTCGCGGTCGGCATTGGCCATGGAGAGGCTCCCGCCGCCGGCGAAGCCGTGGGTGTAGGTCGGCCCGAAATTTCCAACGAGCACCCGGTTGACGCTGAACGTGAGGTCGCGGCTGCTGTAATCGCCTGCGAAGGACGCACCCTGCACGGAGAGGGAAAGGCGGTCGGCCGCACTGAGTTTATAATCGATGGTGGCGCCGGCGGACGTGCGGCGCGTTTGGCGGGGGAAATCGCGGAAGAGGTAGTCGCTGAGATAAGGTTTATCGGGCGTGGTCGTGGGCAGGAAACCGCCATTGGTCCCGGCGGCGGCGGCGCGCCACGTCGTCTGCACAAACGTCGAGGGTTGGTACTGGGTCGAGGAGCCGCCGGAGAGGGTGAAGCCGAAACGGGCGTTGACGGGTTTCACGTAGGAAAATTCGAAGCCGGGATTTATTTTGCGCGTGGTGCCGCTCCCGGGGCCGGGGGTGGGGTGAAGGTCGCGCACGTCGTCACGCATCAGAAAGTAGGCGCTGGCGTTGAGGAGTGGCCGGGAGCGGTCAAAGGCGCTGCGGGGAACCATGTTGATCGAGCCGGCGAGAGCCATGCCCGGTGATTCGGGGGTGGGGGAGAAACGGACCTCGATGCGCGCGAGGTTGTTGGTGGCGACATTGGTCATTTGCATATTGCGCGCGGTGTTGGCCTGCGCGCTCGCCTGATCGAAGCCGTTGACCGTGACCGGCGTGTAGTCGGCGGGAGCGCCGTTGAGCTGGATGTTCATCGCCTCGCCGCCGACCCACGCGACGGATACGCCCGGCACGGACTTGAGTAGCTCGCCGACGCTGCCATCGGCGGTCGTGCCGAATTCGTCGGCGGCGATGACCTTGCGCATGTCGGCAGCGAAGCGCTGATCATTGATGGCGATCGCCGCGCCATCCATGTCGCGGGACGAGGCGACGACGAACTGGCCGAGTTTTACCGGGCCGGGGCTCGACGCGGAGCCCTCGCCGAGGGGGCGGAGGTTGAAATCTTGGCGGAAGCGCTGCCCGGCGTTGACGACAACGGTCGCGGTTTCAGGAGTAAGGCCTGTGTAGAAAACCCGGATACGAGCGGTGCCGGCGGGCACCGTCGGAAATGTGTAGTGGCCGAGCGAGTCGGTGAGCGTGGCCAAGCCGGTGGCATCGATGGTGACGCGGGCGCGCTCGAGAACTTCGCCGTTGGTGGCGAAGGCCACGAGGCCGGAGAGGGAGCCGGTGCGCGTGGCGGGAGCGTCGGCGGCCGAGGAAAACGAACTGAGGATCAGCGCGAGTAATCCGGTGGCGAAGCGCACGAAAGGCGGCGGCGTTGAGCAACGTGCGCGGAGCAGAAGGCAAGACATGGGGGGAGCGTGGTGGAATGACCGAGCCGGAAAGGGGGGGCGGAACCGTGGGCGACTTGAAGTGACGACGCAAGGGCGCTCGTGGGAGCAGGCATGGGAGTGGGCGGGTTGCGCGGATGGGTTCGGCAGGGCGGCGATTCCCTTGACAAGGATGCGACCGAGCGAGACAGGAGAGCGATGTTCTCGCCGCCGTCGCCGACTCATTTGGTTTCTACCGGAGCGAACGGGTGGGTGTGGCGGTGCGGGCGCGGTTGGGGACGCGCGCTGGGGTGGGGTCTCTTGCTGCCGACTGGATGGGCGGCTGAACCGGCTGCAAAAAATGAAGCGGTCGAGGTGAAATTGAACGTTGCTTATGCGGACAACGCGAATCCGCGCCAGACCTTGGATCTCTACCTGCCTCGGGAGCGGGTGGCGGGGCGCCGCTTGCCCGTCGTGGTGTTTATCCACGGCGGCGGCTGGCAGAATGGGAACAAGTCGGCGGGTAAGTCATGGGTGCAGCCCTACGCGGCGAGCGGGCACTACGTAGGCGTTTCGGTGGGCTATCGTCTCGCGGGCGAGGCCCCGTGGCCTGCGCAGATCCATGACTGCAAGGCGACGGTGCGGTGGCTGCGCGCCAACGCGGCGCGCTACGGGCTCGACGCGGACAGGATTGGGGTCGAGGGGAATTCGGCGGGTGCGACGCTGGCTCTGCTTTTGGGCGCGAGCCAAGGCATCGCGGAATTGGACGGCGCGGTGGGGCCGCATGCGGCGGAGAGCAGTCGCGTCGCGGCAGTCGTGAATTTTTTCGGACGCATCAATTTTCTAGCGGAGCCGGTGTCGGCGCGCGCCGGGTTGGCGCAAGCGGCGGCGCTGACTGGGCGACTCAAGGTCCTATTCGGCGGGACGCTCGAGGAGAAAGCGGAGCTCGCACGGCAGGCTTCGCCGGTGAACCACATGGGGGCGGGCGATGCGCCCGTGATGACCGCGCATGGGACGAGCGACGAACTGGTGCCCTACGTGCAGGCGTTGGAGCTCGACGCGGCGATGAAGCGCGGCGGCGTGACGCACCTCCTTATTCCGATGACGGGCTTCGGCCACGGGTTTCAAAATGCTGAGGCGAATCGCCGCGCGCGACAGTTCTTCGACCGGTATTTGCGCGGCGTCGTGACGGAGATTTCGACGGAAGCGATTGTGGCGCCGGCTAAGAAATAGGGAAGGTGCGCGGATCCGTTTACCGCATCGCGGCGCGGGATTCGCCGGAGCGTGGATCGAAGGAGACGGCGCTGACAGTTGCGCTCACAGCGGTTTTAATTTTGTAACCCAAGCGTGGAAGCGCGGCGCGTTCGGTGGCGGGCCACGCGCCCTCCAACTCGACGGCGGGCGTGCCTTCGGTGTGCGGGCGCGGGGCGGCGACGGCGGCTGCGAGCGGGCGATTGAGCGCGACGAATTGGAGGAGGGTTTCGAGCGTGGCGTTGGGGATCTTGCGTCCGCCGCGGCCGCCGACGGCGAGGACGGGACGCCCCTCGCGCAGCACGATACTCGGGCACATATTGTGGAGCGGGCGTTTGCCGGGGCCCGGAGAGTTGGCTTGGCCCGGTTTCGTTTCAAAGCGCGACATGCCGTGGCCGAGGGTGAGGCCGAGGCCGTCGACGGTGACGCCAGCCCCGAAGCCATTGCCGTGGGTGAGCGTAACCGCAGCCATGTTACCGTGGCGGTCGACAGCGCTGAGGTGAATCGTGCCGCCGTGCGGGCGCGGCGTGGCGGCTTGAGGGAGAATCGTGCCGGATTTCACGGCGTGGCGAATGCGATCGGCGCAAGCGCGCGCGTAGTCATCGGAAAGGAGTTTTTCCTGCGGGACAGCAGCGTGAGCGGGATCGCCGAGGAGCGCGAGGCGGTCGCTCCACGCCAGGCGGAGGGCTTCGAGGTAGGCGTGCGTGCGGGCGAGGCCGGCGGGCTCGCGGTGCCAATCGAGCGCGCGGAGCGTGGTGAGGCACTGTAGCATCGTGAAGCCGCCGGCAGTGAGCGGGGCGGTGCAGACCTCGCTGCCGTGCCACGTGAAGCGCAGCGGGGCGACTTCGTGGGCGCGGTAGGCGGCGAGATCGGCGGCGGTGACGAGGCCACCGTTTTTCGCGAAGTCGTCGGCGATGCGTTGGGCGATGTCGCCGCGGTAGAATGAATCGACGGAGTTGCGTTGCGCGAGCGTCGTGAGGAGGGCGGCGAGCTCGGGGTTGCGGAACGTTTCGCCGGCGGTGGGCGGGGCGCCGTTCTTCAGAAAGAGCGCGCGCCCACCGGCGTGCGTGCTGAAGGTCGGAGTGAGGTTGCGGATCGTGGTGGCGATGGCGGCGCTGAGCAAGAAGCCGTCGCGCGCGAGGGCGATGGCGGGCTGGACGGAGTCGCGGAAGGAGCGCGTGCCGTGGCGGTCGAGGGCAAGTTGGAGACCGGCTAAAATGCCGGGGACGCCGGCGGCGAGCCAGCCGACATCGTTGACGCGACCGCGGACGTTGCCCTTGGCGTCGAGGGGAAACAGGTCGGCGCGGGCGGCGGCGGGCGCGGCGGAGTTGGCGTCGATGGCGACGACATTTTTGCCGTCGGCGGATGCGATCATGATGGCGGCACCATAGCCGCCGATGCCGGTCATCGCAGGGGAGCAGACGGCGGCGGCGAGGGCGGATGCGACCACGGCGTCGACGGCGTTGCCCCCGGACGCAAGGACCTCGGCGCCAATGTTGTCGGCGGTCGGTTCACCGCGGACGACGCCGTGCGGATAGGCGGGCGCGGCGGCGGCGCTGAGAACGCGGGGGAACGCGAGGGTGGTGGCGAAGGCGCCGGCCCCAGTGACAGAGAGGCGGAGGGCGGCGCGGCGGGTGATGGGGCGGGGCATGGGGGGATTGGAGAAGGGGCGAAGCGGGAAGAAGGACCAAGGAGCAAGGACCAAGGAGCAAGGGCGAAGGAGGAGAGACGATTAATCGCTAAGTACGCTCATTGTTTTTGGCGTGAGGGCGAGGGGTGAGTGTTTTACCCCGCCCTGCGCCGGCCCGAAGCATGAGACTCGATGGGCAACGGGTATGAAAAGATTGTGATGAGATGTGATCTTGCCAGTTCTTGGGGGCCTCACTTTCTTGGCTTCGTCGTGAGAATCCCCCCGCACCTCGCAGCTCAGCAACGGTTTCGTACCCTGCTACTGCCGTGCGCTGTGCTGGCGCTGGTTGCCGCAGAATGCGCCCGGGGAGCGCAGGAGACTGCGTCGTTCACCTTTGCCACGCAGACGCTGACGGTGCCGGCCGGATTCACGGTAGAGCTGGTCGCGGAGCCGCCGAGGGTGAATCGGCCGATCTCAATCGCGTTTGATGATGAAGGCCGACTCTACGCGACCGATTCGTCGGGGCTGAGCGATAAGTCCGACAAGCAGTTTGAACAGAAGCCGCACCGGATCGTGCGACTCGCGGATCGCGATGGGGACGGGCGCTTCGAGGAGTCGACCGTGTTTGCGGAGAACATGATGTTTCCGCAGGGCGCGATGTTTTACGAAGGTTCACTCTACGTGGGAGCGCCGCCGCACATTTGGAAACTCACCGATACCAACGGCGACGGCGTGTCGGACCGACGGGAGCAGTGGTATGACGGCAAGACGCTGACGGGGTGTGCGAACGATCTGCACGGGCCGTATCTCGGGCCGGAGGGTTGGTTTTATTGGACGAAAGGCGCCTTCGCCGAGCAGCGGCACACGCTGGGTATCGGGCAACCGTTCGTGACGCGGGCGTCGCACATCTTTCGGGCGCGACCTGACGGGACGGGGCTCGAGCCGGTGCTCTCGGGCGGTATGGACAACCCTGTGGGGGTGGCGTTTACCGCGACGGGCGAGCGGGTGTTGAGCGGGACGTTTTTTCAGATCGGCACGGCGGGGAAACGCGACGGGCTGATTCACTCGGTTTACGGTGGCGTTTACGGCAAAGAAAACGCGAGCACGGCCGGGCACGCGCGCACGGGCGACCTGATGCCGATCATGACGCACATGGGCGCAGCGGCGCCGTGCGGGTCGATTGCGTATCGCTCGCGAGTATTTGGGGCGGACTACGCGGACAACCTCTTCGTGTGCTACTTCAATCTGCGGAAAATATCACGTCACGTGATGGTGCCCGCGGGGGCGACGTTCACGACGAAGGACACGGATTTTGTGACGTCGGACAGCCAGGACTTTCATCCCACGGATGTATTAGAGGATGCCGATGGCAGTCTGTTGATCGTGGATACCGGTGGTTGGTATAAAATTTGTTGCCCGACGTCGCAGCTCTCGAAGCCCGATGTGTTGGGTGGGATCTATCGGGTGCGGAAAACCGGCGCGCCGAAAATCGCCGATGCGCGCGGACTAACATTGCCGTGGGCGACGATGGGAGCGGTGGACCTCGCCGCGCTGCTCGCCGATGGGCGGCCTGACGTGCAGCAACGTGCGCTGCACACCCTCGGGCAGCGAGGCTCGGCGGCGGTGCCGGCCGTCGCGGAGTTTTTGCGGCGAGCACCTGCGGCCGGAGCGCGGCGCAACGCGGTGTGGACGCTAGCGCGGATCGACACGGCAGAATCACGGGCGGCAGTGCGGGCGGCGCTGGACGACACCCATGCTTCGGTGGTCACGACGGCGCTGCAGGTCTTGAGCGTGTGGCGCGATGCGGGCGCGTTCGCGCGGTTGCTGGAATTTATCAAGGCGGAGAACGTGGCCCACGCGCGCATGGCGGCGGAAGTGTTGGGGCGGCTCGGCGATGCGCGGGCGATCGGACCCTTGCTTGCAGCGGTGGGGCGGAGCGGTGAGGTCGCATTTACGGCGACGGGTACACCGGAAGGTGCGGCGGAACGCGCGTGGGAGCACTCGTTCATTTACGCGTTGATTGAAATCGGGCGACCGCAGGACGTGTTGGCTCAACTCAAGCCCGGTGCGGCGCCGCGTGTCGTGCGGGCAGCTCTGGTGGCGCTGGATCAGATGGTGGGCGGTGGGCTGAAGGCAGGAGATGTGATCGGTTGGCTCGACGCGACCGAGGGCATGGTTCGGCAAACGGCGGCGTGGGTTGCGGGGCATCATCCGGAGTGGGGTGGGGCATGGGCGGAATTTTATGGACGGCAATTGGCGGCCACGTCGCGTAGTGCTGCGGAGCTGACAGATTTACAGGCCCAACTCGCACGCTTGGCCTCGGCGACGGCGATTCAGGACTTGTTGGCGGCGACGGTCAGCGACACCCGGGCGCACGCCGAGGCGCGGCTCCTCGCCCTGCGGGCGATGGCGGCGGCGGGTTTGAAGGAAGCGCCGGTCGGGTGGCTCGCGACGCTCGCGGGGTTACTCACCGGCACTGACGCGGCGCTGATGCGCCAGACGGTCGCGACGGCGCGCGCGCTGGTGTTGCCCAAGGCGGGGCACGCGGGACTGACTGCGGCGCTGGTGCGCGTGGGACGCACCGCGGGCTTGCCCGCGGATGTGCGACTCGATGCGCTGGTCGCGGCGGCGCCAGCGGCGTTGGCACCGGTTGACGCCGTGTTGTTTGATTTTCTGCGCGCCCATCTGGACGGAAAAGAATCGATGCTCGTGCGCGCGGCGGCAGCGGGGGTGTTGGCGAAGGCTCCGCTGTCACCGGCCCAGCAGCTGGCGTTGGCCGAGACAATGACGACGGTGGGCGCATTGGAGGCGCCGAAATTGCTGCCCGCGTTTGAGAAATCTCCGAACGAAACGCTCGGCCTTAAGTTGGTGGCGGCGCTAAAAGCCTCGCCGGGTTTGCCCGGGGTGCGGGCCGGTGCGCTGAAACCGCTCTTCGCCAAATATCCCTCGGCGGTGCAGCGACAGGGCGAGGCGTTGCTCACGTTGCTCGATGCCGACGCGGCCCGGCAGAACGCGCACGTGGACGCGTTGCTGGCCGGCATCGGCGGCGGCGACATCCGCCGTGGTCAGGCGGTGTTTAACAGCGAGAAAACTGCGTGCACCGTGTGCCACGTCATCGGGTATTTGGGTGGTCGGCTCGGGCCGGACCTCACGAATATTGGCCGCACGCGCAGTGAACGTGATCTGTTAGAGGCGGTGATTTATCCGAGCGCGGCGATCGTGCGGGGCTTTGAACCGTTCACTTTCACGACGAAGCGGGGCGAAACGCATAGCGGCATCATGCGCAAGGACGCGGCGGACGAAGTCGTGCTGGCGACCGGACCGGAGACGGAGCAGCGCATCGCCCGCGGGGACATCGCCGGTATCCAGCCGGGCACGATGTCACCCATGCCGCCCGGGATGGCCGCGGTGCTGTCCAAACAGGAACTCGCCGACTTGGTGGCGTTTTTGAAGTCGCGGCAATGACCCGCCTGCGCTGGAGCTGGTCGGCTGTCCTCGCCGTTTGGCTCGCGCTGGTGCATAAGCCCGCCGCGATGGTGCAACTTCGCAAGGTGACGGATGTCGGCGTGAACTTTGAGTTTGACGGACCCAGCACACCGGCGGTGGCGCGCTTTCAGCAGCGCGAACGCTACGGCGCGTTGTGGACCCTTGGCCTGAAGGGCGGCTTTTGAGCGGCGTTCGCGTGCAGGGTTGCCTCGGGGCGGCGAGTCGTGTGAGAGTGCGGGCGAGCTCCTATCCTATGAAACGATCTGCAATTTGGCTGATGGCGTCGACGAGTTGGCTGGCCGCGCAAACGGAGGACGCGGCGGTGCGGGCGAAACTGCCGGAGTTTCGCACGATCCCCGCGGCGACGCGCGATGAGCTGACGCCGACGACCGGACAGCCGGCGGCAGCGACGTTTACGACGTGGGCCCGGTCACAAGGGGACAACGGCGCGCGGCGCTATTCGGCGCTGCGGCAGATCACGCGCGAGAACGTGGACGAACTCGCGATGGCGTGGACGTTTCGCACCGGCGACGGTGCGGCGAATGTGCAATGCACACCGATCGTCGTCGATGGCGTCATGTTTGCGCCGACACCGGGGCGAGCAATCTTGGCCATCGACGCGGCGACGGGGGTGGAAAAATGGCGGCGGAAAATCCCCGATTTGCGCAATGGCCTGCAGGACTCCCCGGCCCGGCGCGGGTTGGTGTATTGGCCGGGTGACAGTGCGCATGCGGGGCGATTGCTCTTCGGCGCGGGCGATCGGATCTACGCGCTGGATCCGAAGAACGGCGAGCCGGTGGCGGAGTTTGGCGTCGCGGGCCGGGTCTCGATCGCGACGGGGGCAACGGCGGCGGGTGCGGTGTATCAGCACGTATTCGTGACGACGGGACTGTCGGGCGATGTCTACGGTTTCGATGTGCGGAGTGGTCGGGAGCTCTGGCGGTTTCACTCGATCGCACGCGGCGGAGAGTTTGGTGCCGAGACGTGGGACGGGCCGCAAGCGGGGGCGAATGGCTGGAGCGGGCTCTCGATCGATGATGCTCGCGGCATGGTGTTTGTGGCGCTGGGCGCGCCTCGGCCCGACATGGTCGGCGTCAGGCGGCTGGGGGATAATTTGTTCAGCAACTGTGTGCTCGCGCTCGATGTGCTGACGGGGAAACGCCTCTGGCATTTTCAAGATGTGCGGCACGACATTTGGGACCTCGATGTGTGCGCGCCACCGAATCTGGTGACGATCACGCGCGAGGGAAAACGCGTCGATGTGGTCACGTGCATGGGGAAGTCGGGGCACCTGTTCGTGCTGGATCGCGTGAGCGGCAAACCGGTGTTTCCGGTGCGCCTGCGGCGCGCGCCGATCTCGAAGTTACCGGGTGAACGCACGGCGGAGTATCAGCCCGACCCAGAGTGGCCGGAGCCGATCTCGCGCAGCGAATTTCATCCAGACATGATCACGAATCGTTCGCCGGAAGCGCGGGCGTTTGTCGAGCCCGTGGTCGCACGATCCAACTATGGTTTCTTCGCGCCATTCGAAGAAGGTAAGCCGACGCTGTTTATCGGATCGCGCGGCGGAGCGGAGTGGTCGGGTGCGGCGGTGGATGTGCCGACCGGTCGGCTTTACGTGACGTCGAACCGCTGGGTTTCAAAAATCACGGTGATGGCCAATGACGAGCAGGAGCGCGATCCGCGCCACGCGGCCTCGGCCGGAGAGAAAATTTATGCCGAGCACTGCGCGTCGTGTCATGCGCCGAACCGCGTCGGCTTGGGTGTGGTGCCGCCCTTGATCGGTTTGAAGTCACGCGCGAAGGAAGCGGACGTGCTGACCCTGTTGGCGACCGGGCGCGGGCTGATGCCGCCGAATTTGGTGCTCACGGATGCGCAGAAAAAAGACCTGCTCGACTATCTGTTTCGACGGAACCAGCCGCCTACGCGCCGAGCGGGGGATCCGACGGACGCGTCAGGCCGGCCCCACTACGTGTTCGATGGTTTTGGATTCTTGGTCGACCACGAGGGCTACCCGGGCATCAAGCCGCCTTGGGGCCTGCTGAATTGTTACGACCTCAGCACGGGCAAGGCGTTGTGGCGGGTGCCACTCGGAGAATTGGAGGAGCTGACGAAACAAGGCGTACCGAAAACGGGTTCGCAGAATTTGGGCGGGGCGAGCGTGACGGCGGGTGGATTGGTTTTTGTGGCGGGCACTGCGGACGAAAAACTGCGCGCGTTTGATGTGGATACGGGGGCGGAGTTGTGGGCGGCGAAACTGCCGTTTGCGGGCACGGCGGCACCGGCGATCTACGAGGCCGGTGGGCGGCAGTTTGTCGTGATCACGGCGACCGGTGGCGGGCGCGTCGGCGGGAAGTCGGGCGCCGGCGACGCGTATGTGGCCTTTGCGCTGAAGAGAAAGTGACGCGACGAGGAATTATTGGCTGTTCGCGTGCGCCGGAGCGGGCACATTGCGACTGCTTTTTTCATTCCGGTCGTCTCTGTTGATTTTCCCCATGAAACTCCCGCTCCTCAAAACCATCTTGCTCACCGTCGCCCTGGTGCTGCCCGCGTTCGCCGCGCCCAAGAAAATCCTCGTCGTCACCGTGACGACCGGCTTCCGCCACTCGTCGATCCCGACGGCGGAAAAAATCCTCGCGCAGCTCGCGGCGGAGAGCGGCGGCAAGTTCAGTGTGGAGTTCGTGCGGCAGCCGGCGGGCGAGCCGAAAAAACCGGCCCAGCCGCGGCCGGGCAAGGACGGCGACAAGGCGGCGGCTCATCTTTTGGCGCTCGAAAAATTCAAGGAGGAGACCAAGACCTACGAAGCGGCGTTGGCGCAGTGGTGGCCGAAAGTGGCGGAAGCGCTGCGGTCGCTCAGCCCGGCCAATCTCAGGAATTACGACGCCGTGCTGTTTGCGAACACGACCGGCGACGAACTGCCTCTGCCGGACCGCCAGGGGTTCGTGGACTGGGTGGCGTCCGGCAAGGCGTTCATCGGCGTGCATGCCGCCACCGACACGTTCAAGACGTTTCCGGGTTACGTCGGGATGATCGGCGCCGCCTTCAAGACCCATGGCCCGCAAGTCACCGTTGAGTGCGTCAATCATGATCAGGCCCATGCGGCGGGCGCGCCGCTGGCGAAGTCATGGAAGGTCTTCGACGAGATTTACCAGATGAAGAACTTTGAGCGCGCGAAGGTCCACGGCCTGCTGTCGCTGGAAAGCCTGATGCTCTCGGCGGACGACGTCAAAAATCGGCGGACGACCGCGGGCGACTATCCGGTCGCATGGTGCAAGGCGCACGGCCAAGGACGCGTCTTCTACACCTCGCTCGGCCATCGCGACGATATGTGGGATCCGACCTACACTGAAAAAGACGGACGGAAGAACCCGCCCGAGGTGGCGCGTCAGTTTCAGCAGCATCTGATCGGCGGCATCCTTTGGGCGCTCGACCTCGCGCCGGGCAGCGGGACGCCGCAGGGTGGGGCGAAGTAAGGCCTATTTCCCAAACAACGGCGTGAGCACTTTGCTGATGACCTCGGCGGGGGCTTTCGAGTTTGGGGTCGGCTGGTAGTATCGGCCGTCCGCGAGCTTTTTGTTGGTGCGGGCGGTGCGGACGGTGACGTTGAATTCGATCAGGTAGGTTTTGAAATCCCACTCCCAGCGATCCTCGTAAGTGAGCACCGCGTCGGTGTTGTCCGGGAGCATCGTGAGGGGCCCGTGGGACGCCTGATAGCCGAGACGCGTGAGTTCCTTGACGATCATTTCGTCGACGTGGCGGTCATCGGTAAGTTTGTGTTCGACGTAGATTTTTTTGAAACGGGAGAGGTCGACGACGGTGCGGGTGGCAATGGACGCACAGCCGGAAAATCCGAAGAAGCAGCAAGCGAGGAAAGCGAGAAGCGGGCGGAACCGGTGCCGGTGTTGAGTGGAAAAAATACGCACGAGGGGACTGACGCAGCAATGGGTGGGGGGTGCAAGGCGGACGATGGAATGGGCGCGCGGGCGGTGGAATTGCTCCTCGCGCAGCTTCAGCGCAATGAGCTTGGGGTGCCAGTGTGGCCCGCGACGACGACCGTGCCGGCGAGATGGGTCGAGGGACCGACGGTGCGGAAGGAGACGTGGGCGTGAAAAAAGGCGCAGCCGCTGGGGCCGCGCCGGAGTGAGCAATGAGAACGAGAACGATTACGAGAACGAGGAACGATTGGTTCAGCCGTGGAGGTAGGTGTTCAGGAGGTTTTCGAGATACTCCTGCTTGCCAGACTTAGGCTTGGGTTCGCCGAGTTTGCCGAGGACGAGTTTGTTGAGCTCTTTGAAGCCGATGCGGCGTTGCTCGATATCTTGGCCGAAGCCCGTATCGAAAGAAGCATAACGGTCGGCTACGAAGCTCTCGAATTTTCCGTCGGCGAGGATTTTCCGCGCGAGTTTGAAGGCGAGGGCGTAGGCATCCATGCCGCCGATGTGGGCGTGGAAGAGGTCCTCGGCATCGATACTCGGACGGCGGAGTTTGGCGTCGAAGTTGAAACCGCCGGTGCCCAGTCCACCGGCGCGCAGGATCGAGGTCATGGCGAGGGTGAGCTCCTTTACGTCGGTGTTGAACTGATCGGTATCCCAGCCGAGGAGGAGGTCGCCCGAGTTGGCGTCGATCGAGCCCAGCATGTTTTGCGCGGCGGCGACTTCGATTTCGTGCTGGAAGGTGTGGCCGGCGAGGGTCGCGTGGTTGGTCTCGATGTTGAACTTAAAATGGCTTTCGAGTCCGTAGGTGCGAAGGAAGGCGATGCCGCTGGCGACGTCGAAGTCGTATTGGTGCTTGGTG
>SYGN01000129.1 GCA_005799525.1 Opitutaceae bacterium | reverse complement strand
GCGTCGCCCTTCTGCGCAACGCCCTGTTTGCGCTGTTGCCGGAGCACTTTCCCGGCGTTTCCCACCCGGAGATCCACGAACAATTGCACTCCCATCCCGCCGCCTGCCTGCGCGTCCTCCGTTCCACTTGAGTCAAACCGGGGCCCAAAACGAAAGATCGTGGGTTCGCCGCGCGGCCAGCGTATGCGTTCCTTGGCGCCGTGGACAAGCTTGGCGTCTATTGGGCGGATCGCCCGCACGGTTTTCGGCGAGACGGATTGGGACGGGCTGCTCGCCCTCGCGGACAAACACCTCCTCGGCAAACGCGCGTCGCGCGCCTTCAATCTTTTTCGGGCGACGGACGAGGTGGCGCCGGCCAGCCTGTAGAGTGAAGCTCGGGCCGGACGATGCCCAGAAATATGCGGCCTACATTTTATAGTAGCCGCGAAACCACTCGACGAATTTGCCCAGCCCGTCCTCGAGCGAAACTTTTGGTACGAAACCGATCGCGGCGCGGATGCGCGTGAGATCCGCGCAGGTTTCAAACATGTCGCCGGTTTGCGGCGGGAGGAGCTCGATCTGCGCGGGCTTGCCGAGCAATTGCTCCAGCATCTTTACGAAGAGCACGGTCTCGACAGGACGATGATGGCCGAGGTTGAAGATGCGGATCGGTGGGGTGGAGCGCTCGGCGGGCGGGTAGAGCAGCACCTTCACGACGCCGTCGACGATGTCGTCGATGAAGGTGAAATCGCGAAGATTTTTCCCCTCGTTGAAAAGCTTCAGCGCCTGCCCTTCGCAGATCGCGCGGGCAAAAAGCGTCGGTGCCATGTCGGGGCGACCCCACGGGCCGTAGACGCTGAAAAAGCGCAGGCCAGTGATGTTGAGGCCGTGCACGTGCGCGTAACTGTGCGCGATGACCTCGTTGGCCTTCTTCGTCGCTCCGTAGAACGAGACGGGCTGGTCGGTGTTGTCGTCCTCGCGAAACGGCGGCTTCGCCCCCGCGCCGTAGACGCTGCTGCTGGAGGCGAACACGAGGTGTTTCGGCGGCGTGCGGCGGCAAGCTTCGAGCACACTGGCAAATCCGTCGAGGTTGCTGTGCGTGTAAGCGGCGGGCTTTTCGATGCTGTAGCGCACGCCCGGTTGCGCGCCGAGGTGGACGACGTAGGCCGGTTTGAAGTGCGCCACGAGCGCGGAGAATTTCTCCGCGTCGGCGAAATCTCCCTGCACAAAACGAAACTCATCCGTCGTTGTGTTCGCTGCGAGCTGATCGAGCCGCGCACGTTTGAGCGCCGGATCATAGTAGTCGCCGATCACGTCCACGCCGAGCACTTCGCAGCGTTTGCTCTCGGCTAAACGGCGCGCGACGTGATAACCGATGAAGCCGGCGGTGCCGGTCACGAGGACTTTCATCCTGCGCGTGATACGCGAGGGCACGTGACGCGGCTAGCGGAAACTTTTTCCAAGGTTTCGAGTTGCTGCTCGTCGGCAGGCCGCTGTCCTCGTGGTAGGCTTGGCGCAGGCGGGTCGCGGTTATCGTGTCCGTCGACTGACGGCCCGGCGTGGGGGTTAAATGTTGAGGGTTCCGCGTCTCGTGGTGCGGTTCCTATGACAAGGAACCTCCGAAAATATCCGAAACGCGGGCTTGATTGCCGGAAAACGCGCCCTTTACCTTGCTCCGTTACTGTCCACGCACACGCTCTCCACATGATCATCAAAGCCTACCTCAAGCCCTCCTGTGGCTGGTCCAATGGTGTCCGCGCGATTATGCGTAAGCATAATCTGCCTTTCGAGGACATCGATATCATTAACGACCGCGCGAATTACGCCGAGATGGTGCAAAAGTCCGGCCAGCCCCTTTCCCCTTGTGTCGAGATCGACGGCGTCATGCTCGCCGACATTTCGGGCGAGGAAGTCGAAAATTATCTGCTCAGCAACGATCTCGTGAAATCCAGCGATGCCTCCGCCGGCGCGCCCACCAATGCGGGCTGCTCTGACGAGGAGCACGCTAAAATGGCCACTAAAACGATCCGCTTTTTTTGACCACACTGAGAGCTCACCGCACATAACGCACACCGGGCCGCTCTCGCACAGGACGAGACGGCCTTTTTTATGCGCATCCGGCACAAGGCCGCCGACGCTGACGATCACCACCACCGACACCCGAACCCTTTTTTCAAGCCCGTGAATATCGACACCACCACCTCCCCCGACTCCCTCGACGCGTCCCAGGCTCCGGCCACCCGTGCTCCGGGAAAACAGGGCCTCTACGATCCCGCGTTCGAACACGATGCCTGCGGCGTCGGCTTCGTTGTCGATATGAAGGGTCGGAAATCGCATAAAATCGTCGCCGACGCACTCCAGGTTCTCACCAACCTCGACCACCGTGGTGCCGCCGGCAGCGAGCCCAATACTGGTGACGGTGCGGGCATTCTCATCCAGATGCCGCACAAGTTTTTCGCCGAAGTTTCCAGGACCGCGCGCATCACGCTTCCCGAAGCCGGCCACTACGGTGCCGGTCTCGTCTATCTCCCGCGGAACCGCACCATCCGCCGCAAGGTGGAAGAAGTCTTTGAGCAGGTCGTCCAATCCGAAGGGCAGCTCTTCCTCGGCTGGCGCACGGTGCCGACGGATAACAAGACCCTCGGCAACACCGCCATCTCCTGCGAGCCGTTCATGCGCCAGGTCTTTATCGGCCGCGGAGCAGACATCACCACCGATCTCGATTTCGAGCGGAAGCTCTACGTGATCCGCAAGCGCGCCTATAACGATATCCGCACCTCCACTATCCCCGGGGCCGAAGCGTGGTATGTCGCGAGCCTCTCGATGAAGACGCTCGTCTACAAAGGCATGCTCCTCACCGAGCAGGTCGCGCAGTATTTTCCCGTCCTCGTCCACCCCGCGATGGAGTCGGCCCTCGCGATCGT
>SYGN01000128.1 GCA_005799525.1 Opitutaceae bacterium | reverse complement strand
TCAGTAAACCCGCCGCGGTAATACTTGAAGAAGGCGGTGGTGCGGCCAGTGAGAGCGTTGGCCACGATTTCGCTCAGTCGCGCACGGGCCACAGCGAGTCCTCCGGCGTTGAAATACACATACAAGTAGCCGTCTCGGCTGATAACGTAGGGGGCACCGCACATTTCGACCGGCCCCGTTCCGGGAGCAGAGAGAATCACTCCTAGATCCCGAAATGAAGTTGCGCTCGCGTCATTCGAAACTGCCATCCCCAGAGCCGACCTGAACGTGCGTGCGTTGCCGTCGAGATAAACTTCGCAGTGGTAGAAATGCAGCAGGCGCCCCGATGCTGGGTCACGATAGAGTTCACCTCCGCTGAGGTAGTTGTAGCTCGATTTTTGGTCTGAATACACCACTGCGGCGCGAGTTTGCGCTGGCTGGTCGAGGGTTCCTGTCGTGAAAACTTCCGTGGAGCCATTGGCCGCATTGAAGGAGTAGCGTCCATCAGCTCCCCGCAGTACTCCAATATTGCCGTCTGGCCAAAACATGCCGCCTGCGCTGGCTCGGGTGGAGTTGTCGTAGATTGTCTCTCTGTCACCTGTTGAGGAAGCGACGATTGCCGGGTGCGCCGTAGTAGCTAGCGCGGCAAATAAGAGGCCGATATTCGCCTTTTGAAAAAGAAGTGGCGCGTTGGTTCTGTGTATCATCGGGGGACTGTCTTCTCGAATCTCAAGGAAAATTAAGGTGTTTGCCGGAGCGCATGTTTCTCCGAGCACCGACGAGACGGCGATGGAAACCCCTCCCGGATCCGATCCCCCTGAAAATCCAGTTTCCTGTCGGTAACGGACTGACCCTCTTGGATCGGCCCCCGAGGCGGGAGGTTTTTAGAACTTAAACGAGTTGGTCAACTGCGCGTAGGTCCGTGTCTGCAGGTAACGGCGGGTGACGATGGGATTCCCCTTGCCATCGTCGACGGCGGTGCGGGCCAGCAGCGGATCCTCGCCCAGGAGATTATACACGTTGATCTGCACGTCCCAGGTCACCTTTGCCGTCAAGCGGCGCGAGTAGCCGATGCTGCCGTCGGTGCTTAAGCGTTCGGCGCCGTGGAAGGGCTTGCTCGTGTCCAGATTGCCTACGTTGTTGCGGGCGTAGCCGATGACATTGCGCGAGGCCCATTGAAATCCGCCGCCGACGCGCACCGATTTCAGCCAGCCTCGGGTGAAATTGTAGTTGGTGTTGAAGGTTGCATTGCGCATGCGCTGGTCCGCCGGTTGCACGCCGTTCGTCGCCAGGGCATCGCGCAGGAACTGATCCGCGCGCGCGATCGAGTCTGCCACCGTGGTGTAGCCTATGCCGGGATTTAGCAACGGTCGCGTGGCGTTTTGCTGCCACAGCGAACGGTTGTTCGCGAAATAAACAGTCCAGTCGGCAAACGCCTCGGACGGGACCGTCTTCTGCGTGCCGTAGGTCATGCGCGCCCGCCAATTCTTGGTGACGGCCGCCGTCAGCTCAAATTCGTAGCCTTTGCTGATATCGTTCCGATAGGAAAAGGGCCGATCCAATACGAGATCGGGCCGGCTCAGCGCATTGTAAATGTCATTGATCGGGGTGCGCACGACGCCGGTGTTGTCGACCGAGGTGTCGATGATGCCGGTTTCATATTTGGTCGCACTCAGGAAGACGCGTTCGCCCCACACGTCCAACTTGATGCCATAATCCTTGGTTTGCCCGATGGCCGGCAGGAGCGCCTTGCCAAAAACATCGACGAAGTTTGAGGACGCTGCGGCGCTGTAAATATCGGAGAAGTTATAAAATAGCCGGACTTGGGAAATTGGCCGGAAGACCGCGTTGTAGCTCTTGGTATGAGCTCCGTATTTCGTCAGGGGATTCCAGGTGCCAAATTCGTCCAATTTATTAAAATTCGTGATCGGGCCGGCGAATTCGCCATTGGCTAGGCGAACAAACGTTTGCGCACGATCACGTTCCCGATCCTGGCGCAGGCCAAACAGACCCGTGAGGTGGAAATACCCCGCCGACGCCTGCCACCCGGATCCTTGCAGGGCGCCGACGAGGCTCTCGGTGGATTGCTGGATATTGCGCGGACTCTCCGTGGCGTTGCGTTCTTCAAATTTGATCGGTCCGTCGATCGTGGCGCCCAGCACACTGGCCTGCGAAAAATTCTGGACGTAGTTGTAACCCTGCCACTGGCTTTCGCCGGGCTGGAGATAGTAACGCCGGGACATACGATTTTGGTTTTGGTTGAGCGGGATGTTGGTCGGGGTCCCAGGCAGCGGGGTGACGTTTACAAAATTGCTGACGACCACTTGCTCGTTAGACTCGTGGTCCTGAAAAAGCCCGGCAAAGCGGTAATTACCCAGTCCGACGCTCTTGAAGATCTTATGCTGGTCCAGATCGAGTTTGTAGGAAAGGGTCGCCCGCTTGGCGCCTTTCTCCAGCTGAGCTCTGAAACGACGACTGCCTTGGTCTCCGCCTTGCGTTACCTCGAGGTAGGGCTTCCCAACGTTGGGATTGGGCGCGCCGTTGGGAAGAACTTCGTTGGGATCGACCGAGATTCGATTGTCCCCATTCTTGCCGAGCGTGTTGTTAAAATTATAGCCCTGCTTGTATTTGTTCCAAGCCAGCTCGAGGTCGAGATTCCGCCATAGATTCTGTTCCACGAAGACCGAGCGATTCTTATAATGCAGGTCGTTCGTGTTGTAGCCGCCCCACGGATTAGCCCGCAGATCGACGAGCGTGTTGTCCCGGGTAAAGGGAATCGAGTCCATCTGACCGCGGTCAGCGGACAATATTAGGCCGCTGCCGGCAGCGCCCGCGTTGCGCGTTTGGCTCCAATACGACCCTGCTGCCATGTTCCTCCAGTCCATCATAGGCTGGTTTGAGCCCTCTATGTAGATAAGATTGGACCCCGTGTTTACGTTCCTCAGCCCCGAACCGATGGCGGTGGAAAAATTTCCCTTCGTGGTGGAGCCGTTGAGCATGCCTTTGCCGGTGACAAAATTGACGGTCGGTCGGCCGGCCATCACCCAAGGCGTATAGGAGTCCGCCGTGAGAGTATACATCTGAAAATACCGGTCATAACGGCCGCTTTCCCCGTTTACCGAAATCGTCGTCCGACTGAACGGCTTGTAGGTTACCGTCCCGTAGACCGCATTGCGCCGGTTGAGTGAGGGCTTTTGATCGTTGTGTTGGTCCGAAGCGACCGCGGCGAACCGCCCGGCGAGTTTATTCGTCACGAAGACATGGCTCACATCCAATTCTGTGCGGGCGGAACCAAACGTGTCCGCCATAAAGCGGGCCGATTGCGAGTTTTGCCCGAGCGAGGCTCGTTTCGAGCTAGCGCCCACGACGCCAGACGGGCTACCGATGCCGAAGAGGATCGAATTCGGACCCCGCAGGAAGGTGAGGTTGTCGGTATTGTAACGGTCGATGGGCACCGAGCCCGTCAGGAAGAAATCGGTCATCACGGTGCTGCCAACCACGCCGCGTGAAAGGTAGGGGGCGGAGAACCACTGGCCATTACCACCACTGGCGGCGTAATCGGCGAACTGCATGTTCGGCGCGTATTTCAGCGCTTGGTTCATGTCCACGGCGCCGACTTCGTTCAGAAAGGTTTCGGTCAAAACATTGATCGCGGCACCGACGTCCTTGAGGTCGGTCTTGATGCGCATGCCGGCGAGCGTCTCGTTTGCGAGGTAGCTCTGCTGCGTTTCGGTGGTGACGACGAAAGGCGACAGTTGGACCGGGTCTTCCTTCGTCGCCGAGGGCGGTGCAGTTTGAGCGGAGAGGATGCCGGAGGTGAAGGCCGCGAGAGTGGCGAACAGGGTGCGGGGGGATTTCATGGGCTGGGTCGGCGGTTTTCTGGATTGTGGAGGAACATCTGCAGCGGACGGCAGAGCGCGGTCGCGCTTGATCACAAAGGCTCCGGTTTTCCCATCCTGCTCCACCCTCAGCTCGGTGCGGGCGACCAACCGCTCGAGCGCGTCGCGAATCGCGAACATGCCTTGCACGGAATGGGTCGTCACACCGCGCACGTCATCAATCAGGTAGACGAGTTGGGCGCCGGCCTGATCGGAAAACGTCTCCAGCGTCACCTCGGCATCCGCCGCCGGAATGGCGAACGGCCTCCGCGCCACCTCCGCACTATGGAGTAGGAGCGGAGGCAGCGTGACGGAGAGGATCAGCGTGAGCGTCAGGAGGCGGCGGTGAAGCCGGCCGACCTGACGGTTGAGGGGTAACATGGATGAGGTTTTTCCATCGGCCCGGAGACCGACGGCGCGGGGAAGACGCGGTGACCGGCGATTTCCGCTATCGAGTTTCTGGCTTTTTTTTCCGCAACACGAGCGTGCCGTCGGCCGCGTGGTCTATTTCGAGATCGAGGGTCGTGGCAAGGAGGTGGGTGAAGCCAGCGAGGTCGTCGGCCCGGAAGCGACCACCGACGCGGAGCGACGCGAGGGCGGGATCGGCGAGGATGACGCGCTGACCGGAGCGGCGTTGGAATTCGAGGACGAGTTCGGCGAGCGTCGCGCCGCCGAGGCGCAGCAGCGTGGCCTGCCACGCAAGGGTACGGGCGATTTCGTCGGTGCTGGCGGTGGTGACGACGGCTGGCGCGGGCGAGACGAGTGAGGGATGGGAGCGGGAGATGACGACGCGTTCGTTGGCGTGCAGCAAGGTGTCCGGCGGTGAAACGCGTTGTCCCCAACGCGTCGGGTTCGTCTCGGTGGCAGTCGAAAGCGCGTGGGGGACAACGCGCTCCACCTCGGAGACGGAGACTATGCCTTCGGTGACGAGGACATCGACGGCGGAGGACTGGAGGTTGACGTTGAAGGCGGTGCCGACGGCGCGGATGTCGACGTTGCCCGCATGGACGATGAACGGGCGCGCGGTATTTTTCGTGACGGCGAAGTGAGCTTCACCGCGCGAGAGGAGCACACGGCGCTCGGCGGCGGTGAATTGCTCGATGACTTCGCCGCCGGTGTTGAGTTGGACGACGGTGCCGTCGGAGAGCGTGAGCTGGCGCGGGGCGGAGGCGGGTGCGTTGGCGGTGGTGGCCGCGAGGTCTGGAGGCGGAAGAGCAGATGATCGCGTGAAGCGGACGGCGACGAGGGCGAGGGCCGCGGCGGCGGCGAGGGACGTGAGGACGAGGCTGCGGCGCCAGAAGGAGCGGCGGCGGGTGGCGGTGGCGAGCACGGGGGCGGCGACGTTTTCGGGGATGCGGTCGAGGAGGGACCACGCGGCCGACGAGCGCTGCATGGCGGCGGCGTGGCGGGGATCGGCGGCGAGCCAGAGTTCGTAGTCGATGGAGTCGGAGGCGGAGAGGCCGCGGTCACGGCGGATCGTCCACTGCGCGGCAGTCGCGCGGAGAGCGGAGTCGTCGGAAGTGGGCGGAAAGGGTGTCATCGGGCGAGAGGCGGATGCTGGATTGCCTGGAGGCGGAATTCCGAAGGGCGTAAACCAACGGCTTGCTGGCGCTCGCCGCTACGATTGGGAAAGCAGGCGCTACGGGGAGGAGCGTCGGCTTGCTGGCGCTCGCCGCTACGGGACACAGGTTTCATGGCAGGCCGTGGCGCGCGAAAAATTCCTCACAGCGATGCAGCGCCTTGGTGAGCTGCGCTTCGACGGTGTGCACGGAGATGCCGAGCTTTTCGGCGATTTCGCGGTGGGACCGATTTTCAAATTTGCGGAGGACGAGGATTTCACGGCAGCGTGGCGGCAGCTCCGCGATCGCCGTAGCGAGCAGGTCGGTCTCCTGCTGGCGGCTGGCGGTCTCGGCGGCGTGGGGCGCACCGTCGAAGACGCGCGAGGCGACGAATTCCGTTATCGGAATCGTGTTGGCGGTGGTGCGGCGGCGAAAGAGGTCGCGGGCGGCGTTGCGGGCGGTGGCGAAGAGGAGGCCGCGCGGATGGTCGATCGGGCCGCGTTCGTGCGCGCGGAGAAGGCGAATGTACGTCTCCTGCACGAGGTCGTCGACGTCGGAGGAGTTGACGAGCCCGTGCAGGTAGGCGCGGAGGGCGGGCTCGTGCCGTTGCACGTGCTCGGAGAACCAACGGGCCTGTTC
>SYGN01000127.1 GCA_005799525.1 Opitutaceae bacterium | reverse complement strand
GAATCCTTCCGCGATCCGTCCCATTTCCGCGCTGCCGTCACCACCTACCAGCACTTCTTCAACTTCGCGCGCAAAAACCGCTCGCGCGGCAACCACACACCCGCCGACCTTCTCGCCCAACGCGCGCCTCATCTCAGCCCCAAAGTCCTACGCTACCCCCCGTCTTTCTTGATGCCCAGGTGGGTCAGGATCTGTCTGGACCTCCCGTTGCGGAATGCGTTCCTGACTCGACAATTTTTTCGGACGGCCTCTCGGTGCTCCCCGCAGCACGGGGTGGGTCTAGTGCATCACCGCGGTGCTTGTAGCATGAAAACACCGCGACTCTTCGGGCTTCTTTTCTGCGCGCTGCTACTCGGCGGCGGGTGGCCGCTGGGCTACGCGGCGGAGGTGCTCACGCGGATCGCCGACGTGCGCGGGTTGCGCCGCGAGGATGCGGTGGAGGGCAGGGCGGTGCAGGTCAGAGGCGTGATCACGTGGCGCAGTCCCGAGGGGCCCATTATGGTGCAAGATACCTCGGCGGGAATTTGGGTGGGGGTGGGCCGTGCTCGTCAAAATCGGCTATGGGAAATGGATGACTCCGTCATCGACTCGCTGCGAGTTGGGCAGACGGTCGAAATTCTGGGGATCAGCGATCCCGGCGGTTACGCCCCGGTGATCCTCCCGCGCACGATTCGCGTGCTCGGTGAGCAGGCGTTGCCGACTCCGCTGCCGATGACGCCGGCGCGATTCTTCAGTGGAGCCGACGACGGCGTGCGGGTGCAGGTGAGGGGAGTGGTTCAGGGTTTCCAATCCGCGGAAACCGGCTGGTTGATTCATCTCAATTCCAATCCGGGGAGGTCGACGGTCGAAGTTCCGGCGACCGTCTTCCCGAATCCGGCAGAGCTCGTGGACGCGGAAGTGCGGGTGAGCGGGGTGGCGGTTTCTCGTTTCAACACGCGCGGTGAAATCACGATGCCGCGCCTGTTCGCCAACGATGCGAGTGATTTTGTGATCGAAGTTCCGGGGGCCGCTCCCTTTGACGCGCCGTTGGTGCCATTGGACCGAATTCTCGCGTTTCGCCCGGAACCATTGGGCCCGCATCGTGTGCGCGTGGTGGGCACGGTGACGTTCGCCTTGCCGGGTAAGTTCCTATATCTGCAAGCGGGCGAAAGTGCGATGCGCGTCGAGACCCGAGCGACGGACGTTGGGACTCCGGGAGATCAGGTAGAGGCAGCAGGGTTCGGCGACATGACGCGACATGTGGGGACGCTGGCCGAAGCGCAGGTGCGAAAGATCGGGCGCGGTGTGATTCCGGAACCGGTGGCTATCACTCCCGAAGAAATTATCGCGCTCAACACCACGGCGATGACGACCGGGCAACGGGCGAAGCCGCATGATTTCGACGGTCACTTGGTGCGGTTTCGAGCGACTTTGCTCGCGGTGCAAGTGGCCACTGACCCGCGGCAACCCGTGCGCCGGCTCACGCTGGAACGGGGCGAATTGGTCCTCAGTGCGATTTTGCACGCGGGAGACACGACGGCGCTTGATGGGTTGCAGCCCGGTAGCGTCGTGGAGATCACGGCTCTGGTGCAGCTCGAATACACTCCGGTCGAAGGCTCCCGGCGATCCTTGGTGCCGAGCCGGCTCGACGTGGTGTTGCGCCGCGCCGCCGATGTGTTCGTGGTGGAGGCACCTTTCTGGTGGACACCCGGCCGCTTGCTGAGCGCAGTTGCCATCGCGGTTGTTGCGCTTGGCGCCGCCCTGGCTTGGGTCTGGCAACTGCGCCGACAAGTGCGGCGAAAAACCCGCGAACTGGCTGCCGAAATGAGCGCGCGCCGCGACGCCGCAATCGAGTTTCAGGCGACCCTACGGGAGCGCAATCGGCTCGCCGCGAATCTGCACGACACACTTTTGCAGACGCTCGGTGGCATTGGTTTTCAGATGGAGGCGTGTGAGGCCGAAGCCGCCGGTCCGCGACCGGATGGAAAGACTCCGGTGCACCTACCCGTCGCGCGACGGATGTTGGATCACGCAGTGGACGAGTTGCGCAGCTCCGTGTGGGCGTTGCGCAGTTTGCCGCTGCATGGTCTCGCGATGCCCGCTGCGCTGCGCTCGCTCGCGGAGCGTGCGGGTGCTGGTCACGATGTGAAAATCGATGTTCACACGGCGGGCGATTTGGCGCACGTGCCCGATTTTGTGGCGGGCAATCTGCTCTTGGTTGCGCAGGAGGCCTTGCACAACGCGCTCAAGCACGGGCACCCGCGCAACGTCACGCTGGATGTGCGCCTCGCTGAAAAGCCCGAGTGGGTTGCCGTGACGGTGCGCGACGACGGCCGCGGTTTTACCGTCGGTGCGCAGGTGGGTGCGACACAAGGCCACTTCGGACTCACGGGTATGCGTGAGCGCATCGAGCGGCTCAACGGCACGCTGCGGATCGAGAGCGCGCCGGGCGAGGGCACGACCATTCACTTTGAAGTTCCGCTGCGCGCCTACGATGAAGCCCTCGCCTGAGCACCGACCCATTGGCCGATCGGTCAATTGCCCGCCGGTCGTTGCTGCGGCTACAGTGGCGTCGTCCGCCAGTTCTCCTTTCTTCGTGCCTCCTGCCACTCCCATTCGTCTGATTTTGGTGGATGACCACACCGTGCTCCGCGCCGGTTTGGCCAATGTGTTGAACTTCGACGCGGGCCTGCGCGTCGTGGCCGAGGCGGACGACGGTGAGGCGGCGCTCAAGGCGTGGCGAGCGCATCCAGCCGACGTCATGCTGCTGGATCTCAGCATGCCCGGGATCGACGGGATCGAGACGTTGGTGCGGCTTCGGCGTGAGTTTCCGCAGGCGCGGGTGCTGATGCTCACGTCGTCCGAAGCGCCGGAGGATGTCCGCCATGCGTTGGCCGCCGGGGCCTGTGGCTATGTCACTAAGACGGTGCGACGCGCGGAACTGGTCGCGGCGATCCGCGCTGTGCACGCCGGCCAAGAAGTGATCGGTGGTGCGGTGGCCGGACAGTTGGCAGTCGAAAACGAGACGGGCGCCATCTCGCGGCGCGAACTCGAAGTGCTCGGCCTCGTGCGCCAAGGGTTCACCAACGCCGAACTCGGCCGCCTCCTCGGCATCTCCGAACGCACCGCCAAGGCCCACGTCGGGGCGTTGCTCGTGAAACTCCAGGCCGCCGACCGCGCCGAGGCGGTCGCGCGCGGTTTCGAGCGCGGCTTGCTGAAAGCGTGAGTGACGCCGCGATCCATTGGCCGATCGGACAATAGCGCGGCAGCGCGCGTTTCGTGCATAGTCGGGTCGTCTGACTTCGCTTGCTGTCGTCGCCACTGAAACCCCTGCCTCCCTCATGCGTTCAATCAATCGCCGTCGTGTCTTTTCGTTCGTTGCACTCGTCTGCGGGTTATCCGCCGTGCTCGAAGCCCAGGTCGCGCCCAACAACGTCACGCCCCCGAAGCCCGTCGAGGAACCGGCTATCGAACTCTCCCCGTTCGTCGTCAGTGTCGCGACCGAGAGCGGCTATCGCGCGACGCAGACGCTCGCGGGCACGCGCCTGAAAACCGATCTCAAGGATATTGCCGCTTCCGTGCAGATTCTCACCGCCGAGTTTCTCGACGACGTCGGCGCGAACAGCCTCAACGATCTTTTCATCTACACGACGAACACCGAGGCGAGCGGCTTGAACGGCAACTTCAGCAACGCGACGCCCGGTTCGACCTCAGTCGGCGACGCCGGGAGCCGCGTCGATCCGCAAGGTTCGCAGCGCGTGCGCGGTCTCGCGGCCGCTGATGTCACGAGAAACTATTTTCTCACGCTGATCCCGACTGATCGTTTCAATACCGACCGGGTCGAAATCAACCGCGGGGCCAACGCCATCCTCTTCGGTCTCGGCAGTCCAGCCGGCATCGCCAATACCTCGATGGCGGCGGCGGAATTTCGCAATTTTGGGAGAACGAAAATCCACACCGACAGCGAGGGCTCTCTGCGCACCGAGCTCGATGTGAACAAAGTGCTCTTCAGTAAACGCCTGGCACTCCGCTTGGGCGCCTTGCACGACGACACGAAATTTTATCAGCGCCCGGCTTTTCAGGACGACCACCGGCTTTATGCAGCAGTGGCGGCGCGGCCGTGGCGCGGCGGGGTGTTTCGTGCCTTCGCCGAAAACGGTAAGCGGAATGCCAATCGCCCCAACACGGTGCCGCCGTCGAACTCGATCAATTCATGGTTCGCGGCCAATCCCGTCGTCCGAAATCTCATGAGGGCGCAACTCGCGGCGGCTGGGATCAATCTTTCCGTGCCCGATAATCTGCCGCTCGCATTCGACGCCGGTATCCAGGACCTGTTCACCGCGAACTACCTCACTGTCGCCGATGTGAACCGCGACGGTGTCGTCAACGCCAAGGACAACTCGGACCGGCTCGCCCTGCTGATGAACCAGGTCGCCTACTATCAGGACGTGAACAACCGCTATCTGTTTCATCCCAACGCCTCGCGCCAGATCGAGCGCGTGTATCAATATAACCAGTCGCTCCCCACCGGCGGTCCTGGCGGTTCCAATTCTTTCATGAGTAACATCGCCTCCGCGCAGTTCAGCCCGCCGCTGCGCGTCGTGCCCGCGAGTCTCGATCCCAGCGGCAATCGGCAGTTCGGCTACCTCTACCTCGTTTCCCAGCAGCCGTGGCGGCAGGACCCCTTGCTCGTGCCCGAATCCATGGGCGATCTACAACAGTTTGATTTCACCCGCAACATGATTTCCGGCCAGTCCTCGTTCCAAAACGACCGCTGGCAGCACGCCAACGCCACATTCGAACAGACGGGTTTCAACGATCGCCTCGGCATCGAATTCGCCGTCGATCGTCAGATCTACCGCCGCAAGAGCTTCGTGCCCTTCCAGGGGTTCACCGGCCTCTTCGTCGACGTGATGAAGAACTACCTCGGACAGGATAATCCCAATTACGGGCGGCCTTTCGTCCAAGCGCGCACCGCTATGAACGAGTTGGTGGACAACCGCACCGATTTCCGCGTCACGTCCTTCGCCCGGCTCAAGCCGGCGGACTTCTTCCCCGACTCGCGTCTCGCCGGCTGGCTCGGCGACCACACCTTCACCACGCTCTACAACCACTACGACCAGGCGTCGAAAAACACGGCTTGGAATATCTGTTATACTGATCCCGACGGCGGATCAATTTTCGGGCCCACCGACCCACTCGGTTCGCAGCGGCGAATCTTGAACTACGTCGTTTATCTCAGCGACCAGAACATTACGACGCTCAAGTCTGCCGGCGACGTCCGGCTGCACCGGATGCAGAACCAGCAGCTGTGGAATCCCGGGCTGCCAACGATTCTGCAAACCGTCGATCCCGTGACGGGCAATCTCACGAACGTTTCGCTCAAGACCGCCGCCTTCGCGACCGCCTACGGCGAGAATTCCCAGCGCGTGAAATCCTATGCCGGCAATTGGAACTCCTTCTTCCTCGACCGCCGCCTCGTTGGTCTGCTCGGTTGGCGGCGCGACGAAGCCTACAGCGCCGGCTACGATGCCCTGACCGGGCCGGATCTGCTCGCCGACTACAAAAACCTCGCGCTCACCAGCGGCGGCACGACGAAATCGGCCAATACCTTTAGCTGGTCGGGCGTCGCGCACCTGCCCGAGCGCTTTCTCCCTCGGCAGACGCGGCTCAGCGTCCACTACGGTGTTTCCCAGAATTTTTCCCTCGGCGCGACACCCTTCGATTTCTTTGGCAACAGCGTCCCCTCTGCCTCGGGCCGCACCAAGGAATACGGTGTCACGGCCAATCTCTTCAACGACAAGCTCGTCGCCCGCGTCAATTGGTTTGCCTCCGAACTCGCCAACCGTCCGCTCACCGGCAACAGCAACGTTTACAACCGATTCGCCAATCAGGCCATCCTCGGTATCTACGGCGGCCTGATCGAATCCGAATACCGCGGCTTCCGCTCTCCTTCGGTGGATCCGGCGACTGGCCTCGCCGATCCGGGCACCCCCAACTACGCGCTCGCGATGCAGGGCTTGGCCGAGTTCCGGAAAATAATTCCCGCGAGCCTTCTCGCGCAAACCGGATTGAACAGCGTCACGGCTGATGGCCTCAGCAAGCGGGGCAATGCCGGTGGCATCGGTGACACCGACGACGTCCAGGCCAAGGGCATCGAAATCGAACTCACCTACAACCCGACCCGCAGCTGGCGTATTTCCGCCAGCGTCGCGAAGCAGGAGACGTTTACGACCAACTATTCGCCGCGCATGGCCACGCTCCTCGCCGCCACCGATAAGCTCATCGGGCCGAACGGCTCGCTCGCCAGACTCGCCTTCTTCAACGACGCGAGCGTGATCCCGCCCACGTATATCAGCGTGCAGAATCCGACGAACAACAGCATCGCCCAGTGGCTCGAGACCAACGTCTATTCCGTTTACCGGCTCTATAAACAGCAGGAAGGCCGCGCTTCCGACGAACAGCGCAAATGGCGTCTGAACCTTGTCTCAAATTACGACTTCCGCACCGGCCGCCTCAAGGGCACGAGCTTTGGCGCTGCCTATCGCTGGCAAGACCGTGCAGTGATTGGCTATCCGTCCCAACTGGTGAATGGCTTGCTCGTCGCCGACATCACCCGCCCGCATCGGGCGCCGAGCGAGACCAACGTGGATGGGTGGCTGCGTTACAAGCGTCGGATTTTCCGCGACAAGCTGGAGTGGGAAATCGAATTGCGAGTGCAGAATCTCAACACGAACGCCCAAAATCTCATCCCGGTGCAATCCACCCGTGACCAAGCCTACCGAGTCGCCGTCTGGCGCGTCGGCCCGCCGCAGGTTTGGCGACTGTCCAATTCGTTCCGCTTCTGAGCGGGCCTGTCTCATCCCGTGCTATGATGAAAAGAACGTTCGCACTCGCGGCCGCTGTCGGTGCCCTTGCTTTCTCATCGTTCGCCGCCTTGCCGACGAACCGGCCCAATGTCCTCTTCATCGCAGTCGACGATCTCAACGATTACATCGCGCCGCTCGCACGCCACCCGGGCGTGAAGACCCCGCACCTCGACCGGCTTGCACACCGCTCCGTCACCTTCGCCAACGCCCACTGCGCCGCGCCCGCCTGCCACCCGTCGCGGCTCGCTGTGATGACCGGTGTTCATCCGTCGCGCTCCGGCATCTACACCAACCTCTTTGGCTCGCACGGCCCGCGCTGGCGCGAGGAATCGCCGATGCTCAAGGACGCCGTCGTCCTCTCCCAGCATTTCCGCGATCACGGCTACCGCGCCGTCGGCGGCGGGAAGATTTTCCACACGCTGCAATGGACGCCCGGCGATTCCCAAAACGATCCGGCCGCCTGGGACGCCTACCGCGGTGATCCGCTCGATCCCATTTCGCCCGACTGGGCGCGCGCGAAATTTGAGTCTGACGCCGAAGCCGGCCTCACCCCCGGCCGTCCCCTGCAAAATAATTATTTCGGTGCCGCGCCGCTCCACGTGCCCGACGAACAGACGGGCGACCACCTCGTCGTCGATTGGGCTGCCGCGCAGATGCGCCAGCCGCAGACCAAGCCGCTCTTCCTCGCCGTCGGCCTCTTCCGCCCGCACATCCCGTTTGAGGTCCCACAAAAATGGTTCGATCTCCACCCGCTGGCCGACGTGAAGCTCCCCGAGGTCCGCGCCGACGATCTGGCCGACGCCCATGAGCACGGCCGCCGCAGTTGGCACCGCTGGGTTGTCGCCAACCGCCAATGGGAGAAATTCGTCCAAGGTTATCTCGCCAGCGTCAGCTACGTGGACCACCAGATTGGCCGCCTGCTCGACGCCCTCGACGCCTCGCCACTCAAGGACAACACCATCGTTGTCCTCTGGAGCGACCACGGTTTTCACCTCGGTGAAAAGGAGAACTGGGAGAAGTTCACGCTCTGGAACCAGAGCACCCGCGTGCCGCTCTTCATCGCCGCGCCCGGCGTCGCGCAGGCCGGCCGGCAGACCCGCCAGCCCGCGACGCTCACCGATCTCTATCCGACGCTTTGCGAGCTCGCCGGCTTGCCGATTCCCGCCCAATGCGACGGCGCCTCACTCGTCCCGCAGTTGAAAAACCCCGACGCGCCCCGCGCGCGGCTCGCACTCACGTCGTTTCAGTTCGGCGGCGAGCCGGCTGCGTCGCACGCCATCTCGGATCCGCGCTACCGTCTCATCCGCTACGGCAACGGCTTCGAAGAACTCTACGACCTCGGGACCGACCCGCGCGAATACACCAACCGCGCCGCCGATCCTGCGCTCGCCGCCGTGAAGGCCCGCCTCGCGCTGAGCCTCCCCGCCGATCCCGCCCCGCACCGCCGCGCGCCTGCCGAATCCCGTTACAACCTACGACCGGCCGGCTCCGCCAAGAAAAAATCCTCCCCATGACCTGTCCCTCCTCGCGCGGACTCACCCGCGTCACCGCCGCCCTCGTCAGCGCATTCGCCGCCTGCACCCTCTTCGCCGCCGACCGTTCGCCGCCGCGTCCCAACATCGTCGTCTTTATCTCCGATGATCACAGCCAACTCGATTCGCAGGCCTATGGCTCGACTGAGGTGCGCACGCCACACCTGGCGAAGCTTGCGGCCGATGGCCTGAAGTTCACGCACGCGTTTGTCGCCTCCCCGGCCTGTGGTCCGAGCCGCACCGCCCTGCTCACCGGTCTCTGGCCCGCACGCAACGGCGCCGAGCCCAATCACAAGCCCAAGAATCCCGGTGTCGCCTCGCTCCCGCCCACTCTCCGCGCCCTCGGCTACGAGGTTGTCGCGATCGGCAAGGTTGGGCACATCGACTACGCGAAGAATGACGGCTTCGACTCCGTCGTCGGTCCCAACCAAGGCTTCGAAGACACGGCGGCCGTCGCGAAATTTTTTGCCACCCGTGACACGTCGAAACCGCTCTGTCTGTTCGTCGGCACCCGCCACCCGCACACCGTTTGGAGCACGAACGTCACCTACGACCCTGCCGCGGTGAAAATTCCGCCGACGCACTTCGACGACCCCGTCGCCCGCTCTGAGCGCGCCCGCTACCTCACCGATGTCACCAAGGCCGACACGCTGCTGGGTGAGGTCCGCGCACTCGCCCGCGAGAAACTCTCCGCCAACACCCTCTTCATCTACACCGCCGATCACGGCGCCGCGCTGCCGTTCGCCAAATGGTCGCTCTACGACGCGGGTATCCGCGTCCCGCTGATCATGGCATGGCCGGGCCGGCTCAAACCCGGAGCCACCAGCGATGCGATGGTCTGCTGGCCCGACCTCTTGCCGACCTTCATCGAACTCGCCGGCGGCAAAGTTCCCGACGGCCTCGACGGCAAATCCTTCGCCGGCGTTCTGCGCGGCACGGCTCCGGCGCACCGCGACCGCGTCGTCAGCACCCACAGCGGCGACGCCAATTTTTGCGTCTACCCGATTCGCAGTGTTCGCACTCGCGATTGGAAATACATCCGCAACCTGCATCCCGAGTTCCAATATCACACCCATATGTCCCGCGCCACCGGGCCGCATCGCCCGCTGTTCTGGGATACTTGGGTTGCCGCCGCGAAAACCAATCCCGCCGCCGCCGCCGTCGTGAACCGCTACATCCAGCGTCCCGCCGAGGAACTCTACGATCTCGCCGCCGATCCTTTCGAGCTGCGCAACCTCGCCGCCGATCCCAAGAACGCCCCCCGCCTCGCCGCGCTCCGCGCCGAACTCGACGGCTGGATGAAACAGCAAGGGGACACCCAAACGGTCTTCGGCCAACCGCTGCTTCGCGGCGAACCGGTGACGGATCTCGCGCTCGGCAACGTGCAAAAAAAGCGCTAGCCGAACTCCATTTCTTTCCCAACCTACATCCGTACCCCTATGACCCACGACATCTTGCCAGTGCGTCGCTCCCGCTCCTGTGTGCGTTCGATTACCATCCTGCTTTGCAGCGCCGCTTTGGTGAGTGCAGGGCTCCGCGCGCAAGTTGCTCCGGTTGCGACTGCGACGGCACCAGCTACGAAAACCGCCGCGCAGGAAGAGGCGCTCGTCCTTAGTCCCTTCACGGTCAGCACCAATTCTGACACCGGCTATGCCGCCACGAGCACACTTGGCGGCACGCGCTTGAAGAGTGAGCTGCGCGACGTGGCGTCGCAGATCGACGTCATGACCTCGGAGTTTCTTGAGGACATAGGGGCGCTGACCCTCGATGAGGCGGTGCGCTACTCGATGAACATCGAGTCCAACGACGAAAATTTTTCGCCCGGCACGGACGCGAACACCAACAGTGTTTTCTCCTCCGCCTACGGCAGCCGCACGCGCGGTCTCAGCCGTTCGAACAACACCCACGATTTTTTCGAGACGAACGTCCCGCTCGACACCTACAATACTGGCAAACGATTCACGCTTGTTTCCGGCTCGAACGCGATTCTCTTCGGGGCCGGCTTCGCCGGGGGCACGAATGATGTGGCCTTCGACCGGCCTGACCTGAGGAAGTTTTCCGGCAACACCACGATTCGCGCCGACTCCAACGGCAGCTTGCGCGCCTCGCTCAACCTGAGCCAGCCCCTGATCAAAAATCTCCTCGGCTTGCGCGTCGCCGGCCTGCGCGCCAACGAGCGCGACTACCGCGAGGGCGTGGGCGCGAAGACCGAACGATTCTACACGTCGCTGATGATCCAGCCGACGAAGCGCATCGCGGTGCGTGGTTGGCTGGAAAAATACGAGTCCCGGCAGCGCAACGCCGCCAATACCCTCGTCGCCGACCGCGTAAGCCCCTGGCTGGCGACCTCCTCGCGGCCCACCTTCAACAACGCCGGCCTGACGCCCGCGAGCACGGCCGCCCAGTTCAACACCGCCTTTAACGCGCAGGGGGCCGACCTCGCGGGCTCCGCCGAGCGCTTCAACAACGTCGCTTCCGCCGGCACCGTGGTCTTCAACCTCGACGGCACCCAGCCCACGGCGATTCGCAATTGGACCAACACCGTCACGTCGCGCCGCCCGCTCGACGGCACGCAGGACCCCAGCATCATCGAGCCCGGCATCTATCCACTTGATCGCAACGTGGTCGGCAAT
>SYGN01000126.1 GCA_005799525.1 Opitutaceae bacterium | reverse complement strand
CTTGATGAGCTTGATGAAGCAGTCGCCAAGCGGTTGGAGCGCGATGCCCCACTGCGGTTTCAGCCAGCCAATGAAAATACCCAACGCGATCGCGACCACGACCTGCAGGTAAAGCGTGTCGCGTTTCTTCGGTGCGGCGTCAGCCGTCGGATGGGGAGAGGGGTGCATCGGGGCGCCACGCTGGCTAAGGCTCCGCCGACCGTCAAAGCCTTGTTTAATCAAACAGGTTGCGTCTCACGACTCGAGACGTTTGCATCGATGCTTATCCTTGCTAGTCTTGTGGTCAGATTGCCTGAAGCCGCCCCCACGCCCAAACGTCTTTGAGCCAGATCGAAAACCTCGCGACCACCCAACCTGTTTCCACCACCATGCCCACTCCGCCCGACGATTACCCCGACCATCACGCCAATGACCCGCACGCCTGCCACGGCGTCTCGACCGATCTCTCCGATTATTTCCTGACGAGGCGCCAGTTTCTGAACCGCATGGGTATGGGCGTCGGTGCCCTCTCGCTCGCCGGTCTGCTCGGCCCTCGCGACCTCGCTGCCGCCCAAGCCGGGGCCAAGGTCACCACCGGCCCGCTTTCGCCGCACGCTTCGCATTTCCCCGGCAAGGCCAAGGCCGTGATCCATATCTTCGCCCAAGGCGCTCCCTCTCACGTCGACACGTGGGACCCCAAGCCCTCGCTCACCCGCTTGAACGGCAAGAGCATTCCCGGTGGTGACATCGCCTTGGGTTCGCCGTTCACGTTCTCCAAATACGGCCAGAGCGGCCTCGAAGTGAGCAATGTCTTCGCCAAAACCGCCGCGCACGCCGACGACCTCGCCGTCATCCGCTCGATGTGGACGGACATTCCCGCCCACGAAGTCGCCACGGTGTTCATGAACACCGGCTCCCTCCGTATTTCCAAGCCCAGCATGGGTTCCTGGCTCGTCTACGGCCTCGGCACCGAAAATCAAAATCTCCCCGGCTTCATCGCCCTCCGCGGCGGCGGCCTCCCGCCCGGTGGTGCCGCCAACTACGCCTCGGCTTTCCTCCCCGGCGTTTACCAAGGCACGAGCATCAACACCCAAGCGCCCAGCGTGCCGTTGATGATCCAAAACATCCGCAACACCTACGTCGGCAAATCCGAGCAACGCCGCCAGCTCGACATGATCCACCAGTTGAACGAGGTCCACGCGCAAAACCTCCAGCGTGACGCCGCCCTCGAGACGCGCCTCGAAAGTTATGAGATCGCGTTCCGCATGCAGGCCGAGTCGCTCGACGCCTTCGACATCAACAAGGAATCCGAAGCCACCCGCGCCGCCTACGGCATCGGCGCTCCCGCCGCCGGCATCGGCCGGGGCGGCAGTCCTAGCGAGACCGGCAAACAACTCCTCATCGCCCGCCGCCTCATCGAGCGCGGCGTCCGCGTCGTCCAAGTCTGGCATCAGGGTTGGGATCACCACCAAGATCTCCAGACCCGGCTCACGGCCAAAGCCGGCGAAATCGACCAGCCGCTCGCCGCCCTCATTACCGATCTCAAACAGCGTGGGCTGCTCGATTCCACCCTCATAGTCTGGGGTGGTGAATTCGGCCGCAAGCCCACCCGCGATCGCAACGGCTCCGACAACCCCGGTCGCGATCACAACGCCAAGGCCTTCTCCATGGTCATGGCCGGTGGCGGCGTTAAAGGCGGGACCGTCTACGGCGCGACCGACGAATTTGGCGCCGCGTCCATCGTGAACAAGGTTCACCCGCACGACCTCCACGCCACGATGCTTCACGCGATGGGCCTCGATCACACGAAGCTCACGTATCGCTTCAACGGCCGCGATTTCCGCCTCACCGACGTCGCTGGCAACGTCATCAAACCCCTCCTCGCATGACCCCGCCCTTCCTCTCCCGTAGCCGCGAGCGTCAGCGAACGGCTTCCCCCTCGTTCCTCGTTCTCATTCTCGTTCTTTCGTCCATCGCCGCCCGCGCCGCCGACATGCCGGCCGGCCATCCCACCGTCAAAGCCGCGCTCGCCCCCGCCGATCTCCAGTTCTTCGAAGCAAAAATCCGCCCGATCCTTTCCGCCAAGTGTTACAGTTGTCACAGCAAGGAAAGCGACAAAGTCAAAGGCGGCTTCCTCCTTGACACCCGCGAAGCCGTCCTCGCCGGTGGCAACACCGGCCCCGCCCTCGTCCCCGGCAAACCCGACGACTCCCTGCTCATCCAAGCGATCCGCTACAAAGACGAAGACCTTCAGATGCCCCCCAAGGGCGAAAAGCTTTCCGCTCAAGAAATCGCCGATCTCACCGAGTGGGTCCGCCGCGGTGCACCCGATCCCCGCATCAACGTCTCCGCCGGCACCGCGGCCGCCTACGCTGGCGTGGGTAAGAACCACTGGTCCTTCAAGCCCGTGAAAAAGCCCGCGCTCCCCACCGTCCAAAATTCCGCGTGGATCAAAAACCCCATCGACAACTTCGTCCTCGCCAAACTCGAGGCCAAGAGCATGGGCCCGAACTCCGCCGCAGAAAAAACCACGCTCATCCGCCGCGTTTACTTCGACCTCATCGGCCTGCCTCCGCATCCCACCGACGTGCAAGCCTTCGTGAAGGACACCTCTCCCGAGGCCTACACCAAAGTCGTCGACCGCCTCCTCGCCTCCCCCGCCTACGGCGAACACTGGGCCCGCTACTGGCTCGATGTCGCCCGCTACTCCGACACCAAGGGCGATGCCCCGCGGCAGGAAGACAACCGCTTCCCCCACGCGTGGACCTATCGCGACTTCGTGATCGACGCCCTCAACGCCGACCTGCCTTACGACAAGTTTATCCTCGCCCAACTCGCCGGCGACTACCTCGCCTCCTATCTGGAAAAACAAACAAAACTGAAGCCCACGCCCGCCGCCGCCCGCGCGACCGTGATCCCCAACGTCGCTGGCAAGCCCGCCACCGACGCCTCCGAACCCATCATTGAGCTCCCCAAAATGGAGGTCACGGCCAGCCGACCCGACACCCGCTGGCCGCTCGCCGCCCTCGGCTTCCTCTCGCTCGGCAATCAGTTCAACGGCCGCAAGGAAGACATCATCGGCGATCAAATCGACGTCACCAGCAAAGCCTTCCTCGGCCTCACGGTCGGTTGCGCCCGCTGCCATGACCACAAATTCGACCCCATCCCCACCAAGGATTACTATTCTCTCTACGGGGTCTTCGCGAACACGATGACGCCCACCGAGCTGCCGCTCCTCGCCTCTCACGCGCCCCAAACTGCCGACTACCTCGACTACCTCGAAAAGTTCAAGGCGCTGGAGAAGAGGGGCGAAGATCTCAAAAACCAGCGCATCGAATTGGCCAAGGCGGTCCGCGCCGGTGGCGGCAAAGGCAAGGGGGGCGCCAACGCCAATCCCGAAGCCCGTCAGAAGCTCCAACAACTCCAACGCACCGATCGGGAATATTTCCGCGACGTCACCGACTTGGAACTCAAACACCCGGGAGCCCCGCTGCGCGCCAATGCCGTGACCGACGTCCCCCGCTCCCGCGACTATCCCGTCCTCCTGCGCGGCGAAAACGCCAACAAAGGCGACATCGTCCCGCGCCGTTTCCTCGAAATCCTCTCGCCCGATCCGAAGAAACGCCCGACGTGGAACCAGGGTTCCGGCCGCCTCCAACTTGCCCAAGCCATCATCGACCCGAAGAACCCCCTGACCGCCCGCGTCATGATGAATCGCCTCTGGCAACAGCACTGGGGCACCGGATTTGTGGATACGCCCGACGACCTCGGCAATATGTCGTCGACCCCGACACACCCCGAACTCCTCGACTGGCTCTCGGCCACCTTCGTCGAAAATCAATGGTCCATCAAATCGATGCACCGGCTCATCGTCCTCAGCGCCTCCTACCAGCAGAGCAGCGCGCCCAATCCGAGCTACGTCGAACTCGATCCCAACAATAAATTTCTCTGGCGCTACAATCTTCGCCGCATGGATTTTGAGGAACTTCACGACTCCCTCCTCGCCATCACCGGCGAACTCGACCGCACGCGCGGCGGCAAGCCCATTGCCATCAGCAGCGAGGCCTTCGCGAAACGCCGCTCGATCTACACGATGATCGACCGCACCAACCCGCCCGAACTGCTCACCCAGTTCGATTTCCCGAGCCCCGACGTCTCCTCCGGCCGCCGCTACGAAACCCTCGTTCCTCAACAGGCCCTGTTCCTCATGAACAGCCCGATGGTCATCGAAACCGCCCGCAAACTCGTCGACCGCCCCGCCTTCGCCGGCCTCAAAACCGACGACCTCCGCGTGACTTCGCTCTACCTCGCCATCTTCCAACGCTGGCCGACGAAGACAGAAGTCGATATCGGTCTTCGCTACGTAAAGGCCAATCCTGCCGGCAAGGACGTCGTCCTCAGCGCTGCGCTCGCCGCCGAGAAAGCGTCTACCCGCGACGCCCGCATGGCCGAGAAAAAAACCAAGGCCCCCAAGGGCAACCCGAAGTTCAACGCCCAGGTCGGCGGGGTCTTCGACAATCGACCGCTCGACGCGTGGGCGAAACTCGCCCACGCCCTCTTCCAGTCGAACGAAGCGATGTTCTACAATTGACGTAGGGCAGGGTCTCCGACCCGCCCTCGTTTTTCATCGCGAGTAGCGCACGTTTGTCATCGCGAGGAGCGCTCCGGCGTGGCGATCCGTCTTGCTTGACCACGCGTTTCGCGCCCCGCTTTCCCCGCCCAGCGCGAGCCCACCCCGGCTCGCGCTTTTTCTTTCCCCCCTCGCCGACCGGGGCGTTTGCGTTTCCTTTTTTCCGTCTCCGCGTCTCTTCACCTTACCCAATTCCTCCCTGCCATGCCCCATCCGCTCCGTGTGATCGCACACCTATCCGCCCTGCTCGCTGCCGCTCTCGCATTCGCCCTGCTCGCGACCGTCACCCACGCCCAATCCGCCACCACGGCCACGATCACCGGTCGCGTCCAAAACCAAGCCGCCAACCTCTCCCTCGAAAACGCCCGCATCACTGTCGTCGGCACCACGCGCGAGGCCTTCACCGATGCCTTCGGCGAATACCGACTCGCCGGCCTCACTCCCGGCAACGTCACGCTCACCGTTTTTTCCACCGGCCTTGCGCCGCAGTCCGCCACCGTCGCGGTCACCGCCGGCTCCACGGCCCAACGCGATTTCGCCCTCGTACCCGTCTCCTCGCCCGGTTCCGTTCCGTCCGCCGTCTCGACCCCTACGGACGGCACGGTGAAACTCGACTCCTTCGTCGTCGCCTCCGCGCGCGAGACGAACGCCGTCACCATCGCCATCAACGAGCAGCGCTTCGCCGGCAACCTCAAGACCGTCCTCTCCACCGACGCCCTCGGCGACGTCATCCAAAACAATCTCGGAGAGTTCGTAAAATTTCTCCCGGGCGTCGATGTCGGCACCGACCAGATGAACACGGGCTCAATCGGTCTCCGCGGCCTCCCCGCCACCTATACGAATATCGCCCTCGACGGCGACGACGTGACCACCGCCGGTGCCGGCGGTTTTTCCCGTAGCACCTCGCTCCAGGCCATCTCGCTCAACAACGCCTCGCGCATCGAGATCACCAAAGTTCCTTCGCCCGACATGCCCGCCTCCAGCCTCGGCGGCTCCATCAATATGATCAGTCGCACCGCCTTCGAAGCCCGCCGCGCCGAGTTCCGCTTCAAAGCCTACATTAACCAAAATTCCCATGAGGTCGGCCTCCACCGCAAACCCGGCGCGGGCGATGGCGACGACCAGCGCAAGACCTTCCACTACCAGCCCGACTTCGATTTCTCCTACACCGTCCCCGTCTCGAAGACCTTCGGCTTTTCCATCAATGCCGTGAAGAACGACCAGTTCGGTTCCGCTCGCCGCATCAATCGCAGCTTCAATACCGCCATTACCACCGCGACCAATCCCCTCCGTTCCACCGTCGACAATCCCTATCTCGCCAGCCTCTCCTACAACGTATTTCCCGTCTTCGAGCACCGCTACGCCCTCGGCACGCGCCTCGATTGGAAGGCCACACCGGTCGACGTTTTTTCATTTTCCGCCGGTGGCAACTGGCTCGTGCAAGACTACGAGCAGCACAATTTCACCCTCAACACCGGCACCAATCCCGTCTCGTGGGGCGATACCTTCACCCGCGGCCGCCCCGGCTCCGGCTCCGCCAACGTCAACAACACCGCGCGCTACGTCCGCGTCCGCAATTCCATCCTCCGACTCAGCCACCGCCATATCGGCCCGCTCTGGGACTTCACCGGCAGCATCGGCTACAACGTCTCCGACCAATCCTATCGCGCCATTTCGCACCGCCAGTTCGAGACCGCCTCCGCCCGCATCCAAGGTGCCACCGTCGATTTCGACGGCTACAGCCAATACCTCCCCGGACTAGTCACGATGCGCAACGCCGCCGGCCAAGTTGTCGATCCCTTCGATCTCAACAGCTACACGTTTTTCCTCCACGGCGCCAACGGCACCCGCGAAAATGACAGCGTCGGCAAGAGCGCGCGCTACGACGCCAAGCGCAAATTCTTCACGGCTAAAACCAACTTCTCCCTCAAGGCCGGCGTCTCCACCAACGAGAGCTACCGCGGTCGTAGCACCGGCTCCTTCAACCCCGTCTACGTCGGCCCCGACGGCATCGCCAACAACGCCGACGAGAGCATCACCCGGTTGCCCTTCAGCCTCCTCAACGAGGCGATGCTCTCCTTCCCGATGCCACGCAAAGTCCCGCAGGCCCAGTTCGTCAGCGGCCGCCGCGCCTGGCAGCTTTACGAGCAATATCCGCAATATTTTAACACGCTCACCAATCGTCGCACCGACGCCCGCGCCGACCTCACCACCACTGAGCAAATGGTTGAGCGCCTCGACGCCGCCTACCTCATGGGCGACTTCTCCCTCCTCAATAATCGCCTCCGCCTCGTCACCGGCGTCCGTTACGAACGCACCACGGACGACGGTAAAACGGTTCTCCAGGACAACAACGCGCGCTACCGCCACGACGCCGCCGGCAACCTCATCCTCGACGCCGCCAAACGTCCGATCCTCATTTTTCCCGCCGCCTCCATTAACACCACCACGCCCGAAGGCGTCGCCAACGGCATCGCCGAGGACGCGCTCGTTTACAAAAAACTCGGTGCCCGTTTGCAGAAGGAATACGCCGGCTACTACCCCAGTCTGAACGCCAGCTACAACCTCACAGCCAATCTCATCAGCCGCCTCGGCCTTGCGCAGACCGTCGGCCGCCCCGACTTCGGCAACATTCTCGGCGCGACGAATATCAACCAGGTGGACTTCGATCCCGCCAGCAACAGCACCGGCTCCGCCCTCGGCACCATCACCACCAAAAATCCCGCGCTGAAACCCTGGACGTCCAACAGCCTCGACGTCCGCCTCGAATACTACACGCCCAACGGCGGTGAAATCTCCGGCGGTTTTTTCCGCAAGCAGATCAAAAATTCCTTCGCCACCCGCAACTTCATCGCGACCCCCGAGTTTCTCCAGACCATCGGCCTCGGCGACGAATTCACCGACTACCAGGTGAACGCCCCGATCAACGTCGACGGGATCACCCACATCAATGGCTGGGAATTCAACCTCAACGCGCCCTTGACGACGTTCACCTCGCTGAACTTCGCGCGCTCCATCCGCCTCTTCGCCAACACCACGCTCGTCACCAATCGCAGTCCTGCCGAAGCGGACTTCCGCGGCTTCACCCCCAAGCTCATCAACTGCGGTTTCAACTACAACCGCCGCGGGCTCTCCCTCATGGCCAAGTGGACGCTCGTCGGCAAAAAACG
>SYGN01000125.1 GCA_005799525.1 Opitutaceae bacterium | reverse complement strand
CGTCGTTCGCAATGACGAGGTCAGGGGTTTGATCCCCCTTCGGTCCACCATTTCATCTCTGCGGCCGAGCACGGCAGGACGCAGGAAGACATTCCAGCCTGAGGAAATTATTTCGGGTGAACGCTGGGAGGGATGGTCGCACTTGCGTAAAACGACGTTTGCCTGCGCAGATGCTTGGTTGCACACACCTATTGGCGACACGTGTTACGACCGGGTAACTTCCGCAAAACCCTACTGGTGCATTGGCCCGGCATTTGCTACTTTGTCTGCCTAACTCGGGTTTGTCCGATCTCTCATCACAACTATTACTGGAATGAAAAAGAATACCTCCAAATCTGCCGCCGAGTCGCCCGTCCCGGGGACGAAGGTTGCTCCGGTTAGGGTGAAAATGGCCGTCGCGGCTCGTAAGGCTCTGCCGGCTCTCAAGCCGGCCAAGCCCGTGGCTAAAAAGAAGCCCGCCGCGCGCGCCCCTGCACCGGCGGTCAAAGTCGTGGCGGCCAAGGCCGTCGTGGCGACGATCACGGCGCAGATCGACATCGGCTTCGGCAACGCGCTCTACATGCGTGGCGAGGGTGCGGGGCTGAGCTGGGACCAAGGCCTCCCGATGAATTGTGTGAGCAACAGCGAATGGCAATGTGTGCTGGGCGAATCCGCGCGACCCATCGTCTTCAAGTTTCTCGTCAACGACCTGAGCTGGAGCACGGGCGAGGATTTTTCCGTGACGGCGGGCACGAACGTGACGCTCACGCCGACGTTCTAAGCGCCGGTTGTGCGCTTTTCCGTGGGCGACGGAGATGCCCGCTCCATCAATCCGTTTCCGTGATCTCATTCGTGGGAGCTGGTCCGACGGGATGGCTGTTGGCGTACCCCGGTGGAGACTCCGCTCCGCCCAGCGCAAAGCGAAACGCTGGTCATTTGGCTTTGGCGCCGATGTGAAAATACGTCAGACGAATGGGTGACTCCGCGACGGTGTTCGGCGTGCTTCGGCTGGCAAGATAGCGCTCGTCAGACTCTGGTTTTTTCGGTTCCATCCCTCTCATCTCAGTGCGTTTTATCCTTGGTGCCATTTTCTTGCTTGGCGTCGCCCTTGTCTCCGTCGTGGGTGCGGAGGCTGGCCAGCCCAATGTTCTCATTATCGTCGCCGATGATCTCGGTTTTGCCGACGTCGGCTTCAATGGCGGCAAAGTCATCGCCACGCCGAATCTCGACCGCCTCGCCGCGACCGGGGTAAACCTGACCGATTTTCGGGTGTGCCCCATGTGTTCGCCGACGCGTGCCGGACTCATGACTGGTCGCTGGCCGGCCCGCTTTGGACTGATGCGCGCGGTCGTTCCCCCGTGGTCGCGCTATGGTCTGCCCGCGAGTGAGAACACCCTGCCGGAATTACTCGGCGCTGCCGGCTATGGAGAACGCGGCATTATGGGCAAGTGGCATCTCGGCCACGCACAAAGCGAGTTCCTCCCGTTGGCCAACGGTTTCACGCGCTTTTACGGCCACTACAACGGCGCGATCAGCTACGTCACTCACGAGCGCGACGGGGAGGTCGACTGGCACGATAACGACCGCACCGTGCGTGAGCCGGGTTACTCCACTGACCTGATCGGCAACGCCGCCGCCCGCTTCGTGCGCGAAGCCGCGGCTGGGCAACCGTGGCTCCTCTACGTTCCCTTCAATGCGCCGCACTCGCCTTTCGAGGCCAAAGAGGAGGATCTCCAGAAATACCCCCTGTTGACCGGCGATCGACGCACCTACGCTGCGATGGTCGACTCGATGGATCAAGCCATCGGCCGGATCCTCGCCGCCGTTGAAGCGCGTGCTGATGCTGCGAATACGTTGGTGCTCTTCTTCAGCGACAACGGGGGGATTCTCAACGTGGGCTCGAGCAACGGCCCGTATCGCGGCGCGAAGTTGACCGTCTACGAAGGCGGCACGCGCGTCTGCGCCGCGATGCGTTGGCCTGCCGGTGGCGTGAGTGGCGGCAAACGCTTCGACCAACGCATCGGCTACATTGATGTTTTGCCTACCGTGCTCGCCGCCGCTGGCGCTTCCGCCGCGAAAGACGTCGACGGCGTAAATTTCCTGCCTGCCTTCCGCAGCAGCACGTCGTTGCCCGAGCGCCCGTGGTTCACTTACATGCATCAAAGCGCCGACGCCCGTGCTTCCGTGCATGTGGGTAACTGGAAGTTGGTCGCTCACGGGGATTTTTTCCCGGAGCGCCCGGCGACCCAACCCGCACTCGAACTCTACGATCTCGCCACCGATCCCGCCGAAAAATCCGACCTCGCCGCACAACAGCCCGAGATCGTCGCGCGTCTGCATGCCCAGCTGCGCGAGTTCGGCACGTGGCAAAAATCCGGCGTCAGCGCCTACACCGAAGGCCGCGCCGGATTTGTGCCTCCGAAAGATTGGATCGTCGGCGGACCGCCCGCCGCTCCGCGCGACACCCCCGCGCCCAAGGCGGGAAAAAATAAACCCCCCGCGGCCCCCAACTGAACCTTTCCTTTCGTCCATGCCATCGCCCGTCCGTTTTCTCTCCGCGCTCTTCGTCGTCTGGTTACTCCTGAGCAGCACCCTCTGGGTTGCCGCCGCCGAGGCGGCTCCCGCGCGCCGTCCCAATTTCATTATGATCCTCATCGACGATATGGGGTGGGGCGACTTTTCCTGTTTCGGCAACAAGGACGCGAAGACGCCCCAGATCGATCGCCTCGCCGCCGAGGGCCTCCGCTTCGAACAGTTTTACGTCGCCTCGCCGATCTGTTCGCCCTCGCGCGTCGGCCTCTCGACGGGCCAGTATCCACAACGCTGGCGCATCACGTCCTTCCTCAACAACCGTGCCGAGAACAACGCGCGCGGCATGGCCCAGTGGCTCGATCCGAAGGCACCGCTGCTCGCGCGCATGTTGCACGCCGCCGGCTATGCCACGGGCCATTTCGGCAAGTGGCACATGGGTGGCCAGCGCGACGTCCACGATGCTCCGCCGATCACCGCCTACGGTTTCGACACCTCGTTGACGAACTTCGAAGGCATGGGGCCCAAGCTCCTGCCGCTCACCCTCAGGCCTGGCGATGAAAAGCCCGAGCGCATTTGGGCCGACGCCGAGCGTCTCGGCCAACCGGTGACCTGGATGCAGCGTTCCCAGATCACGACCGGCTTTGCCGATGCCGCACTCGCGTTTATCGACGCGTCCGCGCGCGACTCAAAACCGTTCTACGTGAATCTCTGGCCGGATGACGTGCACAGTCCATTTTGGCCGCCGGTGGAGCAGTGGCGCGACGGCAAGCGCGGTATCTACCACGCCGTCCTCGAGTCGATGGATCGTCAGCTCGGCATACTTTTCAGCCGGATCCGCTCTGATCCTGCGTTGCGCGACAACACGCTGATTCTTGTCTGCTCCGACAACGGGCCCGAAGTCGGCGCCGGTTCTGCGGGTGAGTTCCGGGGTACCAAAGGCATGCTCTACGAAGGTGGCGTCCGTTCGCCCCTCGTCGTCTGGGGTCCCGGTTTCACAAATACGAAAAAAGCTGGCACCGCCAACCGCGCGTCGCATTTTTCCACGATCGATGTGGCACCCACGCTGCTGGCGATCGCGGGCGTCTCCGCTCCGGCCGGGACGACCTTCGATGGTGTTTCCATGCGCGAAACGCTGCTCGGCCGCTCTGAAGCTTCGCGCAACCGACCGCTCTTTTTTCGTCGTCCCCCCGACCGCGCGGCTTTCGCCGGCGACGAAAAGCTCCCCGATCTCGCGGTGCGCGACGGGCGCTGGAAACTCCTCTGCACCTACGACGGTTCCGCCCCACAGCTCTACGACCTCGACGCCGATCCCGCGGAGAGGAGAAATCTCGCCGCGTCTCAACCCGCCGAGACCGCCCGCCTCGCCGCCGCCGTCGTCGCGTGGCATCGCTCGCTCCCCGCCGACAACGGCGCGACCTACCGCCCCCGGGCGACGAAAAAGAAATCGTAATCGCGGCATTCCTCGCTCCGGCTTTTCCCGCTCCAACGACCTCTGTCGATCGCTTTACTTGGTTTTTTTCTATGCGCTTGTTGCTCCCCCATTCGCTCGTTTCACCGCTCGCGTTGTGCGGTTTCCTCCTGTGCCTCGCGCCTAAAGCACCGCTGAGCGCGGCGAACGCGCCGCGCCCCGACATCGTAGTCTTCCTCTCCGACGATCACGCCCAACTCGACGCCACGCCCTACGGCGCGACCGACGTGCGTACGCCCCACATGCAGCAACTCGCCCGCGACGGCCTGGTGTTCACGCACGCCTTCATCGCTTCGCCCGCCTGTTCGCCGAGCCGTTCCGCGATGCTGACCGGCCTTATGCCCGCCCGCAATGGGGCCGAGAACAACCACACCTACAAACGCGACGACATTGCGTCGCTCCCGGAAAAACTCCGCGCCCTCGGCTACCAGACCGCCGCTTTCGGCAAAGTCGCTCACGGTCCCAATGACATTACGCGCCACGGTTTTGACGTCACCGCTTCGAGCCACGCCGCCGCCGTCGTTGGAAAATTCCTCGCCGAACGCGATCGCTCCAAACCGCTCTGTCTCTTCGTCGGCACGCATGAGCCGCATGTGCCTTGGCCTGATCTCGACGGCTATGACCCGACCAAAATCAAACTGCCGCCCGCGCACATTGACACGGCGGAGACCCGTGCTTTCCGGGCCCGTTACTATACGGATATCACCAAAGCCGATACCCAGCTCGGCGAAATGCGCGCGCTGACCCGCACTCACCTCGACGCGTCGCGCACGCTCTTCGTCTATACTAGCGACCACGGCGCGCAGTGGCCCTTTGGCAAGTGGAATCTCTACGATGCCGGCATCCGCGTGCCGCTCCTCGTCGCGTGGCCGAGCGTGATTGCGCCCGGCTCACGCACCGCTGCCATGGTGCAGTGGATCGATCTGCTCCCGACCTTGATTGAGGCCGCTGCGGGAACCGTCCCGCCCGATCTCGATGGCCGCTCTGTTCTTTCCGTGTTGCGCGGTCACGCAACCGCCCACCGCGAGACGATCTACACCACGCATAGTGGCGACGGACGCATGAACGTTTACCCGATCCGCTCCGTCCGCACCGCAGAGTGGAAACTCATTGTGAACCTGCACCCCGAGTTCGCCCACACGACGCACATCGACAAAGCCCTCGCGCGCGATGGTGGCCGCTACTGGCTCTCGTGGTTTGAAAAGGCCCAGACCGATCCGGCCGCCGCGGCCATCGTTCGTCGTTATCACGAGCGTCCCGCTGTCGAGCTCTACGACTTGCGCGTCGATCCCTTCGAACAACGCAACCTCGCCGCGCTCCCCGCGCACGCTGCCCGCGTCAGCGAAATGCGCGTCCAGCTCACTGCATGGATGCAGCAACAGGGTGATCGCGAAACCGTTTTCAACGAACCCCGCCTGCTCTCTGATCCTGCCTCGACGCGTCCCGGCGCCAATTCCGGTACCGATCAGCCGGCGAGTAAAAATAAGAAATAAGACCACTATGAACCCGCGCTGCCGCCGCGGGTGCGCGATTTCTCCTGCGTGGCTTCGTCGAGATTCGCCGCTTCGAGCAGCTCGTAAAAATCGTCGCTCAATACGGCGGTTTGGCTGAGCACCGCAGGCACGCGTTTCTGAGAATATACCGTTACCGCCGCGTAGTCGCCAAACCGCAGGTTGGTTTTGCGGTCCCGGCCGAGGAGGGTGCGGAGTGGCGCGACGGGGAGCGGCAGGGTTTCCGCATTCGGAACGCGCAGATCGGCAAGTCCGGGGTCAGGGGAGTGGATACGCGGTCGATGGGGGAAAGAGAGGGAAGAGCGGGGCATTTTCGCGGTTGCGCGACCGATAAAACGCCCTCTCTTGGAAGCGTGAATCTTCATGTGCTGCCCGCCGGGGCGATCCAAACCAATGCCTATTTGCTGACCGCGCCGGAAAGTGGGGAGGCCGTGCTCATCGATGCGCCGGGCGACGTCTGGGCGGATGTTGAACCGATTTTGAAAAAGGAGACATGCACGTTGACTGAGCTCTGGCTGACGCATGGACACTGGGATCACACGCAGGGTGGGGCGGCCGTCGTGCGGGCGACCGGGGCCAAGGTGCGAGCGCATCGGGAGGATCGGGACTTGATCGAGACGCCGGAAATTATGGAGCGGTTTATGGGTGAGAAGCTGGGGCTCGAGCCGGTGTCCGTGGACCACTGGGTCGTGCAGGGCGAGCGGCTGACCGCTCTCGGATGCGACGTCGAGGTGCGGCATGTGCCGGGCCATTGTCCCGGCAACGTGTTGTTCTATTTCGCGGCGGCGGGCGCGGTGTTTGTGGGCGACGCGTTGTTTAGTGGCAGTGTTGGTCGGTCGGATTTGCCGGGCGGAGAGTTTGAAGTGCTGGCGCAGTCAATTCGCGGTCAAATTTACACGTTGCCGGAAAAGACAGTCGTGTTTCCCGGACATGGACCTAAGACGACGGTTGCCCATGAACGTGCCTCCAACCCCTATGTCCGCGGCTGAACACGAAGTCTTGATGCGGCGTGCGCTCGGCCTGGCGCGCGGCGTGTGGGGGACGACGCATCCGAATCCGATGGTCGGGGCGTTGCTCGTCGAGGACGGACAGGTCGTGGCGGAAGGGGCGACGGCGCCCGATGGCGGGCCGCATGCGGAGCGTTTGGCTCTGCTGGCGCGCGGCAAGCCGCCGCGGCCCGGGGCGACACTCTATGTAACGATGGAGCCGTGCTCGACGCAGGGGCGCACCGGTGCGTGCACCGATGCGATTATCGCGTCGGGAATCAAACGCGTGGTGACCGGAGCGACCGATCCGAATCCAGCGCATGACGGCAAGGGCTGCGAGGTGCTGCGGGCGGCGGGGATTGAGGTGATTACTGGAGTGCTCGCGGGCGAGTGCGCGGATCTGAATCTGATTTTCAACCACTGGATCACCTCGGGTGGGCCGATGTTAGCTGCGAAGTCGGCGTCAACGTTGGATGGGAAAATTGCATGCCGCACGGGTGACTCGCAGTGGATCACGAACGAGGCTTCGCGGGCGGATGTGCACCGCTGGCGTCGGCTCTTTCCCGGCATCGCCGTCGGGGCGCTGACGGTTTTGAAGGATAACCCACGGCTCACCGCGCGGCGGGCCGGGGAGGCGGAGTGGTGTCCATGGCGCTTTGTATTCGACGGACTGTTGCGAACGGTCGTCGACAAGAACCTCCCGGCGGTCTTCACGGACGAATTTCGCGAACGCACCATCGTGGTGACGACTCCGCATGGCGGCTTGGGCTATGTGCGCAAACTGCGCGATATGGGGATAAAGGTGTGGTGTTTCGAATCCGCGACGCAGCGGGTCGCCTTCAGCGATTTTCGGAAGAAGTGTGCGGAAGAACGGATCGCGGGCGTGTATTTCGAGGGCGGCGCGCAACTCCTCAGCGAATTAGTGCGCTCGCGGCAGCTGGATTACCTGTTCAATTACCGTGCGCCCCTGTTTTTTGCGGATGACAAGGCCAAGAGTGTTTTTGGCGGTTTGCGTCCGGAGCGGCTGGACCAGGGCGTGCGGTTGGTGGACGTGCGCCACGAGTCTTTTGGTGAGGATGCCTTGATGCGCGGGCGCGTGGTGTTTCCGGAGAAAATGTTGATCGATGAAACTTTTTTTGGCGTCCGGTAACGCGCACAAGGCGGTCGAGCTGCAAGCGCTCGCGTTTGCGGAAAATTTGGCGATCGAGATGGTCTCTGCGCGGGCAGTGGGCGGCATGCCGGACGTCGCGGAGGACACGGGGACCTTTGCGGGCAATGCGCGCAAGAAGGCGCTCGCGTTGCGGACGAAATTGCCGGCGGATGCGTGGGTACTCGCGGACGACAGCGGACTGTGTGTGGATGCACTGGACGGTGGTCCTGGAGTGGAGTCGGCCTACTATGCTGGATCGCAGGGCGTGGGTGGGGACAATCTGGCGAAGTTGATTGCGACGATGAAGGGAGTGCCGGCTGAACGGCGCGGAGCGTACTTTGTGTGCGTGCTTTTCATCGCGGGACCGGGTGGGGTTGAGCATGTTTTTGAAGGAAAATGTCTCGGAAGACTGAGCGAGGAGCCGCGAGGTGGGGCAGGCTTTGGCTATGATCCGCTCTTCTTGCCGGAGGGGCACACCGCGAGTTTCGCGGAGTTGGGTGACGCGGTGAAAAACGCGATCAGTCACCGGGCCCGAGCGTGGACGCAGTTGGCGGAGTGGATGCGCGGCATTCGGTAAGACGGACTTGAGTCCGCGGGGCACGGTCGCTGGGTGTGCCGTCGTGAAGGCGGATTGGAGCCTGCCCTGCTTTTTTGCTGCGCATAGCTCAATGTTGGGCTTCGGCAAAAGTGCTCCACCAAACGGGCACGAAGCGTAGCGCGGTCAGGGCAGCACGGCGACGAGGATGACGTAGCGGGCGAGCCAAAAAATGCTCGGCTGCGGACTCAGGCGATCGCGTAGGAACCCGCCGACGAGAGCGAGGTGCGTCAAAACTTTCGACATTGGGCGGTGGGCGCGATTGGCTGTCCGACTCGACATGAAGTCTTTCTACATCACGACCGCCATCGACTATGCGAACGGTTCGCCACACCTGGGCCACGCCTATGAAAAAGTCCTGACGGACACCATTGCGCGTTTTCGGCGGCAGATGGGGGACCGGGTGCATTTCCTGACCGGGGTCGACGAACACGGCCAAAAAGTGCAGGCGAGTGCCAAGAAGAAGGGGATACCGCCCCAACAATTTTGTGACGAAGTGAGCGAGGAGTTTCGCGCCCTGTTGCGGAAGCTGAATATTTCGAACGACGATTTCATTCGCACCACCGAAAAGCGGCACAAGCAAGTCGTGCGGGCGGTGCTCCAGCAACTCTTCGACAAGGGCGAAATCTACAAAGCGGAATACACGGGGTTTTACTCGACGCGGCAGGAGCAATTCTTGCAGGAGAAGGACCGGCTGCCAGACGGCACGTGGCCGGAGCTCTTCGGTGAAGTGACCGAGATTGCGGAGTCGAACTACTTCTTCAGACTGAAGCAGTATCAGGAGTGGCTCGTGAACTTCTTGGCGAAGAACGAGAATTTTATTTTCCCACAATATCGGCAGAAGCAGGTGCAGGAATTTTTGAAGGAGCCTCTGAACGATCTGTGCATCTCGCGTCCGCGGGAGCGGCTGGAGTGGGGTATTTCGCTGCCGTTCGACGACGGCTACGTGACTTACGTGTGGTTTGATGCGCTGCTGAATTACTATTCAGCGGTGGTGGATCGTCCCGGGGTTTGGGCGGAGGCGCACCATGTGATCGGTAAGGATATTCTGGTGCCGCCGCATGCGGTCTATTGGCCGATCATGCTCAAGGCGGCGGGGATTTCCCTGCCGAAGGGAATCATCGCCCATGGTTGGTGGATGACGCGTGGATCGAAAATGTCGAAGAGCACGGGTAATGCGCTCAATCCGCTCGACCTCGTGGCCGAGTTTGGGGCCGACGCCTTTCGGTATTTTCTCATTCGTGAAATGAACGTTGGGCAAGACAGCGACTTCACGCGCGAGCAGTTTTTGGTGCGCTACAATAGCGAACTTGCGAATAATTTCGGGAATCTTGTGAATCGCACGCTGAACATGGCCACGCGTTTTTCTGCGGGTGTCGTGCCGGCGGCGGAAGTCGAAGAAGAGCTCGAGAAGAGTCTGCGGGACCTCTGGACCAAGACTCGCGACGAGTTTATCCCGCAGTGCGAAGGCTATCAGTTTCACACGGCGCTCGAGCGGGCGATGGTGTTTCTGACCGAGACGAATGCCTACATTGAAAAGCGGGCGCCCTGGAAGCTCGGTAAGTCGACCGAAGCGAAAGATCAGGCGCTGCTGCGCACGGTGCTGGCCACCATCGCAGAAGCCTTGCGGCTGGTGGTCGCCGCCGTGCAACACGTGATGCCATCCACGACGGAGAAAATCAACGCGGTGCTCGGCTACACGCCGGGTGCCGTGTGGCGTGACGAGTTGAATTGGGGTGACAAACTCACGGGCGCAAAGGTCGCGGGTGCGTTGGTGCTGTTTCCGCGGCCGGCACCGCCGGAGAAGGCACCGGCACCGGTGGCCAAGGGGTAGGGGAGAGCGCGTCGGCAATGGAAAACGCGTGGTGGCGGAATCGCCTGCAAGCCGGCTACTGCCTATGACGATACTTCCGATCCATCCTGCTCAGAACGCGTCACCGGATGCGTTACGCGCATTTTTGACGCAGTGCCGAGATGCGGCGGTGCGCGCGGGCCGGGCCAAGTTGGTGAGCATCTCGCTGGCGGTCGACGCGCTTGATCCGCTGGCGGTGTTGGAGTCGATTTTTGAGCCGGGTGAGCCGCATTTCTATACGGAACGACCGGGGATTGAGACCGCGATTGCCGGAGCGGAAGTGGCGGTGGCGTTTGAGGCGAAGGGGCCGGAGCGATTTGCGGCTGTGCAAAGTTTCGTCGACGAGACGCTCGCGCAGACAATCGCGGTGGGCGATGTGAACGCGCCGTTTGGCGGTCCGCATTTTTTTGCGGGGTTCGCGTTCCGTGATGAGGTTGAGGCGGGAGAGCGATTTCCGGCGGCGCGGGTGTTTGTGCCGCGCTGGCAGGTGGCCAAGGCGGGAACGACGACGACCGCAGTAGCGAATTTTCTGGTCGCGCCGGAGGTGGATCTCACCGCGTTGGCGGACCGGGTGTGGCGGGCCCATGCGAAGTTTAAGGGCTTCCGGTATCGTGAGGCCGATGGGATGGAGAGTGGGGAGCAAGCGGCCCCCTGTTTCACGACGGCGGAGGCCGGTGATTATCGCGTGGTGGTGGCGCGGGCTCTGGAGCGAATCGGCAGCGGGGAATTCAGAAAAATCGTGTTGGCGCGGGCGCTGGATTTGCAGGCGGATCAGCCGCTGCATCCGCTGCGGGTGCTCAACGGGCTGCGGCAGCGGTTTCCCGACTGTTATTCGTTCTCGTTCGCGAATGGGGATGGACCGAGTTTTATCGGGGCGAGTCCGGAGCGTTTGGTGCGGGTGAGTAAGGGCGTGCTGGAGACGGAGGCGCTGGCGGGATCGATCCGCCGGGGCGCGGGCGCGAGTGAGGACGCGGCGCTCGCGGCGGTGTTGCGCGGGAGCGAGAAGGATTTGCGGGAACAGCGAGACGTGCTCGATGACATCGTGGCGCGGCTCACGCCACTGGGACTGGAGCTGGAATTTTCGCCGGAGCCACAGTTGCGGCGGCTGGCGAATGTCCAGCACTTGAACACAGCGGTGCGTGCGGCGCTGCCGGACGCGGTGCGTTTGCTCGACGTGCTCGCGGCGCTGCATCCGACGCCGGCGGTCGGGGGGAGTCCGCGGGAGGCAGCGGTCGGGTGTATCCGGGAATTGGAGGGATTTCCGCGGGGGCTCTATGCGGGGGCGCTGGGTTGGCTCAACGCCCGGGGTGGGGGGGAGTTTTTTGTGGGCATTAGATCAGCGTTGGTGGAGGGAGCGACGGCCCGGGTTTACGCTGGCGCGGGGATTGTCGCGGGATCGACGCCCGAGAAGGAGTTTGCGGAAACCGAGCTGAAGTTTAATGCCATGCGCGACGCCCTGCTCACACCATGAACGCTCCGACGCATTTCGACTTCAGTAATGTGAATTCACTCTGGTGTAGTGTGCTCGCGGAGACGTTGATGCGGCTCGGCGTGCGGCAGGCGGTGATTTCTCCGGGGTCGCGGTCGACGCCGCTGACGTTTGCCTTGGTGCGGCAGCCGGAGATTGCGACGGTGGCGGTACTCGACGAGCGGTCGGCGGCGTTTTTTGCACTGGGAATCGCGAAGCGCGAGGGTCGGCCGACGGCGCTGGTGTGCACGAGCGGCACGGCGGGGGCGAATTACTTTCCGGCTGTGATCGAGGCGCAGGAAAGTGGGGTGCCGTTGCTTGTGATCACGGCGGATCGTCCTCCCGAGATGCGGGCGTGTGCGTCGGGGCAGACGATCGACCAGCAGCAGTTGTTTGGTAGCCACGTGAATTTTTTTCACGAACTCGCGGTGCCGGAGGCGAGCGAGACGCGGTTGAGTTATTTGCGACAGACGGTGGCGCACGCCGTGGGGCGGACGATGGGTTCGGGGGGCGGTCCGGTGCATTTGAATGCGCCGTTCCGCGATCCGCTGCCGCCGATCGACGATGGCGGGATCACGGCGAGGGCGGTCGAGGGAATCGATTGGAATCGGTTTTTTACGCACGTTGAACCGCCGGGAGAGCGTGCGCTGCATGCGAAGGTGCCTCGGTTGATGACGGACGGGCACGGCGTGATCGTCGCCGGGCCAGCGCAGCCCGCCGATCCGGCGGCGTATGCGGCGGCGGTGGGAGACGTCGCCCGCCGCCTCGGGTGGCCGGTGTTGGCAGACGGTCTGTCGCCGTTGCGACATTATGCGAACGTCGTGCCGCAGTTGGTAACGACCTACGACGCGATTTTGCGGAACGCCAACACGGCTGAGCGGCTGCGACCGGAGAGCGTGCTGTGTTTGGGGGGCTGGCCGACGAGCAAGGTGTTGCGCGAGTGGCTGCAGACGGCGGATGCGCCGACGCTGCTGGTCAGCGAGCGGGGCGACAACCGCGACGCATTACACGGGCGCACGCGGCACGTGGCCGTGTCCTTGGCTGCGCTCGTGACACAGTTGCCGGTGGCGACCGATCCCAATGGCTACGAGCGCATGTGGGCGTCTTACGAGCGCAAGGTGCGTCTGGCGCTCGATGCACGGTTGGCGGGGACGACCGCGATGTTTGAGGCGAAGGCGGCGTGGTTGCTGGCGCAGCACCTGCCGGCGGGAACGCCGTGGTTGGTTTCAAATTCGATGCCGGTGCGGGACGTGGAATATGTCGTGCCGGGGGGGAGTCGCGGGCTGCGTCCGCTCTGCAATCGCGGGGTCAATGGGATCGATGGCACTCTGTCTACGGCGCTGGGTATGGCGCATGGTGCCGGGCGGGCGGCGGTGTTGCTCACGGGCGATCTCGCGCTGTTGCACGATACGAACGGCTTCTTGATGCGACCGAAGTTGCGCGGGGCGCTGACGATTGTGTTGATCAACAATCACGGCGGCGGAATTTTCGGGCACCTGCCGGTCGCGCAGTTCGAGCCGCCCTTCGAGGAATATTTTGCGACGCCGCAGGAAGTGGACTTCGCGAAATTGGTGTCGGCTTACGGTGGGGAGCACGTCGCGGTGCGCGACTGGGCGCATTTCACGGAACTGGTGACTACGCTGCCGGCGAGTGGGATTCGCGCGCTGGAGGTGCCGACGGATCGCCAGGCCGATGCGGCGATGCGGAAGCAGTTGTTCGCCGACGTCGCGGCGGTGCTGGGTTAGGGCGAACAGGGAGACGCGCGCCTGCAGTCGGCGCCCAGCCAGCTTTTACAATTGGATGGGGAGACCGACCTCGATGATCTGCATCGGGGGGAGGTTGTAGTAGTCGCGGGCTTGGCGGGCGTTGCGGCTAAGGAAGCCGTAGAAGTGTTTTTGCCACTCCCACATGTCGGCTTCGCCACCGGTGATGATCATCTCGCGATTGAAATAATAGGTCGCCTCGTTGGGCTTTAGCGGCACGCCGGCGTCACGAATGCGCTCGATCAGGGACGCGACGTCGGGTGATTCCATGTAGCCATAGTGGGCGACGGCGCGCCACACGCCTTCGCCGATTTCGCGGACTTCGAGGCGGTCGCTAGCGGCCACCTGGGGTACTTCCTTGGCGGTGACGCTGAGGAGCACGACGATTTCGTGGAGGACCTTGTTGGCTTTGACGTGATGGAGCAGGACGAGGGGAGTGCCGCGGGGATTTCCGGCCATGAAAACACCCGTGCCGCGGACACGGATGACGTGCTTGCTGGCGGCGATGTTGCACAGCTCAGCCTCGGTGATTTCGTTGGCGTAGACTTTGCGGAAAATTTCCGTCTTCCCGGATTTCCACGTGTGCATGATGGCGATGACCGCTGCGGCAATGGCGATCGGGAGCCAGCCGCCGTCCATGAATTTGTGCAACGTGGCGACGAAGAAGACCGCATCGATGCACATAAAGATAGTGCAGAGGGCGAGGGCGCGCCAGAGGGGCCATTTCCACGAGTGGCGCATCACGATGTAAAACGCGTAGGTTGTGACGATCATCGTGCCGGTGACCGCGATGCCGTAGGCGGAGGCGAGGCGGTCGCTAGAACCAAAGTTGAGGACGACGGCAATCGAGGCTAGCGCGAGAGCGGTGTTGATCAACGGCACATAAATTTGACCGACTTGGTCGGCATTGGTGTGTGTGACCGTCAGACGGGGAAAGTAGCCGAGTTGGATCGCTGAGCGAGTCAGGGAATACGCGCCAGAGATCACGGCTTGGCTCGCGATAATGGCGGCGGCGATCGAAAGCAGGGTGAGTGCGAGCTGGCCCCAGCCGGGCGGGGCGAGGGCGAAAAAGGGATTCGCGGTCGAATCAGGGTGGCCGATGACGTAGGCACCTTGGCCGTAGTAGTTTAGCAGGAGGCCAGGGAAGGCGAAAAAATACCAAGCCTGCCCAATCGCGCGGTGTCCGAAATGGCCCATGTCGGCGTAAAGCGCTTCGGCACCGGTCACGCACAGCACGACCGAACCAAGGATGATAATGGCCCCGCCGGGATGTGAAATGAGGAGCTCGAAGCCAAGGAGCGGGTTCAGCGCGGCAAAGACCTGCGGGGCGTCCTTGATTCGCCAGAGCCCGAGCAGCCCGAGGGTGAGGAACCAGAGGACCATCACAGGGCCGAAAATACCTCCGATGGTTTTGGAACCTTTGCGTTGAAACCAAAAAAGACCGGCGAGAATTATGGACGCAATGGTCGTGATGTAGGGAGTGAAGGCGGGACTGAAGCCCTTCAGGCCTTCGGCGGCGCTGAGCACAGAAATGGCGGGAGTGATGACGCTATCGCCATAGAGGAGCGCGGCGCCGATCAGGATAACCAGCACGGTGAAGCCGATCTTGCGGTTGGGTTTCGTCGAATCGGTTTTGGAGTGACTCAGGGCGAGGAGGGCGAAAATCCCGCCTTCGCCGCGGTTGTCGGCGCGCATGACGAAGCCGATGTATTTGAGACACACGACGAGGAGAAGCGCCCACGTCATGAGCGAGAGGATGCCGAGTACGCCCTCGGCGCGTTCGCCGGGTGCGAGCTGCGCGAGGCACTCCTTCATGGCGTAGAGGGGGCTCGTGCCAATGTCGCCAACGACGACGCCGAGCGCACCCACGCACAGCACGGCTTGTGTCCCAGTCTTCATTGGCGTAGCCGAGGGAGCACTCATAAAAAAGTGGAGTATCCCGTAAGTGGGGGGCGGCTCCAAGCAGTTTTATGGGCGGGCAAAAATCAGCTTGCTAAAGAGGATACTGCTCTGGCCGGTGGACAATTCGCCTGAAAACTCCACGCTCCCCGGCCATGACTCCTGATTGGAAAGTTGCGAAGACTTACACCGACATTCTTTACCACAAAGCTGGCGGCATCGCCAAGGTGACGATTAACCGACCGGAGAAGCGCAATGCGTTTCGGCCGGAGACGGTCACGCAAATGTTCGCTGCCTTCAGCGACGCGCGCGAAGACCCGGCCATTGGCGTCGTGCTGCTCACCGGAGCCGGACCGCATACGGATGGGAAGTACGCGTTTTGCGCGGGCGGCGATCAAAGCGTCCGCGGGCACGCCGGTTACATTGGTGACGATGGGGTGCCGCGGCTGAATGTGCTGGATCTGCAGAAGCTCATCCGCTCGATGCCCAAGGTCGTGATCGCGCTGGTGGCGGGTTACGCGATCGGGGGCGGTCACGTGCTGCACGTCGTGTGCGATCTGAGCCTCGCGGCGGATAACGCGATCTTCGGCCAAGTGGGTCCGAAGATGGGCAGCTTCGACGGCGGATTTGGGTCGAGCTACTTGGCGCGAGTGGTCGGCCAGAAGAAGGCGCGAGAAATTTGGTATCTGTGTCGGCAGTATAACGCCGCCGAAGCACTCGACATGGGGTTGGTCAATAAGGTCGTGCCCGTTGCGGAACTCGAGGCCGAAGGCGTGAAATGGGCCCATGAAATTCTCGGGCACAGCCCCTTGGCAATTCGGCTGTTGAAGAGCGGATTCAACGCCGAGCTCGACGGGCAGGCGGGTATCCAGGAACTCGCGGGTAATGCGACGCTGCTTTATTACATGAGCGAGGAGGCGAAGGAGTTTCACTCTGCGCAGCGCGAAAAGCGGAAACCCGACGCGCGGAAGTATCCGTGGTTGCCGTGAGGGAGTGCCTTCGTTGTCCGCGATGGGCGCGCGCGTGCTTGTGCCCTCATGGCGACTGGGTGGTGAGTGGCCAGTAGCGTATTCGGAATGCGGGCACGGGGACGTGTCGCCCCGCCCGATTACACGCGCTCGAGCTTGATGGGGTAGGTCTGATTCGAGGCGAACTGGGCGACGTAGATACTGCCATCATCGTCGACGAGGACGTCGTGGGGGTGAATGAAAACGTCCTCTTGGTGGCGCATCGGCTGAAGTTTTCCGGTGTCGTCGTAGACGGGTGCGGTGCCGGCGATGTTGGCAACGACGTGAAGATTTTCGTCGAGCACGGAAAGAAACCCGCGACTAGCGCGGTCGTTGGGCCAATTGTCGGCGAGGTGGGCGACAAAGAAATTTTTTCCGTGCTGGCGGATTTGGCGGGGATTGCCGCCGGGCAGGTCAACGTGAGCGAGTTTCTGGCCGTCGAGACCCAGGCTGAGTAAATATTGTTGGTCGCTCATAGCGATGAGCAGCGTAGGGGCGGCGGGGCGGCGCAGATCGATCATGCCGGCGTGTGGGCCCCAGTGAGTGATGCCGCCCTCGGCGCCCCCAAAGATGCGGCGGAATTTTCCGTCCGCACCGTAGTGGACGATATAGTCGCGACCGTAACCATCGAGGACGTAGAACTCGCCATTCGGCAGGTGGAGCGTCCACGAAGGGCGATACTGGTCTGCTTTGTCATATTTCCCCGTCGCTTCGGGCCAGAGCCACTCATCGAGCGTGGTGCCATCGAGAGTGGTTTTGACGACGCGGTGGGTGGCGAGGTCGGTGATAAACAAAACCTCGCGCGTGCCTTCAGTGACGAGGGAGAGGCCGTGCGCGCCGGGGAATCGAGTGCCCCACTTGTTCACGAGTTTCCCCTGCCGGTCGTAGACGATCACGTTGTTGGCCGGGTGATTCGTCAGCAGAATGATGTGGCCGGCGTGATCGCGGGCGAGGCCGTGGCAATCTTTGACGGTCGTCGTGGAATCGAGGACGCCCCAGCCAGGCACGACGCGGTAACGGAAGTCGCCTTGGCCGAGGAGGGGACCCGTGTTGGTGATGGCTGGTGCCGATTGCGCGGACGCCTTCACGAGGGAACAGCTGGCGAGGGCGGCGGCAGAGCCGAGGAAATCTCGGCGGGTCAAGCGGGGCATGAGGACGGCGTTGGGAACGAAGAGGGTCAGTTGTCCCGGCCCGCGGCCCAGCGTACGCCGCGGGCGATCATGGTGAGAAACACGGGATCGTACCAGGTGACGTTGCCGTGGCCCCAGGTGGTGCCGAAGATGCGCGTGCCGGCGAAATCGTTGGTCCAGATCGACGGGTAGGTCTTGCCGTCGGCTTCGCTGACGGCGGTCGCGAGGACGGTGGTCTTCGGCCAAGTTTTTTCGATGATGTAAAGTTCTTCCATGGGCGTGACCCATTTCTCGGGAAATCCGCGCATGGCGGGATTGTTCTTAGCGGCGGCGGTCGGCGTGACCGTGTAGTGGGCCTCGTGGTCGTGCTTGCGTTTCGTGACGCCGAGGAATTCGCGCCAATCATCGATCGCGAGGGTGCGATAGGTGTGCATCGCGCGGTGAATCACCACGGCGGGCGTGCCACCTCGGTGCGCGTTGGTAATCTTGCGGGTGTAGTCAGCATCGGCGAGGTCGGCGAAACACTCGTTGTGGACGACGACATCGTAGGGTTTGGCCGAGTTGGGATCTGCGTAGAGTTTGATCTTCGCGTTCTTGGTTGAGCCGCCGTCGTTGAAGATGGTCCAGGTGATGGGGCCGAGTTTCTCGGTGGACCCCGTGAGCGCTTTGGCTTGGAGGCCGTAGTCGTGGCAGCAACCGCCGGTGATGAGCAGGGCGCGAATGGGTTTGGGTTCGGCCGCAGAGACGGGTGCGGAGAAAGCAACTACGGAGAATAGGAACAGGGAGATGAGCCGGTTTTTCAAAGGGAGGAGAGGGAGCGTCAGGATTTTTTCTGCGGAGTGGAAGGGGGCGGCGGTGTGCCGGGCGGCAGGACTCTATTGAGGGCACGATCATCGGGATTGAGGCCGCGACGGTAGCCCTTGAAGGAGTAGGATGCAGGGGCGAACTCATCGACGAAACGGACGTCGGTTTTAGCGGGGATCTCGAGTGAAAAGTCCCAGAGGACGGCGTTGATGACCATCCGGCGGAGGCCCGCGTTGGAGAGGTCGGTGGCGGCTCCCATCGTCGTGCAGAAAACGCGGTTGGTTTTGCCGTCGGGGTTCCGATTGCTGCGCGTCCAGGCGACGGGCATCACGGGATCGTTGATACCCTGTTCGATGCCGTCGACGTGGCGTTTCTTGCGCTGCTGCGTGTCGGGGGCAACGGTGGGCTTCATGCCGGCGAGCACCTGGCCGCGGGCGAGAATCTTGGAGCCGGCGACCGGATGAGTTTCGTAGGCACCGGAGTCGCCGAAGATGTCGCTGACACCGCGAAGGATCGGGTCGCTCTCGGAGCCGGATTCGATCACCCCGCGCGTGGCGCCGCGCCGGTTGGCACCCCATTGGCTCACCCAGTTTTCGCCGAGGACTGCACGGCCGAAGTTACTAAACGACTTGTAACTGCTCGGGCTGTCGTCGGGAAAACGAAAGGCATGGGTGCTGGTGCGGAGGGCGACGATAGGGATGCCACGGGCGACGGCGACGGCGAGCGCGCCATGGCGGCGTCGGGTCATGGCCGAAAACGAAGGCCGAGGCCGATGCCGTCGGCGGAATCGAGGGCCTCGGAGTTGGGGACGCTCCGGTTGTTGTCGGGATTGATCGTGCCGTCGGGATTGAGGGCGAAGAGGACCGTGCAACGGAAGCCGTGACGTTGACTGAGAATTTTCGCGAGCATCGGCAGGCCTTCCTCGGAACGATACTCCTCGTCGCCGGTGAGAAACACGAGGTGGCGACCGGCACCCGGGCCGTTGGGGGCGGCCGGGTAGGCGATCGATGCGGAGGCGGCAGGCAGGGGCGGAAAGAGAGCGCAGGTGCAGACCAGCAGGCAGGCGACGAGACGCGATAGGTTCATCGGTGGGGTGGATTAACGGCGGGGCGTAGCGGACGGGGAGATGGGGAAATACGGCGGTTGGAAACCGCCACGCCGTCAGATGCCCCAGCTCCAACGCTCGGATTGCCAAGTGTAACCGGCGTCCGCGCGGGCCACGCGGCCGAGGCCGGGCCACGGGAGATGAAAGCCGTAGGAGCGTTCGTGGGTGGTCGCGAGTTCGGCGAAAAGTTTCTTGCGCGTGTCGACGGCTTGCGCGGGCTCGTGGTCGTAGTTGATTGCCCATGACGGGTTCGTGAACATGAGCGTGTGGTGGTGCGCGGCGTCCATGAAATGCAGGAGCGATTCCTTGCCGGAGCGGAGGCGGAAGAGCGCGTGCCCGGCGGTGTGACCACGACCGGGAACGAACGTGACCGCCCCACCCAAGAGGGCGTCTCCGTCGCGATGGAGCTGGAGGTTGGGTTGGAGGATGTCGAATTTAGCGCGGTTGCTCTTGATCATGCCGGGGAGGGGGCCCTTGGCTCGCAAGGAGCGGGAGAAGTCGGGTTCGGGCGAACGCCAGAAATCGAGCTCGTCGCGCAGGCAGTGGAGGGCGGCATTGGGGAAGGTGGGTTGGTTACCGGTGACGAAACCGTTGATGTGATCCCCGTGGGCGTGGCTGAGAAAGGCGTGCGTGACCTTTTCGGGGGCGATGCCGATGGCGGCGAGCGAGGCGTTGAGCCAACCGCTTTCGGGGTTTTTGCCGGCACCGAACCCTGCGTCAAAAATGGCGATCTCACGGCCGAGCTTGGCGACGAGGATGTTCACGTAGAGCGGGAGCACGTCGGTACGCTCGCCGCGGGCCACAAGATCGGCATGCATGGCGGGGCGCTCCGCCGCAGGCTCCATCAACCCCAGCCCCTCCTTTAAAGCCAAGTTGGCGTCGCTGATCGACCAAGCCTCGATTTCGCCGATGGCAAAATGGTAAGCGAAAGCGTTGCGGATTGGTGGTGGGGCCGAAGCCGCGGGCGCGACGATGGGCTCACCAGAAAAAACGGGGTGCGGCAGCGCGGCGGTGGCGAGCGCGGCGGCGACGGACGTAGTGAGAAATTGGCGACGCGATGATTGAGGGAGAGGTGAGGTGAGCATGGGAAAGGGGTTTGGCATGGGCCGTGGGCACGCGTCACGGCTTCGAGCCGTCGGCGCACGGCGTTCGATTCAGCTTCTGGGTCGGAGCGTTTGGCGACCGCGGGATGTGGCGCAGGAAATCATCGGCCGTCACGCACAGCGTCCAAATCAGCAGCGAGATCGCGGGCAGGCTTACGCGCCCTATGGCTGCGAATTCCGACCACAGTGTGCGGGTTCGCCGCCGCGAACGCCACAGGGCCGGAATGGCGGGCACGGTGACGGGCTGTCCGCGATCTCTCACCACCATTGAAATTCGCGACTCACCTGCCCGCCGGACTTGTTTTCCCATTGTGACATACTTTTCATTAAGGGTGATCGAGCCCATCGAAAAACGGTGAAACGGGGAAGTGGGGTGTCAAGAGTGCCGGTGTGCCGTTGCGCGACAGGGACGTTTTCTGAGGGCACTATCCGGGACGGCCAGACGTATTGGGCTCAACGGGTGAGACGATAGATGAGGAGGGCGGTGCGCTGCACGAGCTCGGGGACGGTCTTGAGGTCGGCCCATTCGGTGGGAGCATGGGCACCGCCGCCGCGGATGCCGAGGCCATCGAGGGCGGGCAGGGGAGGGGAGACGAAGGCGATGTCGCCCGCGCCGCGTGAACGCGGGTCGTAGGCGGTGATTTCTCCGAAGCCGAGGTCGCGACTGGCTTGGTCGAGTTGGGCGAGGAGCCCGCGATTGGCGGCGGAGTCAGCCATGGCGGGATAGCCTTCGCTGAACGTGATCTTCGCTGACGTGCGCGGAAGATTCTTCGCGACGATGGCGGTCATTTTTTCCCTGGCGGTCGCGAGCTGTTCGGCGCTCACGGTGCGGAGGTCACCGCGGATGAGCGTGCTCTGCGCGGTGATGTTGGTCTTCCCGGCTGTCGTGCCACCGGTGCGGTTCAGCGCGGTCTCGGTGCCGCCGACGATCAGAGCGGGATTCAGAGTGAGCCCGTCGAGTTTACGGAGTTCATTGTAAAATTCTTGGAGAATGCGCGCGGCTTCGTAGACGGAGCCGGCGCCCATTGCGGAGGAGAAAATGCCGGACGAGTGGCCCGTGGCTCCTTGCACTTCGATTTCCCACGACGTGCTGCCGCGGCGGGCGATGGTGCCGGTTTTCCCGATGGCGCCCTCGAAGGCGAGGGCGAGGTCGCTGCGCTTGGCTGCGTCGAAGAGGGCTTGGCGCGCGATTTCCACGGGGCGGCCCACGGCCTCCTCGTCACCCGTCATTACAACGATGATCTGGGTGTCAGCCAGGGCACCGACGTTAGAAGTGCGCGCAACGCGTAGATGATCACGAGGTCGCCCCCCTTGATGTCGCTGGTGCCGGAGCCGAAGGCTTGGTCGCCGGCACGCCGAAAATTTCCTCCGGGCAAGACCGTGTCGAGATGGCCGATGAGGAGCAGGCGTTGGCCCTTGGTGCCACGGTGTTCGGCGACGAGGTGACCGGTGCGACCATTCGGCGCGGGCGATTCAATGAATTTTGTGACTAGGCCGAGCGCGGCGAGTTGGGTGTTGAAGACGTCGGCTATTTTGCGGATACCGGCTAGGTTCTCGGTGGCGCTGTCGATTTGGACGGCCTGCTCAAGGTCGCGGGCGAAGTTGCCTGACTGCGCGCGGACGGCGGCGACGATTTTTTCCTCCACGGGTGAGAGCGCCGCGAAGGTGGGTGCGGCGACTGCGATGAGAGTGGTCCAGCCGGATAAGAAACGGAGTAGCATACGCTCAGCGGAGCAGACGGTGTGTGGCGAGTCGAGCCGAGGTAGCCGTCGAACTCGAATCGATCGGCGGACTCGAAACGGACTCAGCCAGCGGAGTAGGCGCAGATGCCCGCGGACGGCGAGTATTTGAAGACGAAGGACGCGGTCGGTCGCGCTTCGCCGCGAGCGGGCCGGCCGGCTGCCTCCGAGGATAACTCAGCGGAGCAACCATTTCCCCTCGTGAGATGCCGGCACCGTGGTCCGGACGAAGCGTGGCCCACAGGACTGACCGATCGCCCACGAGCGGTGCGGGCGAGACCGCGGCGCGTCGGTGCATTCGGTCGCGCGGGAAACATCCTCGCTTTCCCGAACTCGTTTGCGCTGCAACGCGGAGTTGGATTTGGGCCTACTGCTCTCAGAAAATAGCGACCAGCCCGCCCGCAGGAGCCGACGACTCTCGGTCGCCATGCTCTTCGCTGCGCTCGGGAGTGGTTGGGGCGATACGCCCGGGCGTGCGGCGGGCGAACCCGAGCCGTTATGGGCGTATGGCTTTAGCACTCCACCGGCCCCCGGCGACAAGGCGGTCCCGCAAAGTCCGCCCAGTCGTGCTCTGCGGCCGAACGAGGACCCGTTGGTGCAAACGAGGCTCCGGCGCGTCGCGGGAAGCAGTGCGATGTATTCCCGGGTGGATATTCGCGACCTCGGCAACGTGATCGATTGGTTTCGCGGTGATCATCCGCCGTTGTCCCAGATCATCGCGCACGGTTCCCCGAGCGTGGGCAACGCGGCGCGGGGCTGCGCGTCGTGTCACTTGCCGACTGGGAAAGGCCGTCCGGAGAATGCACCCGTCACCGGCTTGCCCGTCGTGTATTTCATCCAGCAGATGGAGGATTTCCGCGACGGCCTGCGCGTTTCGTCTGATCCAAGAAAACCGAATACGCCGACAATGATGTTGCTGGCGAAGGCGATGACTGACGCTGAGATCAGGACGGCGGCGGAATATTTTGGCGCGATAAAATGGACGCCGTGGACACGCGTGGTCGAGACCGACCTCGTGCCAAAGACGCGGATCGAGGGGAATCTATTTTGACACTCTCTTGCGCCCGCACCGAGCCCATTGCGGGACGAATCATCGAGACGCCTGAGGATAAAGAACAGTCCGAGGTCTTACGGAATCCGCGGTCCGGCTTTGTTGCCTACGTGCCCGCCGGCAGCATCAAGCGGGGAGAGCATTTGGTGACGACGGGTGGGATGAGCGTGGCGGAAGGGAAGATTGTTCCCGGCAAGACGGTGGCGTGTGGCACCTGCCACGGACCGGACTTGATGGGCTTGGCGGATGTGCCGGGCATTGCCGGACGCTCGCCGAGTTCTTTAGTGCGGCAGATGGATGATCTCCAGCAGGGGAAACGAAAGGCGCATCTTCACCGCTGATGCAACCGGTCGTGGCTAATCTGACCGGGGAAGACTTCGTGGCGATCGCCGCCTACGTGACCTCGCTCGCACCGCCCCTTCCGGCCAAGTGAGCGCGCGCTCTGGATCGCATGCTGAGCGAGTGCGAGGCCTACTTTGGCAAACGCGAATAGGCGATGGCCTCGCGCGCGGCGGGCGCGCTTGCGCGCTCCCAGCCCGGCTCGAACAGATGCGGGCGGGTGGGTGTTTCGCTGAGGCGGGCGCCGTCGCCTTCCCGAAATGGGGGTTCGGTCCGGCGGTGTGCACGGCAGTCGTTCGTCGGTTGACGCCCGCTTTGGCCAAGGATTCGGAGCAGCGCGAACGCGCCGGTCTGCTCAGTCGCGTCGTCGCCCTCTCCGTTGGGAACGATGGCACGCAAAATAAAAAACCCTCATGCGTTCCGACCTCACCCTCACGGACGTCGAAGAATGCAATGAGCGCACCGCAGCGCAGGTCGCCCGCGTGGGCTTTAGTTTCTAACGGAGTTGCCGTCTCCGTGTGCAAAAATGAGCAAAAAGTATCACGTATTACGTGACACTCCCTCTGAAGACGTGGCGTTTTTTTGATCAAAAATGTCGCCAGTGAATACTCGTAGTGGGCCGATTGGCTATGGCGCCGCCCGCACCACACGCTGCAGCCACTCCCGCGCCCGTTGGCGTGCAGGCACGTCGCACAGGACCCACCGAGCTGAGTGGTTGGGATAGGGTAAATCGACAAACGTGAAATCACCGGTGACGCCGCTCGCCGCGAGGAGGGCGGCGGTTTTTTGGGTGCTGAGTTCGTGGCTGACAAAGAGTGGCCGTGTGCCCAACCGCCGCAGGCGCTGCGGCCAGGCGCTTTCGTCGGAGGCGGGATGTTTGAAGACACCTTCGTAGTGGCTATGAGCGAAGAAACCGCGCCAGAGCTGCGCGATTTCTTCGTCGTGCAGACCGAGGTAATTGCACGCGATGGCTCCGCGGGAAAAGCCGGCGAGCACCACGCGCTGCGGGTCGCCGCCGAAACGACGACACACGTCTCGCACCGTCGCGAGACAGTAGCGCTTCGTCTCGGCGACGTCGCCCCACCACTTGGTGGCATTTCGTTTCTGTCCGTCATGGCTTTCGACAAACGGTAGCGTGATCCACAGAAAACCGCGGCCGGCGCTGAGTCCGTAGCCCAACAGGCAGCCCTCGACCGATCCGTCACTCGTATCGCCGAGGCGGTTGGCGTAGCCGCCGTTGCCGGCGTATTCGACGATCACGGGCAGGGGCGTTGACTGTGGTTTCCAATCTTCGGGTAAATAGAGCGTGTGGTGCACCGCGGTCGCTTCCCAGCCGGGGGTGGTGGCCCGCACCCGTTTTCCTGCTGCGGGCGCGACGGCCTCCGTCGGTGGCACGGTCAGATCGGCCGGCACGTCGTTCAGATTCGTTTGGGCCATCGCGACGGACGTCAGGAAACTCAGGAGAAGAATCGTGTGCCTGCATGACTTCATGCTGCGATGCTGGTGGGCGCACCCGCTTATGACGAGCTCGCGGAGCGAGGCCGCGGTCTCGTCGGTTTTTCCTCTGCGGGTGCGCGTTCGGGTTTAACGTTTCGGGGCACTCACGGCCTTTTTCACCTGTTCGCCGAGAGGGCACAGCGATGAGCGGCAGCTCTAAGAAAAACCGGGGTTCGTCCACGCTGGAACGTTCCTGGGAATGGGATCCACGGCGGAGTCGGTGGCCGCGGAATGCGACGGTCGAGGGAGCGTTGCCAGTCGAAGAGGACTACGGGAAACCGGCCGAGGACAAACCGGGAAAGATCCGCAGGGCGTTTTTGTAGTAGAGTTTTTTGAGGACATCGTCGGACAGATCGAGGCCGTAGAGTTTCCAGATGCCGTGGTATTTGCGGATCGGATCGAAGTATTCGTCATCCGTTTCAAGGAGCCGGAAGTAGGTGTGGTATTCGACTACGTTGTACGCGTCTTTGCCGAACAGCACGCGGTCCTGATATTTGGTAAAGAATCGTTTCGCCGCGCGGGGCTGCCGGCCCAAGTCGCTGGTGATTGCGCCGATTTCCACGTAGACGTTGGGCAAGCGGTCCAATAGCTCTGCAAGCCGATCAAGGTTGTTTGCGAGCCAACCCATGTGGGCGTTGATGAAGATTGTCTGGGGATGCCGAGTGAAGAGGTTGTGCTGCTCGGCGATCAATTGCTCCCACGTGTAGTTGGTTTGCTCGGATTGGTTGCGCCGGGTTTGAATCTTGAGCTCGAGCCAGCGCTCGTTGTTTTTGTCCATTGGCTGGAAGAGACCCCACGGATCGGCGGTATGGATGAGAACCGGGATTCCATGTTTCGCGCAGACTGCCCACACCGCGTCGAAGCGCGGGTCGTCCACTTTAATGCGGCCCTGGCTGTCGCTGAGGGTGGTGCCGAACTGCTTCCAAACCTTGAGTCCGATCGCCCCGGCTTGGATGTCGGCCTTTAATTGGGCCGCCGCGCGCTGCGAGTAATCTGGGGCGTCGAGATTTGAGGTGTCGATATTGGTCATCGCCGCGAAGCGCGCCGCACTGTGCGCTTTCATGGCGGTCACGGCATTGGCGACCCATTTACCGGAGCCACCGTTGACGGGCGAGTTGATCAAGATGCCCATGTTCAGGCTGTCCATATCTTCGATCAGCCGTTTGAGGCGATCCGGCGTCACGTCGCGCTGGTGATTGTGGACATCGATGAACGGGAACTTCGCGCGGGTTGGTTTGTGCTCGGGGACGCGGAGGGTCGATTTGGGTTCGAACTCTTCGATGGAGATACTTTGGGCAGCAGCGACGCCGACCAAGCAGAGGAGCAGGAGCAGGAAACGGTGCATCGGATGAAATGAGTTACGTGCGAGGAGTGAAGGGCTAACCGGGCTCGCAGCATGGGAGTTCTCGGCGACGCCGGTCAATCTATGTGTCGCCGAGCAAACCCCCGGAACGTCCGTGCGTGGCCTGCGCTCGGAGAGATGTCCGCACCGGTTTTTAATTTCCGAGGCTTGAACTCAGGGCGGGGCGGTGTGTGCTCCGCGCGTGCTGACCACCATCCGTCGTGCGGAGTATGCCGAACTCATCGGCCTTTTTCTTCTCCAGGGCGCGGCGCTGAGCATGTGGTTCGTGCCGCTGAGCTCAGTGCTCGACGCCCATGGTTTGGCCCACATCCGGCCGTATGCATTCGCGACCTCGGGGGTGGCGGCGTTTGTGTCGCCGTTATTATTTGGCGCGGTGGCTGATCGCCACGCCTCGCCGGTGAAGGTGTTGAGGTGGTTGGCCCTCGCCACCGCGATCGCGATGACGCTGGCGAGTACGGCGATCCGCCTTGGGGCTGAGCCCGGGGTCGTGCTCGGGTTGATTTTGCTGCACGCGTTTTGCTCGTCACCGACGTGGAGTATCGCGTCGACGATTGTCTTTGCTCGGCTGGCGAATGCGAAGAAGGAGTTCGGGCCGATTCGGGCCATGGCGACGCTGGGCTGGATGGGTGGTTGTTTGCTGGTGAGCGCGCTTGGGGCGGATCAGTCCAGCTTGGCTGGATACGGGGGGGCGGTGGCTTGGCTGGCGGTGAGTGTCTTTACGTTTTGGCTGCCAGCGCTCGCGACGCCTAAAGCGGTGGAGGGGCTCACGTGGACGCAGCGGCTGGGCTACGATGCGCTGACGCTCCTGCGCAATCGCGACCATCGCGTGGTGTTTCTAACCACGGCGTTCTTCACGATTCCGCTGGCGGCGTTCTATCCCTACACGCCGCCAAACTTAAAGGGACTCGGCCTCGTGCATACGACGGCCTGGATGAGTCTGGGGCAAATCACCGAGGTGATCGCGATTTTGGCGCTCGGGACGCTCTTGTTGCGTTGGCGGCTGAAATGGATTTTGGCGTGCGGGTTGACGCTCGGGATGTTGCGCTATGGGCTCGCTGCGATGGGGACGCAGTGGGGCGTCGTCGCGGGTGTCGTGCTGCATGGGGCCTCGTTTACTTTGGTGATCATCACCGCGCAAATTTATCTCGATCGGCGAGTCGATCCCGCGTGGCGCGCGCGCGGCCAAGCCCTGATGGCGCTCATGAACAGCGGGCTGGGGAGCTTGATCGGCTATCTTGGCACCGGTGCGTGGTTCGCAGCCTGCACCACGAGCGAGCACACCCATTGGACGCTGTTTTGGGGCGGCCTCTCGGCGGCGTCAGCCGTCGTGCTCGTTTTTTTCCTCGCGATGTACCAGGGCCGGGGACGGCGCGAGGGCACGCTGTCGTGAAGCCCCGCGCGGGCGGTTTCCGCGCAACAGATCAGCGGCTGGGCGCTCGAAACATCTCGTGGTCGCGCTTGCCGCTGCTGAGGACATAGGTGGTGAGGTCGAGTACTTCAGATTCGTTCATCGACGAGAGCAGCATCGGCGGCATCGGCGAGACTTTCGAAGGTTCGATGCTTTTCAGTTCTTTGCGATCCACGGAGACGCGCTGATCGGGATCGGACAGCTCGGTGTTGATCGTCACGGTGTCACCGTTGAGATTGACGACGGAGCCGTAGACCGTGTCGCCGTTGTTCTTGGTCAGCACGGAAGGCACGAACTGTTCGTTGATTTCTTTACTCGGGTTAATGATCTGGCCGAGGAAGTCCCGCGGACTGTAGCGACCGCCGGCGCCCGTGAGGTCGGGTCCGGTCATGCCGCCTTCGTTGCCGAAGCGGTGACAGGCGAAGCAGGCAGCGGCGCCAAACATTTTGCGGCCATTGTCGAAGTTGCGGCCTTTCATACCGCGATCAGCCGCCGAGGCTAGTTCATCGAGCGTCCAATTCTTGAAGGTGCGCCCGGCGAAAACATCGCCGAAATTTTCGATCGCGCTGCGCCGGGTAGATTTCTTTTCGAGGACTGCGGCGAACGGGGTGCGCTCCTCGGGCGTGAGGGTGGCGACGGCGTCGTTGCGAATGAACTCGATGAACTTGGAAAAGCTCGAGCCACCGCGGAAATTGGCGGCTTTCAGAAACCATTCGAAATAGGCGGTGCGGGTGGCGGTCGTTCAGCCGGTGGCGAGCATGCGCAGCGAACGGGTGTATTCGATCTGTTCTTCCTGGGTGGGGGCGGCGGCGATCAACGCCATGGTCTTCGCTGCAACCGTCGGCGAGCGTAGATAGACGAGCGTTTCGCAAAGCAGCCAACTGAGTTCGGGCGTGCTGGCGGGAAACAGCGGGTCGAGTTTCGCCAACAGGGCTGCGGTGTCTTTGCCGGGTAGCAGATCGAAGCGGTGGAGGGTGATCTCGGCGGTGCGCACCAGCATGGCACGACGTTCGCCGTCAAGGTCTTGCCAATCCGCGGTCACGAGTGCCCCCAGAATTTTCTTACCGAGCTCGGTGTCCACGGGCGGGCTTTCCCTCGTGCGATGAGGCGGGCTGATGCCGCCGATGCGGGCGAGGCCGAGCAGGGCTTCCATCCGGGCGGAAGGATTCTTTTCGGTGAGTGCGCGGTCGGCCCATTGCGCGCTCGGGACGTGTTCGATGGCGGTGCGCGCGGCCCAGCGGATGAAGCGGTCGGCATGGCCCAAGTGCGGCCAGGCGACGGCGAGTGCCTGTGGATCGGCTTTACCATGCAAGGCTTCCAATCGATGACGGATATCACGCGCCGGACTGGTGGTCGGCTTTGCGGCGACGAGGGCGGTGGACTCCGTGCCGGTGTATGTGACGCGATAGAGGCCGGACTGCACGCGGCGACCGCCGATCGCGAAACACATCGCGCCGTCGCCGGGGTGGATGACGGCATCCGTGAGGGGCAGGGGAGCGCCCGAGAGAAATTCTTCGCGCACGGCCTGGTAGGTCGAGCCGTCGGGTTCGAGGTGCACGGCGTGGAGCTTGCCCCAGCTTCAATCGAGGATGAAGAGTGCATTTTTGGTATCGGGCGGGAAATTTCGCGCCGTAGCCGAAGGTGGTGCCGGTGGGTGATCCCGGCCCGATGTCGATGACGGCTGGAAGATTGTCGGAGTTGAAACCGGGGCGTTTGCCGGATCCGTTGCGCCAGCCGAACTCGGAGCCGCTGACGACGTGATTGAGGCGCGTCGGACGATACCAAGACGTGTTGAAGTCGTATTCCATGTCGGCGTCGGAGGTGAAGAGCTCTCCGTCGCGATTGAGAGCGGCGTCGAAGATATTGCGGACGCTGGACGAGAAGACCTCGAAATCTTTGCCGTCGGGAGAGACGCGTTAGATGATTCCACCCGGCGCGAGGACGTCGCGCATGAACCCGCGTCCGTCAGGCATGCGCGGGAGGAGGTGATCTTCGCCCCAAATCGCAGGCACGGGTGAACTCGCGGCGGGGGTGGTCAGTTTCGCGCCGTTACCACAGACCAAACAAAGGCCCTTGCCGTCTGGCGTGAGTACGACAGCGTGCATGCCACGGTCGCCGCGGGCCTCCACGCTCCGCAGGAGTTCCACCTTGTCGAGTTGATCGCTGCCCGCTGAATTCGAGATGCGATATAGGCAGGAAGGAATCTTGTTTTCTTGGTCGTTGACGCCGACGTAGAGGGCCCCGAAGGCCCAGAGCATACCGTTGATTGCGCGAATGTTGGTCGGGAGTTTTTCGATTTGCTCGCGCTTGAGGACCCGGCCTGCCGGCGGAGGCGTGAAACGATAAAGTCCGCCGAACTGGTCGCTCGCGAGAATGCGGCCCTGAGGGTCGACGCAGAGATTTACCCACGAGCCCTGTTCGACCCCGGGCACCGAGTAGATCAACTCCACGCGGAAATCTTTCGCCGCTTTGATTCGGCTAACCGGCGGCGCCTTGTTTTCCCCGATGGCCGGGCCGACCGTCGTGGAAGCGGGCGCTTTGCCAGCTTTACCTGCCTTGGGCGCCTCCTCGGCGGTGGCCAACGCGGCGCAGGCGACGAAGAGAATGAAGGCGCGAGCAGCGCGGACGACAAACGATAGAAGAGGGTTCAGAAGAAGAGGGGAGGTTAGCGGAACAGGGCGCAGAGATCGCGGAACGATAAGACTCAGGGTGTAATCGGACCGTAGTCGAGCCCGGGTTTGACGTTCGGTCGTCACGTTCGAACCGCAGGTCGTAGGGCCGACGATGCGGGGTTTAATATTTTGTGGATGCGCGACACTTGCACGCCCGCTGTTGAAGGTTAGCTCTGATGTCCGCTTACTCCCATCCATGAACATTACCCGCGCCCAGACCAACGCTACGAAACGGGGACCGGCCGATTATTTTACCGGGGTCGTCCGGTTGGATGAGGTCACCTCCGCCCCGTATTCGTCGGACGTGCGGGTGGTGATGGTGACGTTTGAGCCCGGCGCGCGGACGGCAT